>NZ_BAAATE010000048.1:0-54704 GCF_039533245.1 Nonomuraea recticatena | reverse complement strand
CCGTGATCGCCGCGCTGGACGCCATCGAGTCGGGCGACGCGAGCGAGGAGCACTTCACCACGATCGGCAACGACTGGGACATCGAGGAGCGCACCCGCGCCCAGCTCGACCGGCTCGGGCTCGGCGACCTCGGGTTGGGGCGTACGCTGCGCACGCTGAGCGGCGGTCAGGCCGTCTCGCTCGGCCTGGCCGCGCAGCTGCTCAGGCGTCCCGATGTGCTGCTGCTCGACGAGCCGACGAACAACCTCGATCTCGACGCGCGCCGCAAGCTCTACGCCGTGCTCGGCGACTGGACCGGCTGTCTGCTCGTGGTCAGTCACGACCGGGCCCTGCTCGACTGCATGGATCGCATCGCCGAGCTGGACAGGGGCGAGGTCCGCTTCTACGGCGGCGACTTCACGGCCTACGAGCAGGCCGTACGGACGGAGCAGGAGGCCGCCGAGCGGAACGTGCGCAGCGCCGAGCAGGAGCTCAAGCGCGAGAAGCGGGAGATGCAGCAGGCGCGCGAGCGGGCCGAGCGCCGGGCGAGCAACGCCGCCCGCAACCTCAAGAACGCCGGTCTGCCGCGGATCTTCGCGGGGAACATGAAGCGCGGCGCGCAGGAGTCGGCCGGGCGGGCGGGCCAGACGCACGCGGCCCGGGTCGGCGACGCCAAGGCCAGGCTGGAGGAGGCCGGGCGCACCCTGCGCGACGAGCAGAAGATCACGCTGCGACTGCCAGGGACCCACGTCCCCGCGGGGCGCACGGTCTTCCTGGGCGAGCATCTGCAGGCCCGCGGCCTGTTCGCCGCGCCGGGCCTCGACCTGACGATCCGCGGGCCCGAGCGCATCGCGCTGACCGGCCCCAACGGCGCGGGCAAGTCGACCTTGCTGCGCCTGGTCAGCGGCGAGCTGGAGCCGGACGGCGGCAGCGCCAGGCGGGCCGACGGCCGGATCGCCTACCTCTCACAGCGGCTCGACCTGCTCGACGTCGAGCGCACCGTGGCCGAGAACCTGGCGGCCTTCGCTCCCGGCCTGCTGGAGGCGGAGCGGATGAACCTGCTGGCCCGCTTCCTGTTCAGGGGCGCCCGTGCGCACCTGCCGGTGGGCGTGCTGTCGGGCGGCGAACGGCTGCGCGCCACGCTGGCCTGCGTGCTCTGCGCGGAGCCTGCGCCGCAGTTGCTGCTGCTGGACGAGCCGACCAACAACCTCGACCTGGTCAGCGTGGGGCAGCTGGAGAGTGCGCTCGGGGCGTACGAGGGGGCGTTCGTGGTGGTCAGCCACGACGAGCGCTTCCTCGCCGAGATCGGGGTGGAGCGCTGGCTGGAGCTGTCCGGCGGGCGGCTGCTGGAGACCGGAGGGCTCGCCGGTGAGTGACGCGCCGCACACCCCGTGGAGCGTCATCGGGGCCAGTTCGCGATGATTTCGGGCGTGATGGCGTCGGCGTGGCAGGTGAAGGTCGTGCGCGAAGCGAGGTCGTAGAGGCAGACCCTGACGTCCACCCGCTTGATCTGTCCGTCCGAGGTGAGCCGGAAGGGGCTCTTGGCCGAACAGGTCGAGCGGGGCCGGCTCCATCCGGTGCCGCCGCCCACGTAGTGGAAGCGGGCACGGATGGAGGCACAGTGGCCGCGATGCCTGTCGCGGTCATGGAGCGTGCCGTGCACGGCGAAAGTCTCGGCGCTGAAGTCGGTGATCCAGACGTCGGCCTTGGCGTGGCCGGAGTGTCCCGCTGACGACGTGACGGGGCCCCAATGGATGGCGGAGGCCACGGCCGCCTGCGCCGCGGCCGGGACGCCTGTGCCGATCACGAGGGCGAGGACTCCACCGATGACATGTGTCTTTCCCATGGCCAGGACGGTAGGAGACACGACTTGGAGAGATCTTGCATCCGGCTGGCGTCACCCGGGCTCGAATCCTCAGGAGAGCCCGCGCCGATGGATGTTCGTCCTGCCGGGCCCGGCCGCCCCGCTGTTCGAGAGCCCTGGCGGTCGACGGCCATCTTTTCGTGCAAAGATTCGCATATGGATGCGGCTATCATTCTTCGCGCGGCTGACGAATGCGGGTCCTACCTGCGTTCAGTGGCAGATCAGAAGTGGGCGGAAACGCAGATCCCGGGGATGGACCGGACTGTGGCGGGCATCGTGGCCCACATCGGTGACTGCCTGATCTGGTACGCCACGGACCTTGTCGCCGGCGACAGGGAACTGAGCACCATGGAGATGCGTGTTCGCCCGGAATCCGAGCCGGAGGACCTGATCGCCACGGTGGACGCCTTCGCCACCGTCCTCGCACATGTTGTCGCCGGAACCTCGCCCGAGGCCCGAGGATGGCACCCCGACGGCAGAGCCGACGCGACCGGCTTCGCGGCCATGGCCTGCGACGAGATGCTCGTGCATACCGCCGATGTCGGGACAGGCGTCCATCAGCCCTTTGTTCCCTCTGAGGAGATCGCGGCGGCCACACTGCGGCGCCTGTTCCCATGGGCGCCGACGGACACGGACCCCTGGCTGACCCTGCTGTGGGCCAACGGTCGTGCGGACCTGCCCGGCCAGGAGCGGCAGGCGGGATGGAAATGGCACTGCGCTCCCCTGGAGGAGTGGGACGGAACCAACCCCAGGAGCTCAGCCGCCGCCTCCTGAAGGTCCGGGAGCCTTGGACGCCGTCGGGATGGACGGACCCTCGAGCACGGACGGGCGGCAGGCCGTCGCGGCGTCGCCGTCACCGCCCACGAAGCGGCCTGCGCCAGGTCATGATCTCGGTCGCCGGAAGACGCTCAGCGAAGCGGTCGTCGGGCGCCGCTCGCCGCAGCACCGCGCGCAGGTCCCGCTCGAAGTCCTCCACCCCGCCGCCGAACAGGTGAGGGGCGGAGTCGGATCGGGAGAACACCCATGCCACGATGTCGTCCGCGGTGCGGTGGACCACGTCCCCTGCCGGCACGACATGCCGTCGGAAGTCCTCGAACCCGGCCCGCGCCAGGACGAGGTCCTCCCGGCCCGGCGTGCCGTTGACGAGCCTTCCCTGACCCGCGCGGCGCACCGGGCCCAGATGGCGACGGACCAGGTCGCTGATCCGCGCGTACGGCGGAGCGGGCAGCGGCGGCGGCGCCGGTTCGGGGGGCGGACTCTTGAGGTCGCTCATGTGGACGAACATGCCTCCCGGCTCCAGCATCTCCAGCACGGACGCGGCGACACGGTCCCGATCCGTCCAGTGGAAGGACTGGGCGAACACCACGACCCTGAACTCACCCAGACCGGCTGGTAGGTCCTCGGCGCGCGCGGCCACCCACCGCGCGTTGGTCACCCCGCGACGCGTGGCCTGCCGCTCGGCCTCGGCCAGCATGTCCTCATCTGGATCGACGCCGACCGCCTCGGCGAAGAACCGTGCCATGGCCAGCGTCACGATGCCCGGCCCGCAGCCGACGTCGAGGAGCCGGCCCCGGCCGTCCAGGGCGAGCGCCGAAGCCAGCGTTCCGGCGAAGCCCGGAGCGTACGGCAGCCGGCCGCGCTCGTAGTAGGCGGCACTTCCCCGGAACAGGGTGCTGTCCCACTGCCATCCATCCGGCACGGCGATCCCTCCACGAGTCGGCGCAGCCGCGGGCGTCGCGGTCATCCTGACCCCTTCAGGCTCTGCACGGGCTCGGCAATGGTAGCCAGAGGGCCACCGCGCCTGCACGCCCTTGCCGGGTCTCTGGCAGGTCGGTGACTAGGCAGGACGGTGTGCGGCGGCTGACTCAGGGGCGGGAAGGCGCAGGACGAAACACGCGCCGACGGGACTGTCGACGATCGTCAGGGATCCGTGGTGATCGCGCACGATCTCCCTGGAGATGGCCAGTCCGAGGCCGCTCCCGCGCGGGTCCCTCCGGCGGCCCTCGTCGAGCCGTACGAACCGCTCGAAGACGCGCTCCCTGCTGCCGGCGGGGACGCCGTGGCCGTCGTCATGGACGGAGACCACGGCGTCCTCGCCGTCCATGAACACTCTCACCTGGACGGCGGTGCGGGCATGGCGGGCGCCGTTGTCGAGCAGGTTGGTGAGAACCCTGCCGATCCCGAGCGTGCTGGCCTCCACCATCACCCGCGGATCGGCCGTGACCGTGACCGGCACCCGTCGCGGACGGCGGTCCGCCTCCTGCCTGACGAGCGCCGCCAGATCGACCGGCTCGGTCCTGTCGGGGATGCCGGCGTCGCGCCGCGCCAGGACCAGCAGGTCGGCGACGATGTTCTCCAGCCGTTCGGTGGCCGTCAGCGCCGACTCCACGACCTCGTCCCTGTCGATCTCGTCAGGCAGCAGCGCAGCGGCCTCCAGCCCCGTCCGCAGGCCCGTGATGGGGCTGCGCAGCTCGTGGGAGACGTCGGAGACGAACCTGCGCTGCTGCTCCACGGCGCGCTCCAGCCGATCCAGCGTCGCGTTGACGCTCATGGCCAGCCGCTGGATCTCATCTCGCCTGTCAGGAAGAGGCACCCGGCGATGCAGGTCCGTCGCGGTGATGATCCGGTCCATCTCGGCCCTGATCGCCTCCACCGGCGCCAGCGTGCGGCCCACCGCCCACCACATGGAGACACCACGCAAGATCAAGGCGACGATCGCGACGACCCCGAACAACAGCGCCCACATCGGCCGAGGCAGCAGGCCTGGTTCCGGTGTGGCGGCGATGGCGATGAAGGGCTTGTTCTCGAGGAAGAACCGGTGCGCCGTGGCCAGCAGGCAGGGGCTGTCCGGTCGCGGGTAGCCGCACACCGAACTGTCGCTGCGAAGCTCCTGCGGTGCGGGTAGCGTCGCGGGGATGGACGGCTCCCCGACGATCGTGGCGCTGGCCTTGACGACCTGTCCCTTGCGGCCGAGAATCTGCGCGAACTCGTCCTGGCCCGAGGTGATGAGCGGGCTCGACAGCTTGTCGGCCTCGGCGTCGAAGACCAGGCGCTGAGCGGCCCGTGACGCGTGCAGCTGGGCCTCGTCCACCGCCTCCTGCCTGATCAGCACCAGCAAGACCGCGTACAGCGCACCGACCAGCAGGCCGGTCACCAGTACCGCGGCGACCGACATCCTGACTTTGATGGGCATGTGTGCCGGTGACCACATCACGCTAGAGCATCCGGCGTCGCGAGCCTGTTGCAGATCTCATCAGTTCCCCCGAGCTGTACGGAAAGCATAGAGAACCGCTGGCAAAGTCAGGGTGACCGGCCACGGCACGCCGCACCGTGAGGCACTTCTCGCCGACGTCATCGGATGTGGTCCCCGGCGTCGCCGACGACAGGGAGGGGAGAACGGCCCGAAGGCCAGGCCGGGGTCACGATGAACCGTGGGCAGCACGCTGCCCGCGGCGGTCACACGTTCTTGGTCATGCCTCCGTCGATGAGGTACTCGTTGCCGGTGATGTTGTTGGGCGAGGCCAGGAAGGCGATGAGCCGCGCCACCTCCTCCGGCGTGCTGATGCGGCCGGTCGTCAAGCCGAGCCCGCTGATCGCCTGCTCCACGAACGATTCGTGGGACACACCCTGCTCCTTCGCGAGGCGGCCGACGAAGCCGTCCGGGTCGGCCCATACCCCGGTGCTCACTGGTCCCGGAGACACGGTGATGGCGCGCACGCCCTGCCCTCCGAACTGCTCGGCGATCACCTTGGTGAGAGCGTTGAGCGCGGCCTTGGAGACGTTGTAGTCAGCGGGCCCGACGGCGACGGTGCGCGCCCCGACCGAGGAGACGTTGATGATCGTGCCCCGGCGCTCGATCAGGCTGGGAAGCGCGGCGCGGCTGACCCGCAGCGCGCTGTAGAAGTGCAGGTTGAAGGTGTGCTCCCAGGCGTCATCCGGCAGCTCCAGCAGGTTGAGCCTGACCCCCTTGGCGAAGTCGTCGGTGTCGCCGACGCCCACGTTGTTGACCAGCAGGTCGATGCCGCCGAGCTCGTCGATGGCGCTGTCGATGAGCCGGGCCGGGCCCTCGGCCGTGGAGAGGTCGACGGTCACGGGCACGGCCCCGGTCTCCTTCAGCTCCGCTGTGATGGTGCGTGAGCCGGTGACCACGCGCATCCCCTCGGCGAGCAGGGTCCGGACGAGGGCCAGGCCGATTCCCTTGCTGCCGCCGGTGACGACCGCCGTCTTGCCTGTCAGCTGCAGATCCACTGGGTGTTCTCCTCTTTCGTGACCGCAGCGGGCGCTGCGGTGCGGGGGTGTCGCGGGCAGCGGGGCTCATCGCGACGTCTCCGGAACCTCACGTGTACGGCCGGCCCGCCGCGCCCCGGTCGGTGGGTGTGCCTTCCCGGACGGCATGCGCATCGCGCCGGTCGCCGGGCGCGCCTGTACTGCACGGCAACGGATGGCGCTGGTCCCCTGGGCCCTCGGAGGGCACTTGCGTCATGCAAGTGAGGTTAGGGCCGTACACTTGCTTGACGCAAGTGCCAATTCTGGAGGTGGCCGTCATGCTGGGCAGGACATACGACACGCAGGTGTGCTCTGCCGCCAGGGCGCTCGAGGTCGTCGGTGAGCGGTGGAGCCTGCTGATCGTGCGCGACGCGCTGTTCGCCGGCGCGACCCGTTTCGCCGACTTCCAGCGCTTGGGCATCGCGACCAACATCCTGGCGAAACGCCTCGACAGCCTTGTCGACTCAGGCATTCTCGAGCGGCGCTCGAGCGAGGAACAGCCCGACCGGGCCGGCTACGCCGTGACCCAGAAGGGGCTCGACCTGGCGCCCGTGATCATCGCGCTGACGCAGTGGGGCGATCGATGGGCGGCGCCGGACGGCCCGCCCATCTTGTATCGGCACACCGGTTGCGGGGGAGCGATCGCCGAGCAGACGACCTGCTCCAGCTGTGGTCAGGTCACCGACCTCCAGCAGATCCACGTCGTGCACGGCCCCGGCATGCCGGGCTCACACGCCACGGACGTGGTCTGACCAGGCGGCGAGGCTGCCGGGCGAACGATTCCACCCATGGCGCTGACCTGACTTCGCGTGGCTTGGCCGGTGGTGCCGTACCTCGCCGAGTGAGCATCCGCTTGGCCCATGAGCGCGTAGACGCCGGGCTCAGTCCTTGACGACTTCTATCCAGTAGCGGCCTTCGCCGTCGCGGTGGGCGCCGTGGATGTCTGTCGCCAGGTCGGGGAAGGCCCGGTCGAAGTCCTCCAACGCCCGCAGGTATGTCAGCAGCGGGCCATCGGCGGGACCGGCCGCCTCGCCGGGCATCAGCATGGGAATCCCCGGTGGGGTGACCACCACCGTGGCCGCGGCGACCCGGCCCGGCAGATCGTCCAGAGGGACAGACTCGGTGCGGGCCCGGATCATGGCCTGGTAGCAGTCGGCTGGGGTCGTCACCGGTTCGGGCAGGTTGGTGAACACCTGGTCCAGCAGCTTTCCCACGCCGGAGTCGCGTAGTTTCTCGTGGACCAGGGTGCAGTACTTCTGTAGCGAGATCGCGGGCGGGCCGAAGCCTGGCAACACCTCCGCCAGGGGCAGGTCGTCGTCGTAGGCGTTCTTGAAGTCGGTGAGCGCGTCGATGAGCGTGCCCCACTTGCCCTTGGTGATCCCCATGGAGAACAGCACCAGCAACGTGTGGTCGCCGGTCTTCTCCACCACGATGCCGCGCCGCTCCAGGTGGGCGGCCACGACGCGGGCAGGGATGCCCCAGTCGAGGGTGCCCGTGACGGCGTCGGCGCCCGGGCAGGTGATCGTCACCTTGACGGGGTCGAGCAGGCAGTAGCCCTCGGACATCCCGTCGAACCCGTGCCACGCGGCCCCCTCCTCCATGGTCCAGCACCGCGGCTCAGCGCACAGCAGCGCCGGATCGGCGTCGGCGAACGAGAAGACCTGGCCGGTGCGCGGGTCGGTGACCTCAGAGGGCTGCCAGACGCCGAAGAACCAGTCGGACCGCAGGCCGTCCTCGCGGATGCGGGCGGCCAGCCGCACCATCGCCTGCCGGAACCGGACCGCCTCGACGATCGCCTCCCCGGTGAGGAACGGCCCCGACGGGCCGTCCATCATCGCCGCCGCGACGTCCAGCGAGGCGATCAAGGGGTAGAGCGGCGACGTGGAGGCGTGCATGAGGTACGTCTCGTTGAACGCGTCGTAGTCGACCGGCGCCCGCTGCGCGGGGCGGAGGTGCACCATCGCCGCCTGCGACAGCGCCGCCAGCAGCTTGTGTGTCGACTGGGTGGCGAACACGGTGGGGCGGTCGGGGCCCGGCAGCGTGCGCTCGTCGATCGCCATGCCGTACCGGCCGGCGTAGAGAGGGTTGAATCGGGCGTAGGCGAACCACGCCTCGTCGAAGTGCAGCCGTGGCACGCTGGCGCCGAGCAACTCACCGACCCGCACCGCGTCGTAGCACACCCCGTCGTACGTCGAATTGGTGATCACCGCGTACGTCGGCTCTCCGGCGGCAAGGGGGTGGGCGGCCACCCGAGCGCGGAGCGCGTCCGCCTCCAGCGTCGCGGAGGGGATCGGGCCCGCCAGCCCGAGCCCGTTGCGCTCGGGCACCAGATAGACAGGGCGGGCGCCGCTGATGGCCAGCGCGTGCTGGACCGACTTGTGGCAGTTGCGGTCCACCAGGACGGTGTCGTCGCGGGCGATCGCATGGTGACCGACGATGCGGTTGGCGGTGGAGTTGCCGTTGACCACGAAGAACGTGCGGTCGGCGCCGAAAACGCGGGCGGCGTTGCGCTCAGCCTCTCCGATCGGGCCGGTGTGGTCGAGCGGCGACCCCAGTTCGGTGACGGAGATGGACAGATCCGTCCGGAGGAGCCGCTCGCCGTAGAAGTCGAAGAACGCCCGCCCCACCGGCGACTTCAGGAACGCCACGCCGCCGGCGTGCGCCGGGGTGTGCCAGGAGTAGCGATGGTGATCCTGCAGGCGGCGCAGCGCGCCGAAGAACGGCGGAAGAATCTTCTCGGCGTACTCGTCAGCCGCGTGGGCGATGCGTCCGGCGATGAACTGCGGGGTGTCCTCCAGCGGGAAGACGTAGCCCTGGATGACCTCGTACACCCACAGCGGAAGCTCCTGCTCCTGCGTCATCAGGAAGACGGGCAGGCCGCGGAAGCGCCTGCCCACCGCCCCCAGCAGTTCCTCGGCCCCGGGGGCGTCCCACGCCGCCAGGACCGCCGTCAGCGACGCGTCCGACCCCACCACCGCCATGGCGTCCGCGGCCCGGTGGGTCCAGCGCACCTGCAACCCGTGCTCGTCCATCGCCGCGCACACCCGGCGGATCTGCTCGGCGAGCGCCGAATCGGCGTCGGGACGTTCGGTGACGGCGGCCAGAACGGTTCGCTCCATGCGGCACTCCGTGATCGGGGGAGGGGGCGGAAGGTCCCCACGCAAGAGTAACGGAAAGGAGTCGAACTTCAACCCTGGGTAATCGCAGTATCCAGGACGGCTGACCCGGCGTTCCCGCGCCGGTCAGGTGTAGGCGATCAGCCGCCCGCAGGCGACCACTCCCGTCCACGCCACCAGCGAGACGGCGCCCGCCGCCCTGGCCGCAGGAGGCGGTCGGCGATCGTCGTCCCACGCCTCTACCCGGCGATAGACACCGAGATGGAACAGCGCCACATTGAGGCCGGCCACGGCGAGCAGACCCACCTTGGCCGGTGCCGCGCCGGTGCCCGCGATCTCCCGGGCGCCGGCCGTGAACATCGCCGCTCCGGACAGCGCGGCAAGCGCCAACCCCGCCCTGGCCACCGGCAGCAACCGCCGCGCAGCCGCTGACACCGAGATCACGTCCGCTCCCGCGCCGAGCAGCCGCAGGTCGAAGAGCAGGGCCGGTCCGACCAGTATCGCCAGCCCCATCAGGTGCACGATCTCCAGCGACGAGTACACCCACGGCGTCACCCGCACGAACTCCGCCACCCACGTCTCCTGGAGCGAGGTCAGCGCGTCGAGCCACCCCGCTGACTGAGGGTCCGACCGCGCGGCGTGGTATCCCTGCAGCGCCCCTGCCTCGCCGGCTGCCTCCGCCTGCGTGGTGTGGCGCTGCGGGAAGGCCGCTGTCATGAGGCTTTCCCTCCGGCCCGCCTGGCCCGGAGCGTCAGCGCCACGGTGCCACCGCCGATCAGAAGGGCGCCGCCGATCAGCCACGGCAGCACGACAGGGCCTTGGCCGGAGCCGGCGGCCGCGGTGGTGGCGTCCTGCCCGGCAGGCTGTTCGGCGGGGCCGCCCGGCGAAGCGGGAGGCGGGCTCTGCGGCAAGGGAACCGAACGCTGCCGGACGGCCTGCCCGTCCTGCCGGACCAGCAGTTCAGGCCGGAACTCCTCGGCGTGCTCACGGTGCACGTAGCCGACCGCCTCCACGCGCTCGCCCTCGCGCACCCGATCCGTCATCCCCCATGCCGTCAGCCGCTCCACGGGTGCGAGGATCAGCACCACCTCCTCCTCCCGCCCGTCGAAGGCCTGGGTACGCCGCAGCACGTCACGCCCGCCCAGTTGCTCCAGTTCGGCGGGGATGGAACGCTCGGCGAGCCCTGACGGCAGACGCGCGGGGGCGGCCACGCGCACGCGCACCTCTGGATGAGGGTTTCCCCACCGGACCTGCGTCACCGTCCCGGACAGGTACAGCGGCCGCTCGGTCCTGAAGTCCTCCCACCCGTGATGAAACGTGCTGCTCAGAAGGGAGAGGGCGACAATCAGCGATTTCATGTCGCCCAGTTTCAAGGTGTCTGCCGGATTAAACCGCACTGAAAGGGATATGCGCCCCCATTGATATCGTCTGCCTATGAATCTCCAGCAGCTGCGCTACGCCGTCGCGCTGGCCGAAGAGCTCAGTTTCGGCCGGGCCGCGCTTCGCGAGGGCGTGCGGCAGCCGCCGTTCAGTCAGCAGATCGCCAGACTGGAAGAGGAACTGGGCGTGCGACTGTTCGAACGCACGACCCGCCAGGTACGTCTCACGCCCGCCGGTGAAGCTTTCGTGGCCGAGGCCCGCGCCAGCCTGACCCATGCCGCGCTCGCCGTGGAGACGGCCCGGCGGGTCGGCAGGGGGCAGGCGGGCCGACTGGTGATCGGGTTCGTCGGGTCGGCGACCAACCTCACGCTGCCCCGGGTGTTGCGCCGCTTCCGCGCCCGCTACCCAGGTGTCCAGGTCGAGTTGCGGGAACTGCCCACCGCCCAGCAGGCGGAGGAACTGCGTCAGGGCCTGCTCGACGTCGGCCTGCTGCACGCGCCGCTGGCCGGGCCCGCGGCGGAGGTGCTCACCACGCAGACCGTGTCCCGTGAGCTGTTGCTGGCCGCCCTGCCGGCCGATCATCCACTGGCCTCGCGCACGTCCCTGCCGGCGACGGCACTCGCGGGGCAGCCGTTCGTCATGTTCCCGCGAAGGTACGGGCCGGCGCTGCACGACCGGATCACCTCGGTGGCACGTACGGCGGGGTTCGAACCTGACGTCGTGCAGGAGGCCGTGCAGATGCAGACCATCGTGGGCCTGGTGGCGGCGGGGATCGGCGTGTCCATCGTGCCGGAGTCCGTGACCCGGCTGCGCCGCCGCGACGTCGCCTTCCGCCCTCTGTCGCCGCCGGTCCGCGCGGTCACACTGGACCTGACCTGGCGCACCGGCGACCCGAACCCGATGGTCGGCAACTTCCGTTCCCTGTTTCCACCCCCTCACCCCTGACCAGGCGATGGCGCTGGAGGCGGCGAGCCATGGCCGTGAAGAGGCCCTGCAGGAGTCCGAGATTCGGAAGAAACCGAGGCCCGAGGAGTGGTGCGCGCTCAATCGCCACCGCCGGTCCGTGACCCGGATGGCCGCGGTCTCGGAGACGGCGCCTGCTCGGGCAGGTCGAACACGCGGTCCGGGGTCACGATGCGCGTGATGGCCTTCCCGAAGAGCGTGCTGGGCTGCGCACCGTCGTACGAGATATCCGTGTTGACCAGGATCACCAGCGTCGCCTGCTCCTCGGGCAGGTACACCGTCAGCGACTGGTAGCCGGGCAGCGAGCCGTTGTGTCCGATCCAGCTCCGCACGTTGAAGACGCCAAGTCCGTACCCGGCGCCCGGGATGGTCGTCGGGCGCGTCCTGAGGCGTTCGGCCTGCGTCTTGGGGGTCAGCAGGGTGCCGGTGGCGAGGACGCGGGCCCACGTGCGCAGGTCCTGAAGGTTGGAGACCATCGCTCCCGCGGCCCAGCCCCAGGAGGGATTCCAGTCGGTGGCCTCCTCGACCGCGCCCGAGGCGGTCTTGTTGGTGTAGCCGCGAGCGTGGGGGCTGGGGAAGGCGGCGCCGGTCGGGAGGACGGTGTGCCGCAGGCCGGCCGGCTCCAGGACGTTTCGCTGGATGAACTCGTGCAGGGGCAGGCCGCCGACCTTCTCCACCACGAGCCCCAGCAGGATGATGTTCGTGTTGGAGTACTGGAATCGCGCGCCGGGCTGGAACTGCACGGGGTGCTCGAAGGAATAGGCCAGCAACTCCAGGGGGGTGAAGGGCCGTCGCGGGTTGGTGATGAGGGCCTTGGAGAAGGCCTTGTCATCGCTGTAGTCGAACAGCCCGCTGCGCATGCCCGCGAGGTCGCGCAGGGTGATGCGGTCCCCGTTGGGGACTGCGTCGACGTACTTGGCGATCGGGTCGTCGAGGCCGGCCTTGCCCTGGTCGACGAGTTCGAGCAGGGCGGTCACGGTGAAGGTCTTGGTCTCGCTGCCGATCCGCATGGACAGGTCCGGCTTCATCGGGGCGCCGGTCGCCTTGTCGGCGACGCCGAAGGCCCGCACGTACGCCCCCTTGCCGGAAGCCGACAGGCCGACGATGACGCCTGGCGCCTTGGTCATGCGCATGACCTGCCGGATCGCGGTGTCCAGTCGCGAGGCGACGGCGGGGGTCAGCTCGGGGAAGTCCGGCGGCTGAAGAACCGCGGCGCGCTGAGCGGAGGGGGCCGCCACGGGCATCGTCTCGCCGACGGTCCCGGCGGACAGCGGGAAGGCCAGGAGGCCGGCGACGGCCAGCCCCACGGAGATTCCGCGCCGACACGCCTGCGAGCACCTCATGGAAGACCTCCCGCCGAACGACGACGACAAGGCGCTCGGGGCGACGGTGCCCGCCGCCCCGGCTCCTGCGGCATGCGACCGCCCCGGCTCCGCCTTACGGCCTCGGGGGGTTGGGCATGTGCTCGGCCGTGCCGACGCGGGCCTTCTGCTTGCGTAGGCCGGCGAGGCCGAGCAGACCGAGCAGGCCCAGCAGCCCCCACATGCCTCCGCTGCCGCCCTCGTCTCTGTTCTCGGTGGGTTGCGGTGATGGGGTGATCTGGCTGTACGCGGCCGGGACGGCGACAGCCTCCGCCGTGACGGCCGCGGCCGGGGCGAGCGTGAGCAGGAAGACCAGCCCCAGGCTCGTGAGGATCTTACGCATGGGATTCCCCCGATCTGGCGGTCTCGCGTTCGGAAGACCGCCCGTTGTGGCCCCTTCCGGCGAAGGAAGGGGAGAGCGCCGTATTCCCTGCTGGGCGGGCCCCTGCGAGGGCCGATTGCTTCGACGCGAAGCGTCCCGCCACCTTGTGAGGTCGTGCATCAGGGACTTCGAGCGCGATGGACGCGGTTCCCGCCGTTCCGCGCAAAGACAGCAATGACAGGAACCAGGCGTGGCGAACAGCCTGTGGAATCAGGACACCGGCGATGTCATGAAATATGGAATGGTGTCCCGGTTTGCCGGGTGTCTGCCCTCCCTCGGGGCGGCCCGGCTCGTTGGAGACGGTCTCCTCGTCGGCGACCTGGTCCTTGGTCGTGCGGACCCGGCTCCTACGGAACGGTCTCCTCCACCATCGGCCATTTGTCGTGCGGGGGCTCGGACTCGGTGATGTCCGGCCCGTCAAGCGCCGCATCCCGGTCGGCCTCGGTGGTCTGTTCCCGCTCCACCCGCACCTCGTGGCGGGGTGAGCGGAACGTTGCGCTGCTACTCGTCGGTGACGATGTACTTGCGCAACCGGGCTCGGCCGCGCTCGTGGGTCTCGGCGCCGGCCTCCGGCCGATCCCCGCCCGCCATCGCATCGCCGCGACGGCCCATGCCGGTGTCGGCGTAGCCCGTTTCGGTACCCATGTCCCCGGTGTCGGCGTAGCCGTTCTGGATACCTGTGTCTCCAGTGTCGGCGTTGCCGTTCTGGATGCCCGTGTCCCCGGTGTCGGTGTGGCCGAGGCGCTCGCGCTCGCGCATGCCGCCCTCGTGCGCCCATCCCTCGCCGGGCTGGTTGGCCTGTTGCCAGGAGGACTCCCAGTCCATCCCGTAGTAGCGGTACAGCTCGCGCTCCTCCTCGGCCGACAGGTACCCGCCGGCGTCCACGTCGACGTTCGGGGCGTTCTTGACGCGGTCCTTGTCGTAGGGCACCTCGACGTGGTCGGTGACCAGCTCCGCATCCCGCATCGGGACGAAGGTCTCCTTGGTGCCGAACAGGCCGGTCTTGATGCACAGCCACTCGGGCCGCCCGGTGGCCTCGTCGAGGAAGAGGTGCTTGACCTCGCCGATCTTGGCTCCATTGGCGTCGTAGACGTCATGGTCCAGAACCGCGGGGATCTGCTCCTGCGTGATCATTCGCTTTCCCCCTTCTGCTTGGTGACGGTCTTTAGCGGACCTACCCGCCAAATTAGGACGGAACATCTCAAGCTGGTACAGAACGCCCCACAGTTCATCAGCTCGCGGCGGTCCTACGGCGAAGCCGACACGGTCCCGCGTGGCCTGCCGCATCGCCGCTCTGTGGCGAAACCGCTTCACATCAGGCCAGGAGTACCCCTCTACGCTGCGTTGACCAGGTCTTTGAACGGCTGACCGGGCGCGCGAGCCGAGGTGGCCGGCGGGGCAGGACCGCCACGCGATCCCCCGTGTTCGTATGCGAGCCTGCCCGCCAGGCACGTCAAGAGCCGGATGCGCAGCGAGCTCACGCCGCAGCCGCGTGCGTGAGTCGGTACGGCATGCAGGGTAGTCACCGTGGGTGCAGACGTTCTTGCCCTATCCCGACTTCGTGGCCACGTCGCTGATCCTGGACCCACGGCGGCTCGGCAAACAGCGTGTCGAGGCGATACAGGTGCTGCGCGGGCTGACCGTCGTCGGGTACGGCTGGCGCCACCATCCTGCCGTCGCCATGTGGGCGGGCTACGAGGAGGCGCTCACCAGATACGGCATGGAGATGTGCCGCGCCTGGTGTGAGATCGGATACGCCGACACCTGCGCGACCACCCTGCTGGCCGACTTCCGGCGCGCGCTCGGCGTGGACACGGTGCGCCCGCAGGACGCGCTCGCCGTGGCGGGGGAGTTGCCGCCGTGGCTGGGGGAGGAGGACTTCCACCGCAGCCACCGGTCGGCTTTGCTGCGCAAGGATCCCGAGCACTACCAGAGGTGGTTCACCGGTGTGCCGATGGACCTGCCCTACGTGTGGCCGGTGTCGGATCGGGCCCGCCGTACACCCGCATGACGCCGGATCGGCACCGGTCCTCGACGATCAGCCGTACCCCGCCATCGAGCCGTAGCTGGCCGACGGGCAGGACCGCGGCCACGGGGCCGTCGAAGCGAGCAGGCCGGCCGCGATCTCGGGCCGGCCTGGGCGCGTCGGGGAGGTGGCGCCGGCGGGAGCCGGCCCTTCGGAGCCCGCGCTACCGCTGGTTGCGGCCTTCGGCGGTGGTCTTCAGATCGCGCAGCCAGGCTTCGAGACCTTGTCCGAGAAAGCGGGTGGCGAGGGGCACGTCGGTTTCGATCTGGTCGCCGGCGTGGGTCTCCTCGGTGCGTACGAGGACGCCGCCCTTGACCTTGGCGAAGGTCCAGACGTGGACGCCCCGGTCGATGCGCAGCCCTTCGCCGATCGCCGGCCCGGTCCAGCGGATGCACGCGTGGTGCTGCAGTTGCCGGACCGTGGAGGTGATGACCAGCGTGGTCGGCGGGCTGACGGGGGTGGCCGGCACCGGGGTGGTCCACCGGAACCGCGAGTGCCTGCGCAGCGGGCCCGGATCGAGGCGCTTCATGCTGGTGACGGGCTTCTGCCGCGTGCTCTGTCGGTCCTGGCCAGGCGTCGCGTGGCCATCGGTGCCGTGACCACGGCCCTGGCCACGACCGCTGTCGCCTCGCCCGCCGCGGCTTCCACCGGCGTCTCCACCGGTGTCTCCACCGGCGTCGTCACGTCGGCCGCCGCCCCGCCGGCCGGCACCCTGCACCTCAGCAACCGCAGGACCAGTCTTGCGCTGGAGGTCGGCGACGTCGGCGCCAGCGGCAGGGGCAAGGTCTTCAGCACGTTCCCCCGCGGGGGCGACGACGTTGAGCAGCAGTGGAATTTCATCAACGGTGGCAAGCTGGTCAGCAGGAAGCTCGTCCGCGGGCAGACGGTGTGCCTGGAGACCGACAACGCCGGCCGGCTGTTCGTGGCCCGTTGCGTGGGCGGGAAGCAGACCCAGAAGTGGGCGTTCAAGCTGGCCGTCGACGCTCCTGGACCCTTCAAGGACGCCTTCGTCATCCAGAACTTCGCGACGAAGAAGTGCCTGGCCAGCGCCGAGCCAAATGGGCGGCGCAACGCTCAGGTGGGTGTCGGCTCCTGCAGGAGCGGCAATGCGCTCCAGCAGTGGACCGCCTCACCGCTGGTCGGTGACTGAGAGACGGAGCGCGGCAAGGATCCGGGACCGGCGGCGGCGCGCCCACACCAACGGCGGGCAAAGCATCATCCCTGGTCACAGCGGGTACTCCGTTCAGCCGGGGGGTTTCATGGGTGAGGTTCTGAGTGACCTGCTGCCGTTCGCGCTCACGGTCGCCATCAGCCCCGTGCCGATCATCGCGGTGATCCTCATGCTGCTGGCGCCGAAGGCGGGCGGCGCCGGCATCGGGTTCCTGGTCGGCTGGGTGGCGGGCATCGTGGTCGCGACGGGCGTGCTGATCGTGCTGGCCAACGCAATCGGACTGGCGTCCGCGAGAGGGCAGCCATCGGCGGGGGCGTCCTGGATCAAGCTGCTGCTCGGCCTGGCGTTGCTGGCGATGGCGCTCAAGCAGTGGAAGAGCAGGCCCAAACCGGGTCAGAGCGCCGAGCTGCCCGGCTGGATGCGGGCCGTCGACAAGGTGACTCCCGCCAAGGCCGCCACGCTCGGCCTGCTGCTGTCGGCGGTCAACCCGAAGAACCTGATGATGTGCGTGGCGGCGGGCGTCGCCATCGCCGCGGGCGATCTGAGCGGCGCCCAGGAAACAGTGCTGTTGGTGCTCTTCACGATATTGGCCGCGTGCAGCGTGGCGGTCCCCGTGATCGTCTACGCCACCAACGCCACCAGGGTGCGCGCGCCGCTCGACCGGCTGAAGGGCTGGCTGCAGCAGAACAACGCCACCGTGATGTTCGTCCTGCTGCTGGTCATGGGGGTGGTTCTGGCAGGCAAGGGCGTGGGCGGGCTGATGTGACGGCCGAGGACTTCCACGTGGCCCGCCCCGTGCCGTACATGCGGCTTTTTGCCCGTTCCGTTGTGCTGAGCTGGGAAAGTCCGGGGAATAAGGCGGCAGCGTTTGTCTTGTTCCGAGGGGGTCCTGTGGACGTCATGCCGTCGCTCGAAGACCGGGCCGACTTCGAGAAAGCCGACAAGGGTTTCATGGGGTCGCTGTCCCAAACGAAGATCACAGATGCGTCGGGCCGGGTCGTCTGGGACCTCGACGCCTACGCCTTCCTCACGGCGAAATGCCCTGACACGGCGAATCCGAGCCTGTGGCGCCAGTCTCAGCTCACCGCCAAGCACGGCCTCTACCAGGTGACCGACGGCCTCTTCCAGGTGCGTGGGTTCGACCTGTCCAACATCTCCTTCATCGAGGGCGACCGGGGCGTCATCGTCGTCGATCCCCTGCTGTCGGTCGAGCCTGCGGCGGCGGCGCTGGCTCTCTACCGGGAGCATCGGGGTGATCGCCCGGTGACCGCGGTCATCTACACCCACTCCCACGCCGACCACTTCGGCGGTGTCCGCGGAGTGGTGGACCAGGGGGAGGATGTTCCCGTCATCGCTCCTGCGGGCTTCCTGGAGCATGCCGTCTCCGAGAACGTGTATGCCGGCACCGCCATGAACCGGCGGTCCATCTTCATGTACGGCGCGGAGCTTCCCCGGAACCCCACCGGTCAGATCGGCGCGGGACTGGGCCAGACCACCTCCACCGGCACGATCTCCCTGATCGCGCCGACGCTGACGATCACCGAGACGGGGCAGCAGGAGGTGATCGACGGCGTGCGGATCGTGTTCCAGCTCACGCCGGGCACCGAGGCGCCGGCCGAGATGAACTTCTTCCTGCCCGACCGGCGCGCCCTGTGCATGGCGGAGAACGCCACCCACAATCTCCACAACGTGCTGACGCTGCGTGGCGCGCTCGTCCGTGACCCGCGCGTCTGGGCCCGCTATCTCACCGAGGCGATCGAGCTGTTCTCGGGCGAGTCCGATGTGCTGTTCGCCTCGCATCACTGGCCGACCTGGGGCACCCGAGAGCTCACCGAGTTCCTGTCCCAGCAGCGGGACCTGTACGCCTACCTGCACGACCAGACCCTGCGGATGCTCAACCAGGGCTACACCGGCACGGAGATCGCCGAGATGATCCAGATGCCGCCGGCGCTGGAGCAGGTCTGGCACACGCACGGCTACTACGGCTCGGTCTCCCACAACGTCAAGGCCATCTACCAGCGCTACATGGGATGGTTCGACGGCAATCCCGCCCATCTGTGGGAGCTGCCTCCCGAGGAGTCGGCGAAGAAGCACGTCGAGTGCATGGGCGGGATCGACAGCGTCCTCTCCAAAGCCAGGACCGCCGTCGAGGCCGGGGAGTGGCGCTGGGCCGCACAGATCCTCAACTACGCCGTCTTCGCCGACCCTGACGAGAGCGCTGCCCGCGAACTCCTCGCCGAGGTCTACGACCATCTCGGGTACGGCAGCGAGAACGGCACCTGGCGGAACTTCTATCTGCAGGGCGCGGCCGAGCTACGCGGCCGCAAGCCCGGGAACACCCTCGACACCGCCACGCCGGACGTGGTGAGCGCCCTGAGCCTCGGCCAGGTCTTCGACTCGATCGCCATCCGCGTCAACGGCCCGCGTGCCTGGGACACCCGCCTGACGATCGACTGGAAGTTCACCGACCTCGACGAGGAGATCAGGCTCATCCTCGCCAACGGCGTGCTCACCCAGACCCGTAGCCGCGCAGGCGCCCCGGCCGACCTCACCGTGACCCTCACCAAGCCGCAGTTGCTCGGCCTGATGGCCGCGCAGAGTTTCGACGGCATCCAGATGGACGGCGACCGCCAGGCGCTCGAAACGCTGATCGGGCTTCTGGACGACGGCGATCGCGATTTCGACATCGTCACGCCATGACAGACGGGTGAGCCGACCCAGAGAGCGGGGCTCCGGGTCGGGAGTCGGATCGAAGGCGGGAGCGGCGACCTTCGTGTTACGCGGCGCTCCCGCCGGCCGGCCGGGTGAGACGACCATCGTCCGCGGGGCCTCCCGCGAAAGGAGACTTGCCGGTTGTCCGGTCCTCTCTTTGCCCACTTCAGGGCAGGACGTTTCCATCGAGGCGACTTCGGCAGGTGGGGGTGAAGCGTGATCTTCAGAAGGGGTGATGACCCGGCGCCGCCGGCCACCACGATGTACCAGCTCCGGCAGCGCCTCGTGTCCATCGGCGACGACTACTGGATCGACAACGGCCTCGGCCAGCACGCCTATCGCGTCGACGGCAAGGCGCTGCGCCTGCGCCAGACCTTCGTGCTCAAGGACACCTCGGACAACGAGCTGCTCCACCTCCAGCGCAAGCTGCTCCGTCTCCGGGAGACCATGGTCATGCAGCATGACGGCCAGATCGTGGCGACCGTGCACAAGCACCTCATCGGCCTGCGCGACCGCTTCACCATCGATCTGGCCGGCGGCGGCGAGCTGCACACACGGGGGAACTTCCTCGACCACGAGTACACCGTCATCCGTGACGGCTCCGTCGTCGCCGAGGTCTCCAAACGATGGTTGAGCGTCCGTGACACCTACGCGATCTCGATCGTCGAAGGTCAGGACATTCCTCTCCTGCTCGCCACCGCCGTGTGCATCGACGTCCTGTGCCACGAGGGGCGATGACTTGAGAGCTCTGCTGAAGATCCTGATCGTCGGCGCCGCGCTGTGGGTGACGACGCTTGTCGTGGGCGGCATCTACGTGCAGGCCGACTCCCTCATCGGGAGGCTTCTGACCATCGTCTGCGTCGCGTTGATCTTCGGCATCGTCAACGTGGTCCTCAAGCCGATCATCCACGTTCTGGGCTGCGCGTTCTACGTTCTCACGCTCGGCCTGTTCGCCCTGGTGGTCAACGGCGGGCTGCTGCTCCTGACGGGCTGGTTGTCCGAGTTGCTGCGCCTGCCGTTCCACGTGGACGGCTTCTGGCCGGCCGTGTGGGGCGCGCTCATCATCAGCGTCGTGAGCTGGGTCCTCGGCCTCTTTCTCCGCGTCTGACGCGGCTGATCCGACGCCCCGCGCCATCACCTGCCTCGACCGCCTGCCCCGACCTCCTGCTCCGACCACCTGCCTCGACGGCGTCAGGCCGGGAGCAGGCCGAGCTGTTCGAACAGATCGGCCTCGTCCCAGTACTGGCGGAACTCGCTGATCCGGCCCTGGTCGACCCTGGCGAACAGCGCACCGCGCAGGTCCAGGGACCGGCCGGTGGCCGGAATGACGACGTCGTCGTCCAACTTCAGGCTCCCGGTGTGCCGCGCGGTGAGTCGCCATTCGGCGACCACCGTGCCGTCGGGCAGCTCCACCGGCGAGGCGTCCAGGCGGACGTCGGACAGTCCTGTGGCGCGGATGCCGGCGTCGCTCAGCAACTCGTCACGCGAGCTGATCAGCTGTCCGGCGCTCCAACCGCGAACATCGGGTGCGTACAGATCGGTGATCTGCTGCGTGTCTCCACTGGTGCTGGCTCGCAGCGCGGCCAGGACGATCTCGGTGGCGGTCATCAGCGTCATCCTCCGATCAACCGGGCCTTCATCGCGGCGAACTCGGCGTCGCTGAGCGCGCCGGAGTCGTGAAGCCGGGCCAGGCGCTCCAGGTCGGCCAGGGGATCGGCCGAAGGCGCGGCGGAGGGACCCGCCTGAGGCGCGGCTGGCGGAGCTGCGCGCGGCCCCATGTGATCGGGACGGCAGCGCCGGTCACGCGGAGATCTCCCGTGGGAAGCCGGACCGCAGGCGATCCTCGACGACTCCCAGGCGTTCGGCGACCGAACTCCCGCGGGGGCGAGGCACCTCGTCGTACAGCCCCCGCAGCAGATCGCGCAGCCGTACCAGGACCATGGGGCTGTGAGAGGCGGCGACGATGACCTCGTCGAGAGCGAGGCGCAGGTAGTCGTCCCAGGTCGGGAGGGGAATGACGAGCCTGACCCTGCCACGGGCGTCGGCCATGTAGCCGATGTCGAGCTCCTTCCCAGCCAGGCGACGCAGGAGGTCGTGGATCTGCTCCAGGGACTGGACGGCGGTGGCGGGGTCGTTGACGGCCGTGGAGAGGGCTCTGAGCGCGATGTCCGCCAACAGGCGCAGCCCGAACGTCACATCCTGGTCGAAGGTGCGCTCCCTTCCCGTGAGGGTGTTGCGCAGGAGGAGCCGGTCGGGGATGGCGTGCTGGTGGACCTCGGCGAGCAGGTCCCCGTCGAAAAGCTGCCCCCCGATGGGGACGCGCAGGGCGATGACGACGTCGTGATCGGTCGCCGCGGTGAGGAGCGCGGGCACGTTGATCTGCTGGAGCACGACGGGCCGGCCGGACCAGCGAATCGGCATGACAGGCCCGGGGAGGTCGACCGGTTCGCTGGGGGTGTCCCGGTAGGGCGCGCTGTAGACGGCGTCGTGGACTCTGCGGGTGCGCTGGTTGATCTCGTCCAGACATGGGGTGAGCCGGATGAAGACGAAGGCGCGCAGCTGGACGGTACGCATGAGCAGCGCTGCGACGAGCGCCAGGAGCAGCGCCACCACCGGAACGACGACGGAGACACGTCCGCGATGAGCGACGGCGAGCGCCGCGGTGATCGTGTAGACGAAGACGCCGACGGCGAAGGCGAAGGTCCGCCAGACGATCGGGTCGTCACCGAACAGGTTCAGCCGCGGAGTGAAGGTGCCGGAGGTGAACTGCACGACCAGGAACAGCAGGGAGAAGACGACGCTGGCCAGGCCGATGACGCCGAACCCGACGGTGAAGAGCGCCCCGACGATGTCCTTGCTCAGAACGGCGGGCGAGGGCGGCAGCGCGGGCAGAGCCAGCCCTCCCACCAGGCCGACCACCGCGCAGACGATCTGGGCCAGCCCGGCACGCAGGCGCCGCCGAGGCCGCCGGAACAGCGTCGGCGAACCGCTTTCGTTCATGAGGCGGCGTAGACGCATTCGGAGTCGGGCCCGATCGAGGAATGACTGCGCATTGCCTGGGCCCCTACCCGAGCCCCGTCGCGGGCAATGTCAGCAACGTGCCAACAGTTGATGATGACCTCGGATCTGTCGGAGATGTCCGCGGCGAAGACGTCTCCTTCGCGGTGGGCGTGGCGATCCTCATGCTGATGTTTTGCCCGCCCCCAAGCCCCTGCAGGCTGACGACCGGGTAACTCCCAGTCATGGCCGATGATCCGACGGCAGGGCGCGAGCGGCCGTGATGTTCGCGGGGCTGCGAGGGGTACGACGAGCGGATCTGCCGAGGGAGATCGCCGCCGGGATCACGCTGGCCGCGCTGGCGATTCCGCTCAACATCGGTTATGCGCAGATCGCCGGCCTTCCCGCGGTGGTGGGCCTCTACGCGGCGATCGCACCGATGCTGGTGTTCGCGCTGCTCTCGTCCTCCCGTCAGCTCGTGGCGAGCCCCGACGCCCCGATCGCGGCCCTGATCGCCTCACTGCTGGGTGCGCTCGCCGTCGCGGGCAGCGAGAACTACGTGGAGCTCGCCTACGCCCAATCGCTGGTGTGCGCGGCCGTGTTTCTGCTGTTCTACGTCTTCAAGCTCGGTTTCCTGGCCAACTTCCTGTCCGAGCCCGTGCTGGTCGGCTTCATCGCAGGCCTGGCAGTCGAGATCCTCACCAGCCAGGTGAAGAAGATCCTCGGCATCACCACCACGTCCGAGGAGTTCTTCCCCGAGGTGTGGGAGATCATCACCAAGATTCCTCAGGCGCACTGGTGGAACGTCCTGATCGGTGTCGGCACGATGGCGGTGATCCTGGGCCTGCGCCGCCTGGCGCCGGCGCTGCCCGGACCGCTGATCGCGCTGGTCGCCGCCACGGCGGCCGTAGCCGCCACCGGGCTGAACAGCAAGGGTGTGTCGGTGCTCGGCTCCGTGCCCTCCGGCCTGCCCACGCCCCATTTCCCGAGTGGGGTCACGCTGGGTCAGTGGGCCTCGCTGATCCCCGGCGCCATCGCGATCTGCGCCGTGACGCTGGCCGACGGGTTGCTGACCGCGCGGCGTTACGCCGAGCAGCATGACTACCCTGTCGACGGCAACCAGGAACTGAGGGCGTTCGGCGCCGGCAACATCGCGGCGGGCCTGACCGGATCGATGACGATCGGCTCAAGCGCGTCACGCACGGCGGCCATGGACTCGATCGGCTCCCGCTCGCAGATCCCGAGCCTTGTCTGCGCCGTGGTTGTCGCGATCCTGCTGGCCTTCTTCAGCGATCTGCTGGCCTATCTGCCCAACGCCGCGCTGGCCGGCATCGTCGCCGTCGCGGTGATCAAGCTGATCGACCTGCGCAAGCTGGCCGAGCTGTGGCGGCTGCGCCGCTCCGAATTCTGGATCGCCGTGGTCTGCCTGCTCGGCGTGCCGGTGCTGGGGTCACTGTCGGCGGTGGTGATCGCCTTCCTGCTGTCAGCCGTCGACATGGTACGGCGGGCGTCCAAGCCGAGCACGGCCGTACTCAAGCCGGGCCCGGCCGGGCGTTACATCCGCGCCCACGAGCCAGGCCCGGGACCGGCGGTGTACCGATTCGAGGGACCGCTCTTCTTCGCCAACGCCGACACCTTCAAGACGGAGATCCTCGCGTTGGAAACCACCGACGTGGTCCTTGACGCCGAAGCGATCTCGGACGTGGACACCACGGGAGCGGAGGCGCTACGTCAGGTGGAGGCGCAGCTGACGGCGGCAGGACGACGACTCGTCGTGGCACGTGCCACCGGGGACCTGCGCGACCTGCTGACACATTACGAGTTCGAGCTCACCCATTTCGACTCCAACGAAGCCGCCGTGGCGGGTGTCAGGTCGGGCGAAAGTCCTGATCCGGGGCCACAGGGAGGGTGACGAGTCGAACGAACGGACGGCGAAAAGCGCGGTACGGATGACCCCGGGCTCCCATGGAGCCGGTGACGCGACGCAGCGCACGAATGGGCATTTTTCGGCGATCTGACTGTCAAATGGCTGCCGTCACCACGCGCTCGACCCGCCCTCGTGCCTACGGTGGGTGAGGATCAGAGGTCACCTCGCAGTCGAACTGCGGACAGGGGAGATGGTCGAGCTCATGCCGTCGCGATTCATCCATTACTCGCCGGACGTGGAAACCGTCGCCTCTACCGACTTCGACGAGATGCTACGGACGGTGATCGGGAAGACCGAGCGGTTCATCGCCGAATCGGTCGAAGCCGAGGGCACCGGTCTGGCGGTCCGCGACGCGCACGCCAAGGGGTACGGGCTCGTCAGGGGAGAAGTCGAGATCCTCGACGACCTGCCGGCCGAGTACGCGCAGGGCATCTACGCCACTCCTGGACGGCATGACGCGCTCGTCCGCTTCTCCAACGGTTCGCCTCACGCGGGCGCCGACGCGAGCCTCGGCCGGGCGACCGGTCTGGCGTTGAAGATGTTCGGCGTCCAGGGCCCGACCCTTCTGGAGGACGAGCCCGACACCGGCACCTTCGACTACGCCCTGATCAACGCGCCGGTCTTCTTCTGCAACACCGTGAAGCACTATCTGTTCATCCAGGAGCTGTTCCTCGACGCGCCGAAGTACTTCGCCCAGGGCGCGCCGGGCCGGCACCGCTTCTACCGCGAGTTCGTGACCGGCAAGGGGACCCTGGCCGAGGAGGAGTGGGCGTGGGACGAGTTCCTGGCCTTCCTCACGGTGTCGCAACGGCCCCTGGTGAACGTGCTGCTGTCGACCTACTGGACGATGGGCGCGGTCCGGCACGGCGACTACATCGCCAAGGTGCGCCTCGCCCCTGACCCCTCCTCCGCTGCCGCGGTGGTCCATCGCGCCATCGACGTGACATCGGCGGAAGAGGTCTTCAGGCCGGCCCTGGTGGCCGAGATGAGAGACCGGCCCTTCGCGTTCGACATCCAGGTGCAGCTCTGCGCCGACCTGGACCGCATGCCCGTCGAGGACCTCACCGTCGAGTGGCCCGAGCGGCTGTCCCCGTTCGTCACGGTCGCCAGGCTCCGCCTGCCGCAGCAGGACATCTCCGACGAGGAAGCCCTCAGGAAGATGGACGCGCTCTCCTTCACCCCGTGGCGGGTGACGGCCGAACACGCGCCCCTCGGCGACATCATGCGGGCGCGCAAGGAGGTCTACCGCCGCTCCTCCCTCCAGCGTCACCAGCTCAACCAGCAGGAGCGCCAGGAGCCGCGCAGCGCGGACGAGGTGCTGCCGTAGAACGCGGCCGCTCCCTCACCGCCCTTGCGAGTCCAGCGGACAATCGGAGACAGAACGCGATGACAGACAGTGCGAGCGCGGCCCAGGTCCTGGAGTTGGACGACATCCAGGGCACCGTGCTGAGGCAGCGCCCATCGCCCTATGTGGGCGCCTACTTCCTGCTGCGCGTCGACGACGCGGCCGACGGCCGCCGGATGCTGGCCCACCTGGCGCCCCGCGTCGCCTCCGCCGCCAGATGGTGGGAGCCGCCGGACCGGGCGTGGTTCAGCGTCGCCCTCAGCCACTCCGGGCTGCGGGCCCTGGGCGTGCCGCAGGCGTCGCTGGACAGCTTCCCTGCCGAGTTCCGGCAGGGGATGGCCGCCCGTGCCGTACGGCTCGGCGACGTCGGCGAGAGCGGCCCCGAACATTGGGACCCGCCGCTGGGCAGCACCGACGTCCACGTGGCGCTGTCGGTGTTCGCCCCGGACGAGGCGGGGCTGCAGAGGGTGCTGGACGACGCCCGCCGAGCGCTGAGCGGTCTGCCCGGAGTGTCGGTGATCTATCGGCTGGAAGCCGAGCAGCTGCCGACCAGGCGCACCCACCTCGGCTTCGTCGACGGCATCGGCGAGCCCGACATCGAAGGCGCCGGCGTGGCCAGCATCCTCCACGCGGGCGGCGACCACTACGGCTACCTGCCCGGTTTCGGCCCCACCATCAAGGCCGGAGAGTTCCTCCTCGGCTACACCAACGAGCTGGGCAGGGTCGCCGCCATGCCCCAGCCTGGCGTCCTGGGCCGCAACGGCACCTACGTCGCCTTCCGCAAACTCCATCTTCAGGTGGCCGCCTTCCGCCGCTATCTGAGGGACAACGCCTCCTCGCCCGAGGAGGAGGAGCTGCTCGCGGCGAAGATGGTCGGCCGCTGGCGCAGCGGAGCACCCCTGGTGCTGACCCCCGAGCACGACGACCCCGACCTGGCCGCCGATCCCATGCGGGCCAACGACTTCAACTACCGGCACGAGGACCCGACAGGCCTGCGCTGCCCTCTGGGCTCGCACATCCGCCGCATGAACCCGCGCGACGCCCTGACCGACTCCATCGTGGACGTGAAGATCCACCGCGCCCTGCGCCGCGGCACCACCTACGGCCCCATGCTCCCCGAAGGGCAGCTGGAGGACGACGGCGCCGAGCGCGGCATCGTGTTCATCTTCATGGGCGCCGACCTGGTCCGGCAGTTCGAGTTCCTCAAGACCCAGTGGGCCAACGACGGCGACTTCGTCGGCCTCGGCACCGAGAAGGACCCGCTCGTGGGGGACAACGACGCCACCGGGACCTTCACGATCCCCCGCCGTCCCATCCGCCGCCGGCTTCAGCAGCTACCACGCTTCACGATCACCAAGGGGGGTGAGTACCTCTTCATGCCCGGCCTGCGGGCGCTGAACTGGCTGGCCGAGCTCGAAGACTGAACCGCGAGCCCTCGGCCGGCGGCTACGGCCCGCCTCGAACGACCAGCCGATCGAAGGCACGGGTCCAGCGGCGGCTACTGCCGCCCATCGTCGACCACCGGATCCAGTCCCCCCGACCACATACAGGACAGAAGCTCCATCGGGCTCCAGCAGAAGGACACACTGACATGACCATGAACGCCGACCAGCAGAGCCGCCCGGGGCTGAAGTCGGGCAGGACGAGCGAGTTCACTCTCTTCTTCAAGGTCAAGCCCGGCCACGGACAGCAGATCCGCGAGATCTTCCAACAGCCGGGGTACGAGGAGAGGCGCAAGGAGATGGGTGCGCGCATCGGCACGCTGCACGATGCACGCTGGGTGCTCTTCGACGACGACACGCGGCTCATGTTCGCCACGAACTTCGACGGCGACTGGGACGCCTATATCGATGACTTCGCCTCGCTGATCCCGGAGTCCTTCGACGCCGTCATGCAGCACGCCGAAGACTATCCGGGCATCCACGACCCCAACATCAAGGACTACGTAGCCGCCCACCAGGTCACAGCGGCTTCCTACCTGCGCGCGATCCCGGACGCCACGGTCAAGGACCTGAAGAAAGCGCTGCGCGTACAGGAGGCGTTCCAACGTCTGCTCGACGAAGCGAGCTGACCACCCACACCGAGTGCGTTCGGCTTCCTCTTCACCGTTTCGCCCACCTCCAGCCCGTCCACTGCCGACACCTCCATCTCGCTTCTCCCGCAGGTGGCGCGGCGGCGGCGGCACTGCGGCGGGGCGACGACTGTGTGGAACGGGGCGCCTTCCGCGCCTGATCGCAGTCGGGAGATCGGCCTCGTGTCCGTCGCGTCGAAGCGGGGACCGGGGCCGTTTCTCGTGTCGTGTGCTTCCGCAGGCCAACGCCGTGATCGAAGTGCTTTGTGCGGAATTCGAACCTGCGACCGTCGGATGAGAAGTAAGATCTTTTAGTGTTGTGGTATGTCGGTTGGTGATATTTCTCCGCGCTGGGCTGGCGCCGGCAGGACAGCCGGACCCCTCTGGTTTCGGGTGCGGCGGGATCGCCGGCCGCAGGTCTTCTGCGCGCCCAGAATGCCGGTTCGCCTCGCCGGGCTCCACGAATGGTGAGCCCGGACAGCACGTTGTACGGTCGGAAGCCCTCCATCTTCAAGGATGAACAATGAGCGACGAGAGCTCCGCCGCGCGGGCGGCATGGGAGCGCGTGGACACGACCATCCCGCACTCCGCCCGGGTGTGGGACTTCCTGTTGGGTGGCAAGGATCACTACGCCGTTGATCGCGAGGTCGGCGAGACCCTGCTGAAGTTGTTCCCCGACTTCGCGATGGTCGCCCGGCTCCAGCGCGAGTTCCTCATGCGCGCTGTCCGGTACCTGGTGAGCGAGGCGGGAGTGCGCCAGTTCCTGGACATCGGCACCGGCCTGCCCACTGCCAACAACACCCATGAGGTCGCCCAGAGCATCGCACCCGAGACGCGTGTCGTGTACGTGGACAACGACCCCATTGTCCTGGTGCATGCTCGCGCGCTCCTCACCAGCGCGGAGCCAGGCGTCACCGACTACATCGATGCCGACGTCCGTCACCCCGACGTGATCCTCAACGGAGCGGCCAAGACTCTCGACTTCACCCGGCCCGTCGCCGTGATGATGCTGAGCATCGCCGGCCAGCTCACCGACGATGACAACCCCGCGGCCATCATCGGCCAGCTGCTGGAACGCCTGCCTTCGGGCAGCTATCTGGCGCTGAGCGACGGCACCGACACCAACCCGGCACTGGTCCAGGCTGTGGCGAACTACAACCGCACCGCGGCCAACACCTACCAGCTACGCAGCCCGGCACAGATCGCGGCGTTCTTCGCCGGCCTCGACCTGGTGGACCCGGGCGTGGTGCCGACGCCGCAATGGCGGCCCGAACCTGATCGGTGGGATGAGCCGCCGGCTGTCGTGAGCGCCGTCTGCGGCATCGCCCGTAAACCCTGACAGCCCGGCAGGCGACCCCGGTGGCCGGTCCGATGACGGCTCCGGCACGGTGACCTGCTTCGCTCAGAACGTGAAACGACAGGATCCCGCCCAGGTCCCAGGACCAGACGGGATCCTGTCCACTCGGTCCACCGTCTCGAGAACGGCCCCCTGCGGACATGGTGGAGCCTCTTCGAGGACGGACGCGCAGGGAGAGGCGACGTGACGGCCCGGTGGGTTACTTCAGGACCCAGAGCGCCCAGAACGGGCTGTCCATGGCGCCGTTCCTGCAGGCATGACCCGCATATACGCCGAGTGCTGGACGGGCCGTGTGTCATGCCGAGAAGCCCGCGCTTCTAAGCTCTGGGGTGTGGCCAAGTATTTCGATGTGCATCCGGACAGTCCGCAGCCCCGGCTGATCAGTCAGGTGGTCGAGCTTCTGCATGCGGACGGGCTGATCGCCTACCCGACGGACTCGTGTTACGCGCTGGGGTGCCGGCTGGGCAACAAGGAGGGCATCGAGCGCATCAGGGAGATCCGCAGCCTCGGCAGTGACCACCATTTCACCCTGGTCTGCAGAGACTTCTCCCAGTTCGGACAGTTCGTCCACGTCAGCAATGCGCTGTTCCGCTCGGTCAAGGCGGCGACCCCCGGCGGTTACACGTTCATCCTGCCCGCGACCAAGGAGGTGCCGCGGCGGCTGCTGCATCCCCGGAAGAAGACGGTCGGCGTCCGGATCCCCGATCACGTCGTCACGCAGGCACTGCTGGCCGAGCTCGGCGAACCGCTGGTGTCGAGCACCCTGTTGCTGCCTGACGAGAGCGAGCCCCTCACGCAGGGCTGGGAGATCAAGGAGAGGCTCGACCACGAGGTGGACGCCGTCATCGACGCCGGCGAGTGCGGCGCCACCCCGACGACGGTCGTCGACTTCTCGCAGGGCGAGCCTGAGATCCTCCGCCGAGGCGCCGGAGACTCCTCCCTCTTCGAGTAGGCGATCGCCCCCGCGCCATCGCCATCGTCCACCGCCTACGAGATCATTCGAACGCCCGACGAGCGGAACGCCGACGCCGCGCCCGCGCGGGAGACGGTACGGGATCCCTGAGGAGACGGCATGAACACCCTCCTGCGCTCGGCCCGGCTGGGCCGGAACGCCGCGCCGTACGATGTGCTGGTCTCGGCCGGCCGCGTGGCGCGGGTCCGTGAGAGCATCACCGCCGAGCCAGGCTGGGAGGTCGTCGATCTCGACGGCCGTTTCGTGCTGCCGGGCCTCTGGGACCACCACGTGCACTTCGACCAGTGGACGCTCGCCCGCGAGCGTGTGGACCTGTCCGGGGCGGAGTCGGCGGCGGCGACCGCCCGCCTGGTGGCGGAGCGGTTGCGCACCAGGCCGCCGGAGGGGGAGCTGCCGCTGGTGGGCTACGGCTTCCGCGACGCGATGTGGGCCGACCGCCCCCATCGCGACCTGCTGGACGCCGCCGCCCCCGACGTCGCGCACGTTCCCGTCGTGCTGATCAGCGGCGACCTGCACAGCTGCTGGCTGAACTCCGCCGCCGCCCGCAGGTATGGCTGGGCCGACCACGCCAGCGGCGTCCTGCGTGAGTCCGAATGGCAGCCGATCCTCGCCGATGTCAACAGGCTGCCGCCTGAGGTGCTCGACGCGTGGGCGGCGAAGAGCGCGGCGGCGGCGGCCGCGCGGGGCGTGGTCGGCCTGGTCGAGTTGGAGGCGCCCTGGCCGCTGGACGCCTGGATCCGCCGCGTCCGCGGCGGCAACCGGGCGCTGCGGGTGGCGTGCGGGGTGTGGCCCTCGCATCTGGAGGAGGCGATCGAGCGGGGCCTGCGCTCTGGCGAGGTGATCCATGGAACCGACGGGTTGGTCGAGATGGGACCGTTCAAGGTCATCACCGACGGCTCACTGAACACCCGCACGGCCTACTGCCACGACCCGTACCCGGGCCTCGAGGGCGACGCCCACCCTCACGGCATGCTGCTGGTGCCGCCGGAGGAGCTGGTCCCGCTCATGGAGCGCGCGTGGGGGGCGGGGCTGCGCCCGGCCGTGCACGCCATCGGCGACAGGGCCAACAGCCTCGCGCTCGACGCTTTCGAGCGCGTCGGCGCGCGGGGCACGATCGAGCACGCGCAGCTGCTGGACGAGGCCGACCTCGGCCGCTTCGCCGCGCTCGGAGTGGTCGCCAGCGTGCAGCCCGAGCACGCGATGGATGACAGGGACGTGGCCGACCACCACTGGGCCGGCCGTACGGGGCGGGCCTTCGCCTTCGGCGCGCTGCTCACGGCCGGCGCCCGGCTGGTGCTGGGCTCCGACGCCCCAGTGGCTCCGCTGGACCCGTGGGTCACGATCGCCGCCGCCGTCGACCGTAGCCGTGACGGCCGCGAGCCCTGGCATCCCGAGCACGCGATCCCGGTCGCCGAAGCGATCGCGGCCTCCACCCGTAACGGGCGGGCGAACCTGGCCGAAGGCGACGAGGCCGACCTGGTGGTCACCGACGACAACCCTTACGAGGGCAGGGCCCTGCGGTCGATGCCGGTCTCCGCCACGATGCTGGGGGGCCGGTGGACCTGGCGCGAGGACTGACCACGGAGGTGCGTTCGCGGCGGATCCCCAGCACTACGACTTCCACGGGCCACGGTGCGTGAAGGACCTCAACCTGGAGCGGATCTCGTTCGGTAAGACTGACGGAGAGACCTCCATGGAACTCGTGTTCCGGCACAACTGCTGGAAACACGAAGAAGACCTGATCATCCGCTACGAAGGCGTGTCGGACTACGGACTCGACATCGCCGCACCTGCCGGGATCGAGCCGCGCAGCGTGGTGATCCTCGACGAGATCCTGCCGCACCCCGATGGATGTGGCCATGAGATCGCCTTGCGGCCAGGAGCGATCACTGTGGTCTGCCGGGACCTGACCGCCACATGGGTGGAGGCCGACTGCCCCGACAAGCCCTGAGCGGCATCCGACACAATTGACGCAGAGAAGCCTTTCGAAGGAACCTCCCGTTGATCAATTTCACGTCCGTCTCGCCACAACCGCGCGCCTTCGACGTCGACTGGATCCATGGATCGCCGTCGGCCAAGCACAACACCGACCCCGACATCCAGGTGTACGCCTATGACGAGCACACGTTCGTCCTGCGGCAGAACATGGCGATCAACTACGAGGCGCCCTTTCTCTTCCTGCTGTTCGGCAACGACCAGGCCGTTCTTCTCGACACCGGCGCGACCGAATCCGCCGAGTTCTTCCCCTTGCGCGAGGTGGTCGACGAACTGGTCGACGACTGGCTCACCCGCCACCCAACAGACGGCTACCGCCTGCTCGTCCTCCACACGCATGCCCACGGCGACCACATCGCCGGCGACGCCCAGTTCATCGATCGTCCCGACACTCTCATCGTGGACGCACGCCTGAGCAACGCCTGGAAGTTCTTCGGCTTCGATGCGGATCCTTCGCGCATCGCCCATGTCGACCTGGGCGGAAGAGTGCTGGAGTGCCTGGCGACCCCTGGCCACCACGAAGCGGCCGTCACGTTCTACGACCCCCACACCGGCTTCCTGCTCACCGGCGACACGATCTACCCCGGCAGGCTCTACGTCCAGGACTGGCCCGCGTTCATCGCCACCGTCGATCGGTTGATCGACTTCACCGCCACCCGCCCTGTCACCCACGTGGTCGGCTGCCACATCGAGATGACCACCACGCCAGGCGCCGATTACCCCGTCCGCACCACCTATCAGCCCGACGAGCCACCCCTCGAGCTGACCGTCGGCCATCTGCGGCAGATCCGCAGCGCCATCGAGGAGATCGGCGAGCGATCCGGCTCCCACGCCTTCGCCGACTTCATCATCTGCCGCCAGGACGGCTGACCCCATGCCTCAGACCGCCTGCCTGGTAACCGGCTCGGCCTTCGTCGACGTGGACGACCCCGGCAGCGGCCTGGGCAATCCTTTCGCCGTCGTGCTGGGCGACGATGTGCCGGCGTGGGATCTCGAGCGACGTCGTACGGTGGCCCGGCGGTCAGGCGCCCCCGAGACCGTCTTCGTCAACGCCCTGCGTGGCTCGCAGCTCGAGATCACCGTGCTGACGCCCACGGGACAAGAGCTCGGTGCCTGCGCACATGGTTTCATCGGGGCCGTGCACACCCTGGCCGCGACCGGAGCCCTCGCCTCCGGCGACGAGGTGGAGATCAGAACGTCCGCCACGGCCGCAGCCGTAGCCTCGGTGAGGCCCGGCGATGTCGTCATGCTGCGATTCGTGTCCCGACCACCGAGGCCCGCCGACGACCTCGGCCCCGCCCTGACCGGGATCTTCCCGCTCCCCGTGCGGAGGCCCGGCTCCACCCTGGAGATCCTGTCCGTCGGCTCGCCCAAGCTGACCGTCGAAGTGACGCCCGAGACCTTCGCCCTGCTCCGTACCCAGCTGCACCTGCTCGACTTCGACAACCTGCTGCACCTGCAACGCACCGCGGAGATCAACGGAGTACACCTGTTCTGCCGCGACCCGCAGACCCTTCTGCCTGCACAGTCGATCCAGGTGAACGCCTACCTCGGCGAAGACCTGATGATCGACCGCGCCACCGGGGTGTCGAACGCCGCACAAGTCAGCGCCGACCCGTACGTCCGGCCAGGCCAGCAGGTACAGATCGCCCAATACTCCCGGCAGGGACGCACCGCGATCCTGAGCATCATCAAGGGCCACCACGGCGAGGTCCAGGTAGGAGGCGCCGTCACGCTCACCTCCCGCCGTCCCGCCGATGATGGGGCTGCTCCTGTGCACTAGAGCTGATCGAATGCGCCCGCCCGTCTCCATCGGTGGGATCAACTTCCGTTCGCCGCGGGCATGCCCAGGTCTTCAACGCTGAGGGCTGCTCACAGGCGGGCGGTCCACTCGTGGCTCGTGAGAACCTCAGCACCCCTGGCAGGGAAGACGCGGTTGATCAGAAAGTCGTGCACGTCCGGTTCCCCATCGGCGCAGGCGTCGCTGAGGACGGTCAGGCGGTAGTCGCGATCGGCGGCGTCGTAGAGCGTGGCGGCGACCATCGCCCCGGTCGCGACACCGGTCAGCACGAGCGAGTCGATGCGCTGGGCGCGCAGCAGCAGATCGAGGTCGGTGGCCGCGAACGCGCTGGCGCGGTGCTTGAGGACGACGGCCTCGCCCGGCAACGGCTTGATGCGCGGGTGCACGAGCGTCTCGGGGGATTCTGCGTGGAACAGCGTCCCCGCCCCGTGCAGGGTACTGATCACCTGGTTGCCCGCCGCCACATCAAGGCCTGAGGCCCGGAGCCCGAAACGTATGAAGATCACCGGGATTCCGGCGGCTCTGGCCGCGGGGAGAACCCTTTCCATGACGGGAAGCACGCCGGCGGCGAAGGGATAGTTGTCCACGATGCCCGCCTGCAGGTCGCCGACGATGAGCGCGGTGGTGGTCATACGGTTTCCTTGTCTGTACGGCGCGCCATCGACTCTCCACAGTTGTATTTCTGGCGTTGTTGTAGATCAAGTACGACGATAGTGGGGCAGATGCGCATATGCGCCATGGCACTGTCAGGCTCTACGCCCACCACGACCACGTCCTGCCGAACGCTGCTGAGCCGGCCCGAACCCGAGGGCTACCTACTCGGCAGGCAGGGCCTCCCGCATCGCCTTCGCGGTGGCAGCGGGGTCGTAGCCCTCGGGGACGCCTTCGATCAGGATGATGTCGCCCCTGATGTGCCGCGAGCGCAGCGGTGCGATCTCCTGGTATGCGGGGGAGTCCCACCATGCCCGCGCCTCGGCGATCCCCGGGAAGCCGATCATCACGACGTTTCCTGGCCAGGTGCCCTCCTTCACCTCGTGCTGCGTCACGTGCACGAGGAAGCGGCCGCCGTATGGCTCGAAAGTGGCGGGGATGCGCTCGATGTACTCAGCGATCTCCGGGTGGAGGGCGGCCTCGTGCAGGTTCGCGATGACGTAGGCGGGCATGGTGTCCTTCCGGTCGGTCAGGCTCTGTACGTCGACGATCGTGGCATGCGGACGCGCCGGGGTCGATGACCTGGCAGGTAAGCGGCCAGGGTCCTACGGCCTGTCAAGGGGCGCTCTTGGCGCGTCGCTCAAGCGATGTGCCTGCGGCCACCCTGACAGGCCGCGCTTCCCCGAGTCCGCTGCCGATGACCACGCTCGGGCCGAGCATGGCCGGGGCGAGTCGACGTGTTTCACAGCTCGCGGGTGTTCTTCCGGGCGAGACCGGGCATCAGACCACCTCGAAGGTGCTCATCATGGCCATGTCCTCGTGTTCGAGGTTGTGGCAGTGCAGGACGTACCGGCCCCGGTAGCCGGTGAAGCGGGTGATGATCTCCACGGTCTGAGCCTCCCGCAGCTCGACGGTGTCCTTCCACTCCGCCGGTCCGCTCGGTCGCTCGCCCCCGACCGACAACACCTGGAAGCCGGCCAGGTGCAGATGGACGGGATGGGCGACATCGCTGGTCAGCCGCCAGATCTCGATATCACCCAGCCGCGGCTTGGCGTCGACCCTGCGAGCGTCGAACGGCTTGCCGTTGATCATCCAGCCGGTGTGGCCGTGCAGGTCGCCGCTGGTGAACTGGAAGTCGCGGGTCACCGTGGCCTTGGCGGGGTCGAGCGGCTCCACGCGCGACAGCGTCGCGGGGATCGCCGAGTCGTCGCGGGCGTCACGCTCGACGGTGAACCGCATCACCCGGGCCTGTGCTCCTTCCTCCAGGAGGTTGCGCAGCTCGACATGATCGCCCACACGGTAGGCGGCGAAGTCGACCACCACGTCGGCGCGTTCGCCCGGCGCCAGCCGTACCCGCTCCAAGGTTCTCGGGGCGGCCAGCAGGCCGCCGTCGCTGCCGATCTGGGTCAGCGTGCCGCCAGGCGGCAGGGCCAGCTCGTAGGTGCGGGCGTTGGAGCCGTTGAGCAGCCGCAGCCGGTAGCGGGCCCGATCGACCCCCAACCGCGGCCATGGCGCGCCGTTGACCAGGATGACATCGCCCAGCACGCCGCCCATGAACGCCTCCCGGGCACCGGGCCCGCCGTCGCGCGCGGGGTACGGCATGGTCCCGTCGGCGGCGAAGGAGCGGTCGCAGATCATCAACGGCACGTCCCGCTCGCCCGACGGCAGCGGCAGCGCCGACTCCTCCGCGTCGCCGACCAGGAAGAACCCGGCCAGCCCACGCCACACCTGCGGCCCGGTGTAGTCCATGCGGTGGTCGTGGTACCACAGCGTGGCCGCCCGCTGCTCCAGCGGGAACACGTAGTCGCGCCGGGCGCCCGGCTGGACCAGGTCGGTGGGATAGCCGTCTGACTCGGGCGGGGTGTGCCCGCCGTGCAGATGGGTGACGGTCGGCGCGCCCAGGCCGTTGGCGACGCGCACGACGGTCCTGCGCCCGGCGCGCGCCCTGATGGTCGGCCCGGGGAACTGCCCGCCGTATCCCCAGATCGGGGTACGGAGACCGGGCAGGATCTCCACCTCGGCCGCGCGCTGGACGAGCTCGTAGTAGTCGGCTGAGGCATCGGACCTGTACGGCTTCGCGAGCGCGGGTATGGGCAGCGGCACCGTGTAAGGCGTCGGTAGCGGCGCGCTGCTCGCCAGCAGCCTCGGCGCCGGGGTGCTGCCGATCAGAGAGCAGCCGGCGACGCTCAGCGTCGCGCCCAGGCCGAGCAGGCGCAGCGCCTGCCGCCTTGTCATCGTCATGCCGACACCGCGGCGGCGCGGCGGTCCGACCAGGCAGGAACCAGCTGGAGCAGGCTCACACCGAACATCAGCACGCCGAGCGGGACGTGCAGGGTCTTCAGGTGGGCCATGCCCAGCGCCATCTGAGCCAACGTCATCACCAGCATGCCGACCGCGGGCAGGATGGCGCCCAAGCGCCGCGCCACCAGCGCGGCGACCAGGTGCAGCAGTACGGTGACCGCCACGGCGATCGCCGAGGCGCTGTGCATCGCCCGCCCGCCGGGCGAGGAGAGCAGCAGCCCGGCGGTGACCGCCTGGAGCAGCAGGGCAACGGTCTGCAGGGTGATCGCGATACGCAAGAACACGGGGACTTCCTCAACGGGCCGGGGACTGGGCAACGACGGCGATGGAGATGATCAGGACGCCCGCGCCGAGCGCCGACAAGCGCGGCCTGCCGCGACCGGCGTCGCCAGGCCGAACGAGGTGATGGCCAGGGCCACCGCGCTCCGCATGACCGGCTCGCTGGCCTTGATCATCGTGGTGTGGAAGGTCGGGCGCACATCCAGCGGGACGGCCCTGCATGTGGGGATCACGTTGGCCGCGTCGTATCCGAACGCGCCCGCCAGCAGCTGGGTGGTCGGCAACGCGGCGCCATGGATGTAGCTCGCTTCTCACGAGCCGATATCGTCGTCCAGCTCCGAGGCCCAGGGCATCCCACCAGAGGCTCTTCTGCCGCTACGACACCAGGACCACCCCATGGGCCGATCTACGACACCCGGAGTAGCCCGGCTGGACGAGTTTCGGTTCGCCCGTAGAAGTCCGGTGAATGCGGCGGCCGCAGCAGTTCGGGCCCGCGGTGGACGGACGCGTGGGCGTTCCTACGGCGCCCGTGAACGCGACCGACGCCTCGGCACCTGGCTGTAGTGGCACGTCAGGCCAGGGTGGCGGCGTTGGCGGTGAGCCTCGCCGGCAGAGTCTTGACGATGGCGATGTCACCGGTCATGGGGCAAGCCTGGCGTGGCCTAGGCAAGAGGTGGCAAAACCGGGCGCAGGGTCGTGACGCTTCTCAGGCCGTGGGTAAGCAGGGCAGACCATCACACAACAGGGGGAAACGTGATCAGCACTCTGCACAAGATGGGCGTCAAGTCGTCGCTCATGTACACGGCGGGTATCGCGTCCATCGGCGCCTCCGTCGCGTCCTGGCTGGTTTCCAAGAACATGGAGCCGGCCGGTATCGACCGGGCTGACAGGTGGGGGATCTACGTCGGCCAGTGGGCGCCGACGTTCTTCGCGCTCGGGGTGGCGCTTCGGATCGAGGAAACTCACGACATGAGCCGCGAGGAGATGGAGATGCGGGAGCCGCTGATGTCGGACAGGACGAGGACACCGGCAGGGCTCTAGCCACGGTCAACGGGGACGGCTCAGGGAGCTGTCCCCGTTCGTCTGTCCATCTCGGTACCGATGAGCTGGAGTTGTGTTCCGTCCGGCTGAACGGTGCGGAACCTCGCTGCTGTCCTGCCGGTCCTGCGGGTCGTCCTGCCCCTCAGGGAATCTTGGACAGGTCGATCACGTACCTGCCGCTCGCGGTCAGGTACGTCATCATCCGCCCGGCCCGATCGGCGACCGGGACCTCGCCCTGCGCGGCCTCATTCCCGATGCCCAGGTCCACCAGCGTTCCGGTCTTCAGGTCGTAGAGCCCGAGGCCTGGAGCATGGCTCCGGAGGGTGCGCACGTAGAAGCGGCTCTGGCTGACCGGCTCCGGGATCTGGAAGCCGGTCGGCACCTCCTGCTGTTCCGAGCCGTCACGCAGCCGGGTGAACGCTCTGGCACCGCCTGGCGTCGTCGCGAGGCAGGACTGGACACCGCAGGCGAGCAACTGCTCTCCCTGGCGGGCCGGGGCGGCGTCGCTGACGTGGCCGGTCTCCAGGTTGACCAGGTGGGTGAACGGCGCACCGTCCGGGGGGCTCCACGTGCCCGGTGAACCCGCCCACGGCCAGGACAGCAGGTGCAGCCCGCTTCCGCGCTCGACCGGCGTCACCTGGCCCCCGTTGAGGGGAACGCTGAACACCCCGCCCTTCAGCACGGAGAACACGATCGCGCCTTTGGTCACGACGAGGTTGTCGATCATGTCGCCGCCGGTCTCGTGCTCGGCAACCTGTCTGGCCTCGCCGCCGGTCAGCGGCACGGTCCAGAGGCGTACGGAGGTCTTCGTCGACGTCCACCAGGCCACCACGCCCTCACCCATGCTGAAGTTCGCGGCGGGCCGACCGCTCTTCTTCGGCCGTTCAAGGTCCGTGATCTTCCGGAGCTTCCCTCCGGCCAGGTCGTAGAGGTAGAGGACCTCGGGCTGCTCGGCCTTGCGCCACGCGTTGACCAGCAGCGTCCCGTCGTCGGTCAGCGCGACGGGGCGCAGTTCCCTGCCCTCGGAGTCCTTGGCGGGCATCTTCCACACCGCCTGCGGCCACACCTTCTCGATGGGCTCGGCGGCGGCGCTGATCACCGCGGACGGCACGCCCGACGGGTCGGCCGCGGGTAGCGTTCTCCCGGTGTCGGCTCCCCGCAGGCCCACGACCACCCCGCCGGCGACCACCACCACGGCCGCCGCCGCGATCAGCGCCTGGGACCTGTTCCTGCGTCGCCGGTAGCCGGTCTCCAGCCGCTCCGCCGCCGGGGCGGCCAGCCGTGGCGCCCGCTCGGCCGCGTGTCCCAGGGTCCTGCTCAACCGCTCTTCGATACCCTTCATCGCCGCTCCCCGCGATCCGACATGACGCCTTCCTCGATGTGCTCGCCCACCGCGGAGCGGAGCTTGTCGAGCGCCCGCGACGCCTGGCTCCGCACGGTCCCGCGAGAGATCTTGAGAGCTGCCGCGATCTCCTCGTCGCGCAGCCCCTCGTAATAGCGCAACACCAGCACCACCCGCTGCTTGCGGGGCAGCCCGGCAAGCGTCTCCCACATCGCCTGCTCGTCCTCGCTGGGCAGCGCGTCGTGGTATCCGTGCTCTGGTGGATCCCAGGCGAGCAACTCGCGCCGCCGCAGCCGCCAGGCCGCAGAGTGCAGCCTGGCCATAGTGGTACGTACATAACTTTCCGGATTGTCCTTGGCGCGAAGCCTGGGCCAGGACGCGCGTAGCTTCAGCAGCGCCTCCTGCACCAGGTCGGCCGCGTCGTGCGGGTTCCCGGCCAGGACGTAGCCGTAACGCAACAGCGCATCGCCTCGCTCGGCGACGAAGCCGGCGAACCGGGGATCTGCTTCCAACTGCCTTCGCCTTTCGTCGTCCATGTCACCTCTCAGATGGACTTGCCTGGCGAACTGTTGCATCGCCCTGGTGAAAGGCGCGGCGGTCCTCCCACCACCGGAACCGGTCGCGGGAGGGCTATCAGGGACCCGACGGCGTGGGGGGAGCTGCACCAATCACCCATGCCGCCACGCGCTCTTCAACCACCACCCTTTGGGTGAGCGCGTCGCCGGCCTCGGTATTCGTCAGGACGCGGCGCGGGCCAGGGCGTCAGCGATGAGAGTGGCCGGTGTCTGCTGCAGGGGTCCTGCCGGCGCTGCCCGACGGGCCATCGACACCCAGCCGTGCCGGGCGGTCAGGCGCTCGGAGACATCGAGACGGTCGGGCGGGAGACGCTGTCCGGATTGCGGCGCATGTAGTCAACCCGGCGGTGGCTGGAGGGATTCTTGAACAGGCCGTCATTCAGCCGTCCAGCAGGCGCTGGACGTCCTCCAAGAGTTTCACGTCGGCGGCCAGATGCGCCTCGGCATTGTCGAACAGGGCATCGGCCAGCGGCGACAGCCCTGCCTTGGCATCGCGCCCCGCGGCGAGCATCGCACGCTGGGCCTCCAGCGCCCGGGACGAGGCCGCCACCAGGTCCCGCGCCTCGCCGGACTCCAGGAGCGCGTGCCAGCGCAGCGCCAGCGCGAAGTCGGACCTTGTGGAGTGTGGGGCCGCGGCGAGCGCCTTGCGCAGCAGGTCGCGGAGCGTGCGTCGGCCCTCGGGCGTGATCGCGTATACGCGGCGCAGCCGATCGCCGGTGCGCTCCTCGGAATGGGTCTCCGCCCCCCATGCTCAGATAGTCAAACTAGATTATTCAAATTGGAGGTTCTCGTGTTCTCCCGCCTCTCGCGCCGGATGGACGCGCTCGTCAGCGCGTACACACAACTGGGCAGGTTCAGCGGCGCGGTGCTGGTCGCGCGCGGCGACCGGCGGCTGTTCTCCAAGGGGTACGGCCACGCCGACCACGAGCTCCGTGTGCCCAACACGCCAACGACGGCGTTCCGCATCGGCTCCCAGACCAAGACGTTCACCGCGATCGCGATCCTGCAGTTGCAGGAGCAGGGCAGGCTTCGCGTCACCGACCCGATCGCCCACCACCTGCCCGGCTACCCGCATGGCGGGCAGATCACCCTGCACCACCTGCTGACCAACACCTCGGGCATCCCGGACTACGTCACGACGGATGGCTTCACCCGCGTCATGGGAACGCCACGCGCCCGGCGGCAACTCATCGACGACTTCAAGGACCGACCCCTGTTGTTCGAGCCGGGGGCGCGGATGAGTTACAGCAACTCGGGGTGGATCCTGCTGGGCGAGGTCATCGAGCGGCTGTCCGGTCTGACCTACGGTGAATACCTGCGCCAGCACATCTTTGCCCCCTTGGCCATGGACCGCAGCGGCCTGGCCGACGGCGCTGGGACCGCCGTCGGCTACATGTCGGTCGACGGCCGTGTCATCAGGGCCCCGTACCTGGACAACTCCAACCAAGACGCTGCTGGAGCGCTCCACTCCACGGTTGAAGACCTGCACCGCTGGAACCGCGGCCTGCCGCGGCTGCTTCGGCGTGAGTCGCTGGCGGAACTGTTCAGGCCGCACGTCGAGACCGAGGGCACCGGGTACGGCTACGGCTGCGTGGTAAGCGCAGGCCGGGTGGAGAGCGCCGGCGGCACCATCGGATTCGTCAGCGTCTCAGCCCACTACCGGCACGACGACCTCTTCGTGACCGTGCTGTCCAACATCGAGAACGCGGCATTCTCCGAGATCGAGTCCGTGCTGTCGGCGATCGCCTGCGGCGAGCCGTACGAACTGCCCAGCCGGCGCGTTTTCGTCACCATCACTCCGGACATCCTTGAGCGGTACACCGGCCGTTACACCATGCGGTACATGGGGCGCACCTCCACCATGGACGTCACGCGGGAGGGCGAGCGGCTCATGGTGGAGGTGCACGGTCTGGTCAAGACAGAGCTGCGCCCGATGTCGGAGACCCGCTTCTTCGCCAGGATGAAAGGCGAAGTTGAGTTGGACTTCCTGGCGAACGGTGAAATCGCGCTCAATTGGGCGGGTCGCGAGGTCACCGCCCGGTCCGTCTGAAAGGGGAGCCGCGGTTACTCGGCAGACGTCCAGTCAGCCGCGAATCTTCCTCGAGAAGATCTCCGCTCATCGGCGACGGCGGCGGCCCGCATCGCCGACACTTGCTCCCGTTCACGCCTGGTTCACCACTGCTACCGGACAACCCGCGACAGCGGGTCAGGCACAGTCGCTCCTCACCCGGCCGCCGCAGTACGGCGGTGACGGGCATGGACGGTTCGAGGCGGCGGTCACTCGCCGTTCGTCGTGGTGAAGACGCGGGCAAGCTGGTGATCGATCATGGCTATGGCTTCTTCAGCGGACCGCTGCCTCAGTAGAACGCTTGACTGCATCCCCTCGGCGCCTGCCACCAGGAACGCGGCCTCGGCCGCGGCGTCGATGTTCCGGGGCGCCTGACCGGTTTCCTGGCCCTGCGCGATCAGGCCGGCGACGAGGTTCTCCAGTGCGAGCGGCGCGTCGTGGGCGACCTTGGCCAGGGTGGGGTCGGTCAGGAAGCGGACGAAGTAGGCGGCGTACACCAGGTGCCGGTTGCGCCGATCCTCATCCAGGGGGAGCAGCTCGAGCAGTACTCCTCGCACGATCGCGTGCATGCCGGGCGTGTCGCCGAGCATCGCCAGGCGTTCGCGAGCCTGTTGTTCGGCGTCGTCGTTGAGGATCTCCAACGCGCCCAGCAGCAGTTGGTCTCGGGTGCCGAAGTAGTACTGCAGCAGCCGTGCGGAGACCTTGGCCTCGGCGGCGACCTGTCTCAAGGTGACGTCTTCCAGGCCGCCGCGGGTAGCCAGGCGCCATACGGCTTCCGCGATCTGGCGGCGGCGCTGGTCATGGTCCACCTGTCTCGGCATGCCACCCGTCCTCGCGACTCGGTTGTGGTGCGATCGTACCAAGACTGGTGTTATGGTTCGATCGCACCACAAACTGTGGAGGGCGTGTTCACGCCTGCCGTCACGGCCCTTCGGGGCGATGGGAGTCAAAGCGCACATGAAGCACATCACCGTGCTGATCATTGGCATGCTGCTTCTGGTCCTGGGAGCACAAGGCGCCATCCGGCTGCTGGCCGACCATGACAACGCCGGACTGCTCGCATGGTTGCCCGGCGGTTTCGCGGTGTGGCTGGCCTGTTACGCGGCGGCCGTCGTCGCCGGAGCGCTGCTGGCCGGGTGGGGCAGCAAGAAGGCCAAGCAGAGCGGGCGCGGGCAATGACCGGCCGCACACCGGCGGCGGCCGCGGTTCTCGCCCTGCTGGCGAGCGTCTCGGTGCTCGTGGCGGGCGCTCTCCCCGCTCATGCCGACGAGATCTCCGGCCGGGTCGTCGTGACGGCGTCGGGCGAGGTGCGAGGCACGGATCAGGATGGGGTCCGTCGCTTTCGTGGCATTCCGTACGCTGCTCCGCCCGTCGGGGAGCGGCGCTGGGAGCCACCCCAGCCGCCGAGCTCCTGGACCGGCACCCGCGACGCGACGAAGGCAGGACCGGCGTGCCTACAGCCGCAGGCGCCTGACATGCCCAAGGGCACCCCGCAGAGCGAAGACTGCCTGACTCTGGAGGTGACCACGCCCTCCCGGCCCGGCAAGGGACGGCCGGTCATGGTCTGGGTGCCCGGGGGCGGTTTCATCACCGGCTCCGGCTCGATCTACGACCCGGCCCGGCTGGTCAGGGCCGGAGACATCGTGGTCGTGACGGTCAACTACCGGCTCGGCGTGTTCGGCTTCTTCGCCCACCCCGAGCTCGGCGAGGCGAGCAACTTCGGCCTGCAGGACCAGGTGGCGGCGCTGCGCTGGGTGCGCGCCAACATCGCCGCGTTCGGCGGTGATCCCGGCAAGGTCACCCTCGCTGGAGCCTCGGCCGGGGCGATGAGCACCTGCACCCTCATGACCTCACCGGCGGCCCAGGGCCTGTTCCACCGAGCGATCGTCCAGAGCGGATCGTGCCGCACCAGCCACCCGGCCGGCGCGATGGGCAAGGGCATGCCCGCGATCTCCTCCTGGCATCCGATCGCAACCGTCCAAGGCGCCGGCCAGGCCCTGGCTGGGCAACTGGCCTGCGCCGACGTGGCCTGCCTGCGCCGCAAGAGCGCCGGCGAGCTGCTGCCGTACACCGCCCAGTTCCCCCTGCTCGCCTACGGCACCAGCCTCGTCCCGCAAGAGCCGGCCAAGGTCTTCGCCGCGGGCGAACAGATAGCCGTACCGCTGCTGCAGGGCAACACCCGCGACGAGCACGTCGAGTTCACGCTGGCCGTCTACCCGCAAGGCATCACTGACCGCCAGTACCCGGCCTTGCTCAAGACCGCCTTCGCATCGGCCGCGCCACAGGTCGAACGACGCTATCCGGCGCGACGCTTTCCCTCTCCAGCCGCGGCGACCAGCCGCGTGTTCAGCGACAGCGGCTGGATCTGCCCCTCATGGAAGTCCGGCCGCGAGCACGCGAGAAAGGCGTCCACTTACACCTACGTCTTCGCTGACCCGTCGGCACCCACGCCCAGCGGCGAGCCCCTGCCCGCACACGTCCGGCCCGCAACCGCACACGGAGCCGAGACCTTCTACCTGTTCGACTTCTCCGATACGCCCGGGCTCAGCGCGGCACAAACGCGCCTGGCCGACCGGATCGTCGGATACTGGACCAGGTTCGTCCGGACCGGCGACCCCAACGGGGCGGGCAGTACGAGGTGGCCCCGTCTGGGTGCCGCCGACCGCGCGCTCGAGCTCGCTCCCGGAGCGATACGACCGATCAACATGAAGAAAGCCCACCACTGCGGCCTCTGGCTCTGACGGCTGGATCACCAACGAGAAGCCTCAGCGTGAAAGGTCCCAAGATTTACGCAACCTCGGAAACGCACTCTCAGGTGTCGGACATGTGCGTGGCGACGGCGGCAAGCCGTTCGCCAGGGCGTCACCGTGACGTCCTGACGAACGGATCGCGGGCTTGCCGCTACAGGTCGAGCTGTAGTGTCACCGTCTTGTGGGTGGGCAGGTAGCCGAGCGCGTCATTGATAGCCCGCATGTGGCCGTTGCTCGCCGGTCGGCAGGTGCGCCACCACCTGCGAGGTCAGCTCGGCGGCGCCCCTCAAGACATGGAAGGTTCTGGCCCGCCTGCGCGACCGGGACTCGTCTTTCAAGCCGTCGCAGACGGCCGCCAGCGCTCTGGATGAAAACGCTCAGTGCTGGATCAAACTGCCGACCGGGACGGGATCGACATGGCCGGTCGCCGGAAGGGTCTGTGCCAGAGCGAGGCCGACATCGACCAACGATGATCGGCGCAGGCGTGCAACGTCGGGAATCGGGGTCCAGACCGACTCGGCGGTTTCGCCGTTCGGCTCAGGCCGAAGTTGGCCACCTGTGATACGAACCCGGTAGAAGATGCCGACATTCTGGTGCTCGGGCCGGCCGGGCAAGCGGTCGGCCGCGGGGATCACCCTCGAATCCACACCCAGCAAGCGTTCAACCACCCCGTCACAGCCGGTCTCCTCGGCGACCTCCCGGATGACCGCGTCGAAGGGATCCTCCCCGTGCTCGACCTTTCCGCCCGGAAGAGTCCAGGTCCGCTCGCCCCGAGGTCCTACGTGGTGGGCGAGCAGCACGGATCCGTCCTCAATGCACACGGCGTACGCCGCCAGTCGGAAGCTCATCGCCGCACGCTATCCCAACGCCCAGAATCCGCGCATTCCGCTGACCGGGAGCCGTCCCGCCAGCCAACCGAGGGCCCGATACCCATCCCGACCAGCCACGTCAGGCGTGCTGCGAGCATGCCGGGATGATCGCGACTCCTGATGACTACTCCTGGTTCTCCGTGAGCGCTTCCCCGAGGCGGCCCACGGCGCCTCCCACCATCTGAGCTCCAGACCATGATCGACGCCGTCACGGCAGGCCACGGCCTACGCCTCTCCACGCCACCTTCATTCAGCGGACTACGGCTAGGTGGCGACGAGCTGGCGGGTGATGCTGGGATCGCTGATCCTGGTGTCGTCCGCCAGCAGGAACGCCTTCGACAAGATGACCGACAGCATTCCGCCGTCCTCCTCGAACGGCAGGAACACAGATGGGGCTGAGCGGTCGCGGCCGGGGACGATGCACAGGTAGGCGTCGTTCGGCTCCATCAGGATGTTGCCCGACCCCAGATGAATCCGATAGGTGCGCAGTTGCCCGCGCACCCGCAGGAACCGGTCGGTCAGCTCCACCCGGTCGGCGATCTTCAGCCGGGGCAGCAGCCGGGCCAGCGCGTCATGCCGCGTGCGAGCGGTCTCGCTCAGTTCGCCGAACCCGTACGACTGCCAGTAGCCGTCGTGCCCGGCCGCCGCCTGCTGGTCGAGCCCCAGGGAGCCGACCGCCACGGCGAGGTCGGCGTCGCGCAGCAGTTCCGACAACACCAGCGGCGGAACTTCGGTGAGCGGCGCGTCGCCGGGAAGATCCGCGTGGCGGAACCGGATCGCGTCGGTGACGGCGCAGGAGGCCGTGCCCCAGGCGTCCTGCTGGGGGTCGGAGGCGACCTGCATGCCCCAGCTCGCCCGCCAGCCGGCGAGCGTCTTGACGGCCGCCCCTACGTCGCCGCCGCACTCGTAGTCCCAGTGACCGATCGACAGCCCGCTCCAGCCGCGCTGCTCCAGCAGCGCCTTGGCCTGCCCGTAACGCACGAAGTGGCCCTTGAAACGGTCGGAGTGGGTGCGGGTGCGCTCCTCGGCGGGGGTGAGCAGGTAGACCTCGCGGAACGCCTGCTTGAACGGCTGCCTGATCCCCAGCTCCAGCAGGTGGTCGCGCCAGCCGCGCACCCCCTCGGCGCTCTCCTGGATCGGGTGCCACAACCGGACGGGCGTGTTGGCGCCCGGACGCACGGATCTGCCGCTCGCGTCGGCCAGGGACCAGCCGCCACCGCTCCTGACCGGCAGCCCGGCGAACCCGTCGGGGAGCCGCCAGATGAGGGCGCGGGTGTAGGGGCCGGTGACCGGATGGTCGAAGAAGTACTGCTCGGCCTCCTGCCATGACAGCTCGCGTTCGACGATGAGCATCTGCTCCAGGCGCAGCCGCTCGGCGGCCTGCGTGCGTTTGAGGTCTTTCAGCGTGGCCTTGAGATCGGCGAGTACCGGATCCTTGCGGATGGACTGGGGCGCCGCCTTGACAACGCGTCCGGACGCGTTGACGAACCGCAGGACCGGGCCGTCGACGTCGAGTCGGACGACGCAGTCGCCGGCTTGCTCCTCCCGGACCCCGTCGGGGCCGAGTCCGAAGGCCGGGACCGTCCGGTCGACGAGCTGTTCATGACTCAGCCCCTCTTGTACGGCCACCGCGTCGAGGGCCTCGGACGCCTTCGCCAGCAGGGCCGGTCGGCGCAGCCTGGCTCGCACACGCGCGAGCACGCCCACCGTGTCGAGGCCGCCCCGCTTGGCCAGCACGTTCAGCGCGGCGTTGGCCAGTCTCTCATTGCGGCAGACGGCGGCGCCGCCTGTGCCGTTGCGCCCGATGCCGCAGTTCGTGGCGACGTCGCCGAGCAGCGTGGAGACCCAGGGCGCGTCGATCACCTCGCAGGTCCACAGCATGCCGCGCAGCGGGAGGGCGGTGTGGCGGGCGAGGAAGACCCTGCCGCCGGGCTCGCGACTCTCGCGGTGGGTGGCCACGCGGGAGAGGATCTCGCGCAGCACCGCCACGCCGTCGTCGGTGAGCAGCGTGCGGACCTTGGCGAGCCAGGGTTCGCTGGGCCTGTTGGCCTTGGCCTTGCACCAGTGTTTCAGCAGAGGCAGCACGGCGGGGTGGGCCAGCCGGGCGGCGTACTTCCCTGCCATGGCACGGGCGATGGGGTCGCCGTCCCAGACCAGGCTGCGCACGACCCCGGCCGGCCCGTGCTCCGGGGGCTCGGTCAGGACGCGCTCCAGGTCCTTGCGTAACGCGGCCCGGCCAGGGCTTCGGTGGGCAGGGTGCCACGGCGGCGCGTCACCAAGGATCTGGCGGCGCTCGGAGTATCCGAGCGTCGCGATGGCGGCCAGCGGAATCCGGTAAAGCTCGGCGTGGCCGGTGTGACCGCAACTCGACAGCGCATCGGCGACCTCCCACAGGAAGCGCGTGTCCTCGAACGTCCAGGGGATGTCGCCCTCGACCACCTCGCGCACCAGCCGGAGCACCTCCTTGGGGTGCTCGTGGCCGCCCTTGTCGCCCAGGCTGAGCCGCAGTTGCGCCCATATGCCGAACGCCCTGCGCCCGGCCTCGCCGGCGCCGGGCCGTCCGCCCGCGTCGTACAGGGCGAACAGCTCACGTGGCAGCCCCTCGGCGCGGTAGTTGAGCAGGTAGCCATAAGACCGGGGAAAGTTGTCGAGGACGCCCATGTCAGCCTCCGGCCCGCGGCACGAGGCGGATGACCTCGCGCGCCGGGCTCGCGTCGGGCCGAGCGGGAGGAGGGATCTCGACCGAGCACCTGCCGGTGGCGCTCTCGTCTCTGAAGGTGGCCGTGGACATGGGGGGCTCCATCGTTGTCGGTCGGTCGACGTGACGGGCCATAGTTACCAACGGGCACCGACAATCTCGAGGCGGGCGCGAGCCGGGGCCCGGAAACGCGAACAGCGCATCCGCGAAGATCGCGGATGCGCTGTTACGGTGCGGTGCGCCGTCAGGGACTCGAATTCCGGACCCGCTGATCAAGAGTCCACGACTTCGACCGCAGCTGTACCGCGTCGGCTCTGACCTGTGGTTTGACGGGTCCGCTCCCGCAGGAATTGTGCCTGTCCGCCTGCTCGGTCGGTACAGCTTGGCCTCCAGGTCAGCGCGGCGACCGTACGGCGGATTCCTGCGTTCACACGGTTTCGGCCGGCGCCCCGACATCTCGACACCCCCTGGCGGACCTTCTTACGATCACAGACCAAGGGCATTCCGACTTGCGATTTCTTCCATGTGGACGCGATCTTGCTGAAGCGCTTATACGTTTTGTTCGTGATGGAGGTCCGCACGCGACACGTGCATGTCCTGGGCGTTGACCTGTGACCCGGCCGCAGCGTGGATCGCTCAGCAGGCTCGCAATCTCCTGATGGACCTCGGCGAGCGGCAAGGCGTTCCGCTTCCTCATCCGCGATCGAGACGCCAAGTTCACCACCATCTTCGATGAGGCGTTCGCCGCCATGGGCAACCGTGCTGAGGACGCCGCCGGGGACCCCGAAAGCGAACTGCTATGCCGAGCGCTGGGTCCGCACGGTGCGCGCCGAGTGCACCGAAGCATACTGATGCGCGGCGAACGTCACCGGTGCTCGGCCCTGAGCGAATATGTCGATCACTACAACGGCCATCGGCCGCATCAGGCTCGTAGGCAACGACCACCAGATCACGATGAGCATCGGGGTTGGGGTCGGGACGCCGGTTGTGGACAGCACAGTAAATGCGACGCCGTGCGTTGCGGCGTTTTCGGCGCCAGTCGGCATGTAGCCATGTTCACCTAGCGGTGTCAGCTGGTGCGGTACCAGCTAGCAAAGCCACCTTCGCGCGGATTCTCTGTCACCGGCCGTTGTCCTGGCCAGCGTGTAGTAGTTTCCGGCGCCGGTCCTGCTGCAGTAGGCGTATGCGGTGACCGGGCTGGTGCCTCGGGGGCAGCAGCCTGCCCTCACGTCGGGCCCAGGCACGTCGATCCAGATCTCCACCGTGACGGCTTGGTTGCCGCATCCGCCGATTCCGGAGATCACATCTCCGTTCCGGCTCGGAGGATAGGCGTACGGCTGGTACCCGTTGCAGTCAGCCGCAGCCGAGGCGGTAGATGCTTCCGGTGCTGCCGACGCCGCCGAGGACCATGGCATGAGGAGCCCTAGCGCCACTGTGAGAATCATGATAATTCGTCGGAATCTCATCCTTTTCCCATCTACGAGTCACCAAGGATTGAGTGATGTTGGTGGTTCCACGTCGAGGCTGCACGTTCCTTCGAATGTCAATTTGATTGTGCTGACGGCCCTCCCCGTACATTCTGGTGAACCGCCGGATCGGCGGCTATCCCGTATTCGCCGATAGATTGACTGGTCTGCGACGCAGTTAATGTGCTTTCTGGCAAAGTAGCGTAGTAAGATATTGGGCACTAGATCCCAAGGAGCCAAAAAGCGCTGCATTCCTGCCAATCGACGCCCGGATGGAGTACGCCGCGGCCTGCCCGAGACGATCGTGGTGGACCGGATGCCGCCACGAACCGCCTGATCAGAATGGATACGGCTCATCGTCTCGTTCAGTCCGCTTGCGCGGCGTGGATCGCGGTGAAGGCCAGGAGGGGCGCGGCGGTCCGCGGCGGATCCTCGAGAATGGGTGAGTGTCCGAGACCGGGCAGCAACTCGACTGTCGCGCCCGGAACAGCGCGGTAGTCGGCGGCGGATGAGGATCGCCATCTGCGGTCGTCCTCGCCGAAGATCACCAGCAGCGGCTTACCGAGGACCATCAGCCGATCCGGGAGCGCCTGCTGCTCCATGTAGTCGCGGGTGGCCCCCATCGTCGTGGTGAGCGTGTGGTAGGTCATAGCGCGCACCTCGTTCAGGAGCTCGCGTGGGATCTGGTAGCCGGCGCGGCTGAAACCGGTGCTCGCAAACCGGCGGATCTGCTCGTCGGTCGGCGGCCACTGCGAGGGTGCGATTGCGGCGGACTGTGGTGCGATGAAGACATCCAGGCTGGGTCCGGTGTTGATGAGCGTGAGCGCGGTCACCAGGTCGGGTCGCTGTTCGGCGAGGGCTGTGGCGCTGCAGCCGCCGCTGGAATGACCGGCCACGATGGCGCGCTTGACGCCGAGCCGGTCCAGTGCCACGGCGGCTCGACGTGCCTGGTCCGGGATCGCATAGCTGGGGCCGGCCGGTTTGGCGGACCGGCCGTGCCCGAGCAGGTCGATCCGGATGACGCGATGGGACTTGGTCAGCAGCGGAACCATCGGGTCCCACGAGCGGGTCGAGGAGGCCGACCCGTGGATGAGCAGGAGTGCGGGGGCCTCGCGGGGGCCGTCCTGGCACACGTAGATGTCGCCGTCGTCCAGGGACAGGGTGGAACTCTCGGTGGCCTCGGCGCCGCCCTTCACCTGCGGTCCGCCATCAGAAATGGTCATGAGGCCACTGTCGCCGCCGGTAGGGGCCGGCGGATTGGACGAATGTTCCCTCAGTCGACGCGCGTAGCATGGGACGGTGCGGACGTTCGTACACGGTGCGGCTGTGTGGGAGGTTGCATGCCCGCAGCGGCCCAGCCGAGTGGCCGGTGTCACCATGGCCGGGTTCCGTGTCGGTGACCTGGACGCGCTCCGGATGGTCCCGCACCCTGCCGTGACGCTGCTTCTGGAGTTCGGCACCGGTTCGCCGGTCCTGGACTATGCCGCCGGGCGGCAGCAGCGGGGGAGTGTCGTCGCCGGGCCCGGGATCGGATCCGGCGGCGCGGTCTGGGCGCGGGGTGAGAACGTCGAGTGCGTGCAGGTGCGCCTGTCCCCGGTGATCGCACGCGCGGTTCTGGGCGCCTCGCCCGCCGACCTCGACGGCGCCGTGGTGGCCCTGGACGACCTGTGGGGTCGGGAGGCGTCACGGATCCGTGAGCGACTGGGCGATGTCTCGTCGTGGCAGGATCGCTTTGCGTTGACGGATGCGCTGCTCGCTCGCCGGCATGAGGCGGGGCCGCCGGTAGACCCGGAGGTGGCCTGGGCCTGGCACCGGATCGTCGGCGGCCGCGGCCTGGTCCGGGTCGACCGACTGGCGGCCGAACTCGGATGGAGCCGCAAGCGCCTGTGGTCCCGGTTCCGCTCGCAACTCGGTCTGCCGCCCAAGCGCGCCGTGAAGCTGGTCCGCTTCGACCATGCCGTCCACCGCCTGGTCACGGGTGAAGGCGCGGCCCGAGTCGCGGCCGACGCCGGCTACGCCGACCAGTCCCACCTGCATCGGGACGTCATGGCGTTCACGGGAGTCACACCCGCGACCGTGGCCGCCGAACCGTTTCTGGCGGTTGACGACATTGCATGGCCCAGCCACGAAACACCCGCCCACCGGCGGTAACAGTGTCCACCGCAAGCATGGAAACAGCCCGACCCTGTGAGCCGACCTTCCAGGACCCATGGACGATCAGGGTAAATCGGCAGTGAGATATGTTCGCGCTGATCAACCACTTGTCTTGACCATCAGCAACAAACGGTCGATCGTAGCCATACCGTGCCAGCGAGCCCGTTCGCGTTCCGGTGTCAAGGCGAAGCATGTGCGCGAACGCGACACCTGCACTCGTCGCAATTGTCTACTGACAGATCGCCCGGGCCCTCCTGCTATCCGCGCGATTTCGGCCAGCACAACGGCAGGCCCGTAGACGCTCGTGAGTGTCGGGAACGACCGTCTGCCGACACCGGCCGAGCCGATCGCGGAGCCGCAGCTGGCATGCGTCGAGAACTCCTGTCGACTTTCAATGTCGATGAATGATCGGGTCGGTAGATTCCGACACATGCTCTTCGGATAGGCCCGGGTGTCCACCGCCGGCCAGAACTTCACCACCAGATCGATGCCCTGCTGGGGGCCAGTGTCGACCGCGACCACATCCATCTGGACAAGGCGAGTGGCGCGGAAGCGTGTCGGCCCGAGCTCGACCGGGCGCTGCGGCTGCTGCGCGCGGGCGACACATTGAAGGTCGCTCGGCTCGACCGGCTGTCGCGGTCGCCACGCGACTGTGAGGCGTGGCAACAGCGCGTGTCCACGCTCACCGTCACCCTGCTCACCCTGACGCCCTGTCGTGGGGGTTACTGTGAAACTGCGGCCAGAGGAATGGGGTGCCGAGATCGGCGATCGGCAAGGAGGCCTCCAATGGACTACGACCTCTTCGAACCTGGTGACATCCAACTGCAGAACGGCGCCACGCTGCGCGACGCCAAGCTGGCCTACAAGACCTACGGCGAGCTCAACGCTGACAAGAGCAACGCGATCGTCTATCCGACGTGGTACTCGGGCCAGCACTATGACAACGAATGGCTCATCGGCGAGGGCATGGCGCTCGATCCGTCGAGGTACTTCATCGTCATCCCCAACATGTTCGGCAATGGCCTCTCGTCGTCGCCGAGCAACACCCCGCCGCCGCACGCCGGGCCACGGTTCCCGCACGTGACGATGTACGACAACGTCCGGGTCCAGCACCGTCTCATCACGGAGCGGTTCGGCATCGAGCGGCTGGAACTCGTCACCGGCTGGTCGATGGGGGCCGGCCAGACCTACCAGTGGGCGCTCAGTTACCCCGAGACGGTCCGGCGGATACTCCCCTTCTGCGGCTCGGCGAAGACCAGCATTCACAACATCGTCTTTCTCGAGGGCGTCAAAGGCGCGCTCACCGCGGACGCGGGGTGGAACAACGGCTGGTACCGCGAGCAGCCGGGGGTCGGGCTGCGGGCGATGGCCCGCGTCTACGCCGGCTGGGGCTTCTGCCAGCAGTTCTACCGGGAGAAGATCTACGAGCGTGAGCCGCTCGGCTACGGCTCCCTGGAGGACTTCCTCGTCGGCTTCTGGGAGGGGTTGTTCGTCAAGCGCGACGCGAACAACCTCCTTGCCATGCTCTGGACCTGGCAGAACGCCGACATCGGCAAGACCCCGGGGTTCGGCGGCGTCGAGGAGGCACTCGCGGCGATCCGCACGCCGGCGATCGTCATGCCGGCGCAGCAGGATCTCTACTTCCCGCCTGAGGACAACGAGTGGGAGGTCGCCCACATGGCCAACGCGGACCTGCGGACCATTCCCGGCTCGTGGGGGCACTTCGCCGGAGGCGGACTCAACCCGGTGGACACGAAGTTCATCGACAACGCGCTCAAGGAACTGCTCGCGAGGGGGGTCTAGTCAAGGGCCGAAACCGTCGTCCTGGTGCCCGGGTGAAAGGGGCGGGCAGTCGTGGGCGCTGATCCACACCCCGGCGACTTCCAGGAGCGGTTCGGTGCCTGTCCGGTGCCAGAACTTAACGAGGATCTGACCTGGACTTCTAGGCTCGGCTTTCGTGCTGTTCGCTCCGGACGGTTTCCCCGGCCTGACGCTCCTATGTCAACGGGCGAGCGGTTGTAGCTCGCTTAGGGTCGGCGTGTGCGTGTTCGCCAAGATGTCCGGCCGCCTCCCCGGGATCACCGACGGGGCCAGCACGGCCGCACAGGCTGATCCAGTACCTGCGCGACGACGTGGCCGCGTTGTGCCGGGGCCGCTTCCGCACCGAGCAAGCCCTCAGCAGTTGCTGTCGACCGCCGCCCGCGCGGTGCACTGGCCGGGTGGAAAGTTTACGACGCCCGGCCGACAGGGCTTGGCCCAGCACTACTACTGCAGTCCTACGCGCTGGTCGTCGAATTGGAGAGGGGGTGGAACGGAACGGCCCACTGCGCAGATCTGCGGCACGGCCTTAGACGTTCCCGGTCAATGACCCGAGAACAAGGAGAAAGCGCGCCGGGGATGGCAGCCGGCAAGCCCGTCGGCTGCCCATGTCTGAAGAGGCGAAATGCGCTTCCACGCCTTCGATCTTTTGCCGTCGCTGCGGTCATCGCAGTCGGCCGACAGTTCTCGCCGCGCCCCGCTGCCAACGTCCTCCCAGGGTGAACATCAATCGTCGAGCGCTGCGGGCGCGGCATATTGTGGACAACTTGCGACTCCATTTGCGGAGATCTAATCGGTTAACATAGATCAGATCGAAGCGGAGAATACACAGGCCAGATCGCTTGACAGGCCTCTGTCCGGCTAATTGGCTAGGTCCAGCCTACGGGAGCGGGGGATCCAGACCATGAATGACCTCTTTTCATCCTCGGGCGACTTCGTAGTTCTGCAGAACGGCGATGGCCTTGCACAGGTGCCCAGTCTTGAGGGGGCAGCAGCGGAGCTTCCG
>NZ_BAAATE010000047.1:0-56425 GCF_039533245.1 Nonomuraea recticatena | reverse complement strand
TCCACACCGACCCGCTCCACCCCCAGCACCTCGGCGAACAGCCGGCAGAGCACCTCCTCCTCACCCGCCGACGGCGCCCGGTACACCGACGCCCCGACTTCCGGAGCGGGAAGCGCCGCCCGGTCCACCTTCCCGTTCGGCATCAGCGGCAGCGCCGGCAGGACGACGACCGCGGAGGGCACCATGTACTCGGGCAGCCGGCCCCGGACGAAGCCGCGCAGGGCCTCGCCCTCGGCCCGGCCCACCGCATACGCCACCAACCGGCCGTCCCGCGCCACCACCACGGCCTGCTCCACCAGCGGGTGCGCGGCCAGAGCCGCCTCCACCTCGGCCGGCTCTATCCGGAAGCCCCGGATCTTGACCTGGTTGTCCGAGCGGCCCAGGTACTCCAGCTCCCCCGTCGGGTTCCAGCGGGCCAGGTCGCCGGTGCGATACATCCGCGCGCCGGGCGGCCCGAACGGGTCGGCGACGAACCGCTCGGCGGTTAATCCTGGGCGGTTGTGGTAGCCGCGCCCCACGCAGGCGCCGGCGACGTAGAGCTCGCCCGCGGCGCCCGACGGCACCGGCTTGAGCCTGGGACCGAGCACGTAGACACGCATGTTGCCCAGCGGCCTGCCGATGGGGGCGCCGCCGCTGCTGCTCCGGGTGGCGGTCGTGCCGAGCAGGCAGGTCGTGGCGTAGAAGGTCTCCGTCTGCCCGTACGCGTTGACGATCTTCGCCCCGGGCAGCGCCGTGCGGGCCTGCCGGACGAGCGAGGCCGGCAGCGCCTCGCCCGCGAACACGACCGCGTCGGCCGTGACCCGCCCGCCGAGCCCGCCGACGAGCTCGGCGAAGGCCGACGGGACCGTGCTGATCACGCCGCCCGTCCAGGTGTCGTGTTCGCCGAGCACGAGCACGTCCCGGACGATCTCGGCCGTCCCGCCCCGGCAGAGCGTGCTGAACAGCTCGAACACCGACACGTCGAAGCTGATCGAGGTGCCCGCGAGCATCCGGGCGCGCGGCGGCAGGCTGAGGACGTCGTTCAGGCGCAGCACGCCGTTGACGACGTTGCCGTGGGTGATCGCGACGCCCTTCGGCTCGCCGGTGGAGCCCGAGGTGTACATCAGGTAGGCGGTGTTGCCGGGCAGGAGCCCGGTACGGGGAGCGTGCTCGGGCCCGGAGCCGAGCTCGCCGAGGTGGACCCGTGGGATGCGCGCGTCGCACACCGCCGGCTCGGCGGCGGGGTCGGTGACCAGCAGCGCGGGACGGGCGTCGGCGAGCACGAAGTCGAGCCGATTGCTGGGGAACCCGGGGTCGATCGGCAGGTAGGCGGCGCCCGCCTTGAGCACGCCGAGCACGGCCACGACCAGCTCCGCGGACCGGGGCAGGGCCAGCGCCACCGTGGTCTCGGGGCCCGCGCCGCGGGCGATCAGGTCGTGGGCGAGCCGGTTGGCCCGGGTGTCCAGCTCGCGGTAGGTGAGGGTGCGCCCGCCGGACGTCACGGCAGGGGCGTCGGGCGTCCGCTCCGCCTGGCGTTCGACGAGGCCGGGAACGGTCAGCGGCGGGGTCGCGACGGCGGTGTCGTTGAGCTGGTGCAGCAGCCGGTGGCGTTCGCCGGGTTCGAGCAGGTCGAGCCGGGCGAGGCGGGCCTGAGGGTCGTCGGCCAGGTGCCGCAGGACGCGCACGACGCGGCGTGACAGCCGGTCGGCGTCGGCGCCGGAGAGCCGGTCCCGCTGGTACTGCACGGTGAGCCGCAGGTGGGGGTCGGCGGCGGCGAGCAGCGCCACCGGGTAGTGCGTCGCGGTGAACGGCCGGACGCCGGTGACGGCGAGGCCGGCCGTGGCGTTGGCCTCGTCGAGGCCTATCCGGTCCACCGGGTAGGACTCGAACACGATCAGGGTGTCGAACAGGGTGCTCAGGCCGGTGGCCTGCTGGATGTCGCCGAGTCCGCTGTGGTGGTGCTCGAGCAGCGCCGCCTGCCGGTCCTGCACGCGGGCGAGCACCTGCGCGAAGGTGTCGGAGGGCTCGCAGGGCACCCGGACCGGCACGGTGTTGATGAACAGGCCGACCATGTCCTCGACGCCGGGCAGCGCGGGTGTCCGCCCGGAGACGGTGGTGCCGAACACCACGTCCCTGCGGCCGGTCAGCTCGGCCAGCAGCACGCCCCAGGCGCCCTGCACCAGCGTGTTGAGTGTGACGCCCAGCTCGGCGGCGCGGCGGGACAGGGTGGCGGCCACGTCCGGGGGCAGCGGGACGTCGGTCTGGCCGATGCCCGCGTCGGTGGTGGGGGCGGGCGGGCTCGCCGCCAGCAGCGTCGGCTCCGACACCCCTTGGAGTTCGCGGGCCCAGGCGCGCAGCGACGCCGCGTGGTCGCGGGAGCCCAGCCAGGCGAGGAAGTCGCGGAACCCGCCGGCCCTGGGCAGGCCGTCCGGCTCGCCCTGCGCCGCGTAGAGCCGCAGGAGGTCCTGCATCAGCCGCGGGAGCGACCAGCCGTCGAGGAGGGCGTGGTGGGTGCTGAGGACGAGCTCGGCCCGGCCGGAGCCGAGCGTGACGAGCGTCAGCCGCAGCAGCGGCGGGGCGGCGGGGTCAAAGCGGACGCCGCGGTCGGCCACCAGCAGCCGCTCCAGCTCGCGGGCGCGCTCGGCCTCGTCGAGCCGGGACAGGTCGTGCTCGCGCCACGGCAGCCGGACTCCGTCCACCACGAGCTGGGCGAGGTCGCCGGCCTCGTCGGCGGCGAACGCGACGCGTAGGTTCGGGTGCCGGTCGAGCAGCGCCTGCCCGGCCGCGCGCAGCCGCGCCGGGTCGAGCGGCCCGTCGAGGCGCAGGACGAGCTGCATCTGGTACGCGTCGGCGCCCGCCCCGGTGAGCATCGAGTGGAAGAGCATGCCGGACTGGAGAGGCGTCAGGGGCCAGACGTCGGACAGGCCGGGCCAGGCGTGCTCCCATGTTTCGAGCTGGCGCAGGCTCACGCCGGTGAGCGTCAGGTCCGAGGGCGTCAGGCCGCCTGCGTCCGGCGCGGCGGCGTGCTCGGCGAGTGCCGAGACGGCGGCGGCCCACAGCTCGGCCAGTTCCTCCACCTCGTCGCGGGAAAGCAGCTCGTCCGGGAAGGTGAACAGCGCCGTCAGCTCCTGCTCGCCGGTGATCAGGGTGTCCACCTGCAGCGCGGCGGGGACGGGCAGGCCGGGATCAGGCATGGCGACTAGTTCTGGCCATTCCGGCGCGGGCCCCCAGGCGCCTCCGTCCAGGTCCTCGGAGAGACGTCCGAGGTAGTTGAAGATGATCTGCCCCTCGGGACGGCGGCTCAGCTCGGCCGCGGTTTCCTCGTTGAAGTGGCGGAGCAGGCCGTACCCGATGCCGTGGCCGGGGAGGGAGCGCAGTTGCTCCTTGACCGCCTTGATGGCGGCTCCTGCGGCGGGACCTGCGGCGAAGGCCTGCTCGACGTTGATCCCGTCCAGGTCGAGCCGGGCCGGGTAGACGCTGGTGAACCAGCCCACGGTGCGGGACAGGTCCGCGCCCGGCACCACGTCCTCCTCGCGGCCGTGCCCCTCCAGCCGGATCACGGCGGCGGTGCCCGGCACGCCCTCCCGGCGGCGGTGGCGGAGCAGCGCCAGCATGAGCGCGGCCAGCAGTCCCTCGTCCACACCCGCGCGGAAGGCGGCGGGCCACCGGGCCAGCAGGGTACGGGTGATCGCCGGCGTCAGCCGGACGCGCACGGTGGAGGTGGCCGAGGCGACGTCGCGGGCGGGGTCCAGCGGGCGTGCGCCGAGCGGCGGCTCGTCGGTGGCGACGACGTCGAGCCACGCCGGCAGCTCGTGCCCGCGGCGGGCCGCCTCCGACCGCAGCGCGTGCGCCCAGCGGCGCATCGAGGTGCCTACAGGTGGCAGGGCCGGGGGCCGCCCGGCCTGCACGTCCGGCCAGGCCGCGGCGAGGTCGGGCAGCAGAATGCGCCACGAGACGCCGTCCACGACGAGGTGGTGAGCGAGAACCACCAGTCGCCCGCCGGCGCGGTCGCCAGCCTGGTTGGGTGGGTCGAGCCAGATGAAGCGCAGCATCGAGCCGCGTTCCGGGTCCAGCTCGCGCTGGGCGGCCTCCAGGGCGGGCGGGACCTCCTCCGGGCGCTCGACGCGGCGGATCAGGCGGGCCACCGGCACCGAGCCGGCCGGCTCCACGCGCAGGTCACCACCGTCCAGCCGGGAGCGCAGCACGTCGTGGTGGTCCACCACGGCGGTGAGCGTCGCGACCAGGCCGGCGTGGTCGATCTCCGGCGGCAGGGTCAACGCCATCCACTGCGCGTACCGGCCGAACGCGGGGCCGCGCGCGGCGGCCTCGCGGGCCACCGGCAGGAGCGGCATCGGGCCGGTTCCGCCGCCTTCTAGCTCCTCCAGCACGCACGCCGGGCCGGCGTGGATAACGTCGGCCAGGTCGGTCACGGTGCGGCGCTCGAAGACGTCACGCGGGCTGAGCGCGAGGCCGCGGGCGCGAGCGCGGGAGACGACCTGGATCGCGCGGATGCTGTCGCCGCCCAGGGTGAAGAAGTCGTCCTCGGCGCTGACCCGGTCCAGGCCCAGCACCTCGGCGTAGACCTCGGCCAGCGCCTCCTCGGCGGGGGTGCAGGGAGCGACGTAGTCGCCGCTCGCGAACGCCGGCTCGGGCAGTGCCCGCCGGTCGAGCTTGCCGTTGGTGGTCAGCGGAAGCCGGTCGAGCAGCACGAACGCGGCGGGGACCATGTACTTGGGCAGCCGTCCCGACACCCACGCGCGCAGCTCCGCGGCGTCGGCGCCGGCGCGGAAGTCCACCTCCTCCCCGCCGCCGATGCCGCCCGCGGCCTGCGGCACGACGTAGGCGACGAGCTGCTTGCCGCCGGTCCCCCGGCCCTCGCGGGCGATCACCGCGGCCTGCGACACGCCCGGGTGCCGTTCCAGGGCCGCCTCGATCTCGGCGGGCTCGATGCGGAAGCCCCGGATCTTGACCTGGTGATCGGCGCGTCCCATGAACTCCAGGCGGCCGTCGGCGGCCCAGCGTGCCAGGTCGCCGCTGCGGTACATGACGGTGCCCGGCGGCCCGTACGGGCAGGCGACGAAACGCTGGGCGGTGAGCCCGGCCCGGCCGTGGTAGCCGCGGCCGACGCCCGCGCCGGCGACGTACAGCTCGCCGATCACGCCGGGCGGCACCGGGGTGAGGCCTGGGCCGAGCACGTACATCCGCGTGTTGCCGATGGGCACCCCGATGGGGCTCGCGCCACGCTCGGCGAACTCCGCCAGCATCTCCAGGTAGGTGACGTGGACCGTGGTCTCGGTGATGCCGTACATGTTGACCAGCACCGGCGCGCCGGGCGTCTCGCTGGGGTACCAGCCGCGCAGCCGTGCCGGGTCCAGCGCCTCGCCGGCGAAGACCACCATGCGCAGCCGCAGCCCCGAGGTGTCGGCGGGCCGGTTGGCGGACAGCTCGTAGAAGGCCGAGGGCGTCTGGCTCAGGACGGTCACGCCGTGGCGGAGCAGCAGCCGCCACAGCGCGTCGGGGGAACGCACGACGTCCCAGCCGGCCAGGACGATGCGCCCGCCGTGCAGCAGCGCGCCGCACATCTCCCACATGGACACGTCGAAGGCCTGCGAGTGGCAGCACGACCAGACGTCGTCCGGGCCGAAGCGGCACCACTGCTCCGTGCCGGCGAACAGCGCCACGAGGTTGCGGTGGGTGATGGCGACGCCCTTGGGCGTGCCCGTGGAGCCGGAGGTGTACATGAGGTAGGCGACGTTGCCCGGACGGGCCCGCACGGGCAGGTTGGCCTCGCCACCCTCCTGGCGGGTGACGTCGATGCCGAGGCGCGGCGTCACTACGGACCAGGGCACGGCCCGGTCTCCGGCCGGGTCGGTCACCAGGACGTGCGGCCGGGCGTCGGACAGCACGTAGTCGAGACGGCCGCTCGGGAACTCGGGGTCGATCGGGAGGTAGACGGCGCCGGCCTTGTAGACGCCGAGCAGGGCCACGACGAGGTCGGCCGTGCGGGTCACGGCCACCGCCACCACGGACTCGGGCGTGACGCCGCGCCCGGCCAGGGCGTGCGCCAGCCGGTTGGCGCGCGTGTTCAGCTCGCCGTAGGTCAGTGTCACGTCGCCGGCGACCACGGCCACGGCGCCCGGCCTGGCCGCCGCGTGACGTTCGAACAACTCGGCGACGGTCGCGCCGGACAGCGGCACAGCCGTGTCGTTGAAGTCGGCGAGCAGCCGCCGCTCGTGGGCGGCGAGGAGCTCGATCGAGCCGGCCGGGGCCTCGGGGCGCGCGGTCAGGGCGCGGACGGTGGCGATCAGGCGTTCACTCAGCGCGGCGGGGTCGGCCTCACCGTAGAACGCTGCCGGGGCGTCTACCCGTACGTGCAGGTCGCTGTCGTGCCTGCCGTCAAAGTAGGTCGAGATCATCAGCTCGTCCACCGAGCCGAACGAGCCGCCGGCGAAGTACGCCGTGCTGCCGGCGAGGTCCAGCCCTTCGACGAAGGGGATGATGTTGACGATCGCGCCGAACGGGCTGCGTACAGCTCCGGCCCGGCCGGTCTCACGCTGAATGTCGGAGACCTGGTGCGTGGCGTGCCTGAAGACCTCAGTCTTGGCGCGCTGGGTCGCGTCGAGGACGGCGGGAAGGTCGGCGGTGACCGGCACCCCGATCCTGATGGGCACGAGGTTCGACAGGACGCCCGGGGTCCGCCGCGTGGTGCCGAAGCGGTTGTTGACGGTCACGGTGAACAGCGGCTCGGGCAGATCGCACATGTGGCGGAAAAAGACGGCCGCCGCCGCCATCAGCAGCGTCGGCAGGGTGACGCCGTACGAGCCGGCCAGCCGTTCCCAGGCGTCGGCCTCCTGCCGGTGCACGCGCGCGGTGTGGCTCCACACGCCCGTACGGCCGGCGTCGGCCCCGCCGGACGCGGGGGTTCCGGGCAGGCGGGCCGGGGCGGGCGTGTCCGACAGGTAGCGCCGCCAGAACTCCGCGTCCCTGCCGAATCTGTCGGAGGCCCGGTAGCGCGCGTCCCGCTCGTGCAGCGCGACGGGCTCCTCCACCGGCCAGTCGGGAGCGGGGTCACCCTTCCGCAGCGCGGTGTATACCTCGGCGATCCGCCGCGAGACGAGCGTGAGCAGGCCGAAGGCGTCGGTCACGACGTGGTTGCAGACCAGCACGAGGAACGACCGCTGCTCCCCCAGTGTCAGCAGGCCGGCGCGGAACAGCACGTCCCGCTCCAGGTCGAACGGCCGGGCCGCGAGCTCGGCCACGTACGCCCGCGCCGCTGCCTCCGGGTCGGCCGCGCCGCTCATGTCCGCGGCGAAGGGCCGCCACGCGCCGAGGTCGCAAGGCTCCTGGCGCAGCCGTCCTGCCTCCTCGCTGAAATTGACCAGGACGGTGCGCGCCTCGGTGAGCACGACCCGCAGCGCGGAATTCAGCACCGCATTGTCGAGCTCGCCCTCGACGTCCCAGACGGCGGCCACGTTGTTGGGCGGCTCAGGCCGCAGCCGCTGTGCCAGCCAAAGACTTTCCTGCGCCGCCAACACGCCGATCGAAGTCATCCGGGACACCCTCCTCAAAGGTCTTTTCCAGCCTTATTCGCCGCAGTCCCGAGAGTCAATTGCCGGCGCCATTGTCCTGCCGACCGGACACCGTTCCCCCTGGTCTCCGGACTTTCGCGGCGAGTAATGTGGAGCGTGTTCCGCGCTCAATTGCGGTCAGTTCGAAGCCGCCCGCCGCGAACAATTGCCGCCATTCGCCGGCCGCCCGTTCGCGCCCGCCGAGCAGCACCAGCATGTGCAGGTCGAGGAGCTTTTCCGGATGGCGGGCGTCGTCCTCGGGGATCACCTGCTCGACGACGAGCAGCGTGCCGTGCGGCGGCATGGCGGCGGCCACTTCGCGCAGGATGCGGACCGCGGCGTGGTCGTCCCAGTCGTGCAGGATCTGCGCCAGCACGTAGACGTCGCCGCCTTCGGGCACGCCGGTGAAGAAGTCGCCGCCCACGACGGCGCAGCGTTCCGCCGGGACGTCGGCCTCCCGCACCACGTGGGGCAGGTCGAACAGCACGCCGTGCAGGTGCGGGTTGCCCGCCAGCAGCGTCCTCAGCAACTCGCCGTTGCCGCCGCCCACGTCCACGACCGTGCGGGCGCCGCTCCAGTCCCGTTCGACCAGCGGCCGCATCCGTACGGTGACCAGTCCCGCCTGGGCGGCGTCGAAGGCGGCCGACTCGGCGGGGTGCGCGCGCAGCCACGCGAACATGGGCTGCCCGAACAGCTCGTCGAAGGCCGGTTTCCCGGTGCGCAGCGAGTGCCCGGCGAGCCCCCATGCCCGGTAGGCCTCGCCGGCCATCAGCGTGACCAGGTGCCGGAGCGAGCCGGGCCGGTCGGCGCGCAGGTACGCGCCCGTCGCGGTGAGGGCGAAGGTTCCGCGCGGCCCCTCGGTGAACAGGCCCTCGGCGACGAGCACGCGCAGGAACCTGACGAGCGCGCCGGCGTCCGTCCCCGACCGCCTGGCCAGGTCGCCCGCCTCAGCCGGCCCGTGCGCGAGCAGGTCAGGCACGCCGGCCTCGGTGACCGCGAAGACGGCCTGCGAGACGATGTATCCCATGATCGCGTGGCGCAGCTCGCGGTAGCCGTCCTCGTGCTCAGGCATGCTTGCCTCCTGGTGACAGCGCGGGGAACAGCGGGCGTTCCGCCGCCTCCCGCAGGTAGTCGGCGCCGGAGCTGCCGCCGGTTCCCGGCACCCGGCCGATGATCTTGAGGGCGATCCCCCAGTGCGTGCGTTTCATCGCCTGCCACGCCTTGTCCAGCCCGGCCATGGCCGCGGCCAGGCCGTCCAGCGGCGGCCCTCCGCCCGTCGCCAGGTACTCCTCCTGGAGGGAGCGGCCGGGGCGCGGCCTCTCGTCGAGACGTAACAGCTCCATGGGGAGTTGCTCGGTGGGCAGGGGCGCGCTCAGACGTTCCACCTCGCGGTAGGCCCGGGACTGGATGGCGCTCCGGCCGTCGGTTGACGACCGGATGACCGCGAACGACTCCTTCGGCATGGTGGTCAGCACCCGGTAGAGGCTGCCGGTGGCGGCCACGCGGGCGGTCGCGTCGCGCACCTCGGCCGTCGCCGCCGCTGCGTCCCCGCCGGCGAGGGCCGCGACCGCCCGTTCCAGGCGGCGCGCCACCTGCCGGTAGACCAGCTCGAACACCTGGATACTGCGGATGAACATCACCTCGTCGTGCAGCGGCGTCATGGGCAGCAGCGTGATCTCGGCGGCCAGCCGCACGGCGGGCGGCACGGCGTCCAGGGCGAGCCGGGCGAGCTCCCCGGCCCGGTCGGCGGCGGGCGCCGCCGGGAACCGGGCAGTCACCCCGGCGGCTCCCGGCGCCAGCTCGCCGGCCCGTGCCAGGGCGCGCAGGCAAGCCCGGACCCTGACCTCCTGCCGTGAGCGGCGCCCCCGCCCGGCCGCGGCGGCGGCCTCGAAGGCCAGCAGATCGGCCAGCAGAGCCACCTGTTGTAGGTCGAGGCCCGCATCGGGGCCTCCCGGAGTGGTCTCGGCCACGCGATGCAGCAGGAGTATCGCGCCGTAGGAATCGTAGTCCCCGTCCTCCTGGTCGAAGGTGCAGGGCAGCCAGGACGACAGGATCAGCCCGTCGGCCGCCCTCCCGCCACGGCCGCGCCGCGGGCGGCCCTCCTCGGCCAGCACACGCAGGGCCTTAACCAGCTCGGCGTCCACTTGACCGCGGCCCACCGCCTGGTAGTGCCGCACGATCGGGCGGAACGGGAACGCCGCCGGGCGGGCGTCCTCCTGCCAGTCCGCGAGGCTGCTTAGGGCCGAGGACGGGCATCTCGCCGTCTCGTCCAGCGCCCGCGGGCTCAGGCCCCCGACCCCGACGTTCGTCGTGACTCGCATGCGATGTCCTTCCGCTGGGTCACTGGGGATCAGGCACGTGCCACAGTTCGGGGAAGGACGGCGTGAAGACCGTCGAGCGCAGAAACTCCGCGCCGGTCGAGCCGCCGGTCCCGGCCTTGTCGCCGATCACCCGCCGGGCCAGGACGGCGTGCCGGAACCGCCACTCCTGGAATGCCTGGTCCAGGTCGCGCAGCCCCTCGCACACCTGCGCCGCCACCGCGTCGTCCCGTTGCAGCATCCGCAGGGCCAGCCGCACGTCGTCCGGCGGATACCCGCAGGCCGCCAGGTACTCGAGGAAGGAGGCGAACAGCCGGGGCTGGCCCGCTCTGTCCTCGATGCGCGCCCTGGCCCGGCTGCCCTCGGGAAACTGCCGCGCCACGTCGCCGTCGCACCGGCCCAGCACCAGCTCGATCTCGCGGAACTGCGCCGAGTAGAAGCCGCTGCCGCCCAGCCGCTCGCGGAAGGCGTCGAACTGCCCGGCGGTCAGAGTCTCCAGCGCCTCCATCTGCGCCGTCAGCACCGCGAACCCGGCGCGCAGCCGCCGCAACGTCCGCAGGGCGTGGCCGCTGTCGGCCGCGGAGAGGGCCGCCTGGAGGCCGCCGAGCTCGTGCAGCAATTCCTTGAACCACAACTCGTGCGACTGGTGGACGACGACGAACAGCAATTCGTCGGGCTGCCCGGTATTCGGCTTCTGCAGGTCCAGCAGCGTGTCCAGGGACAGATATTCACGGTACGCGCGGTACGCGGAAAGAGCGCTGGTCATACCTCTTCACTAGCACGGCAACCGTAGCCCCTGAGCAAAACCTTTCATCAGTCATTCACGCCCGGTCCGCGCGCACACAAAAAAGCGCCCCGGACTTTCTCCGGGGCGTTGTCGAGCGGGTCAGGAACCGGCCTGCACCAGCCCTTCGATATCCGCCAGCGTGGCCGCCTCGAAAATGCTTCTGATGGGCACCGAGACGCCGAACTCCCGGCGAATTCTCCGGGCCAGTAGGGTGGCCAGCACAGAATGGCCGCCGAGGTCGAAGAAGTTGTCCTCGGGACGCGCCTCAGGCACGCCGAGGATCTCGGCCGCCATGCCGCACACGTCGTCACATCCGGGTGCGGGCGCGGGGGCCCGGCGCAGGGCGGCGCGGTCGATCTTCCCGTTGGGCGTCGTGGGGAAGCTCTCCAGCACGACCACGGCGGCGGGGACCATGTGCGCGGGCAGCGCGGCGGCGAGGTGAGCGCGCAGGTCCGGCCCGGTGACCGGGTCGCCTGGCCGGGTCCTGGCGTAGGCCACCACGCGGGCCTCCGCGAGCCCGCCCTCCACGACGGCGCAGGCCAGCTCGACCGCCGGGTGCCCGGTGAGGCGGGCCTCGATCTCGCCCAGCTCGACCCGGAAGCCCCGGATCTTCACCTGGTCGTCGGCGCGCCCGGCGAAGAACAGCTCGCCGTCGGCCCGGCGCCGGCCGCGGTCGCCCGAACGGTACATGCGGGACCCGGCGGTCCCGTACGGGTCGGCGACGAACCGGGCGGCCGTCTCCGCGGGACGGCCGAGGTAACCCCGGGCGAGGCCGGGCCCGGCCAGGTACAGCTCCCCCTCCTCGCCGGGGGCCGCCTCGCCGAGCCGTTCGTCCAGCACGTGCACGGCACTGCCGAGCAGGGGACGGCCGATGCTGATCTCCTCGTCGCCGTTGATGGGCCCCATGGCGATGCCCACGGTGACCTCGGTGGGGCCGTACCCGTTGAACATGCGCCGGCCCTTGGACCAGGTCCGGGCGAGCGGCCGGGTAATGGCGTCGCCGGTGGACATGACGACCCCGCCCGGCAGCAGCCCGCCGGCGTCGGTGACGCTGAGCGCGACCGGCGGCAGGGTCGCGTGGGTGACCGCGTTCCTGATCATCGTGTCGTGCAGCGGCGGCCCGGGCAGCAGGTCGTCGGCGGGCGCGAGCACGAGCGCCGCGCCGGACAGCAGGGCGAGGGAGATGTCCCAGAAGGCCGCGTCGAAGCTGATCGAGGCCCACTGGAGCACTCGGTCGCCCGGCCCGGCGCCGAGCTGCGCGGCCTGGCTGGCCACGAGGGCGGCCACGCCGGCGTGCGTCACCGCGACGCCCTTGGGCCGGCCGGTCGAGCCGGAGGTGTAGATCACGTACATCAGGTGCCCCGGGCGGAGCGGGGCGCGGCGTTCCCGGTCCGTCAGGTCGCGGGGCGGCTGCGCCGCGACAGTGGCGGCGACGGCGGGATCGTCGATCAGCAGCTCGGGCACGCCCGCGCCGGGAACGCTCACCCGCGACGAGCGCACGAGCAGCACCGGCCGCGCGTCCCGGAGCATGAAGGACAGCCGCTCCACCGGGTAGGCGGGGTCGAGCGGCAGGTAGGCGCCGCCCGCCTTGAGCACCGCCAGCAGCACGGTCATCAGCCCGGCGGTGCGCGGGACCGCGACGGCGACCAGCGTGTCGGGGCCGACGCCAGCCGCGACCAGCCGCCTGGCCAGGCGGTTCGCGTCGGCGTTGAGCCGGGCGTAGCCGACCGTCCCGCCGGGCGAGATCAGGGCCGGTTCCTGGCCCACGCGGGCCACGGTCGATTCGAACAGGTCATTGACGGTGCGCATGTCCGCTCGCGTCTCCTGGTCCGGCGCTTGCTACGGCTTGCTGCTACGAGGGGTGGCGGGCTCCACCCGGTCGGTGAGGCGGCCCATGAGCTCCGCCACCTGACGGGGACCGCAGGAGGTCCGCCCGGCGAAGGAGCCGCGCACCCGTTCCCGGATCTCCGGCCGCTGCTCCTGGCTGAGCTTGAACATGCCCTCGGCGCGGGTCACCGCGATCCGGAACGCGCCCACTCCGGGCAGGATGCGCCGGAAGTAGCCGAGCGAGTCAGTCATGTCCCAGCCTGTCCCGAACGCCGCCTCGAAGGCGCGCACCGTGGCGCACACCACCTGCAGTGTCTCGGCCTCGCCGCTGATGGGGCGCAGCGTGCCGTGTACGTGGACGGAGGTGAAGTTCCAGGTCGGCGCGGCCGGGGTGACCCCGTAGACGGTCGGCGAGACGTAGGCGTGCGGGCCGGCGAACGTCACCAGCACCGGCACGTCCGCCTCCAGGGCCTTCCAGTGCGGGTTCGCCCGGTTCATGTGCCCCAGCAGCACGGCGCCCGACAGGTCGTCCGCCCACGGCTCGGGGCCGGCCGGGTCGGGGATGATCGGCACGTGGGTCGCGTAGGGGCCGGCGGAGGCGGGCCCATTGGTGGCCAGCAGCGCCAGCGGGCTGCCGCGGACCAGCTCGGCAGTCCAGCCGTCGTCCGGCTGCCGGTAGGGACCGGGAACGAACATGCGATAGGGTCCTTTCCTCAGACGGTCTTCCTGTCGGCGTCGTCCCGGCCGCTCGACGCGTCGTCGATGATCCGTACGATCCAGTCCATGAACGGCATGCGGGCCGCCTCCGACGCCTGCATCCACCGGTCCCGGCGCTCGGAGTCCAGGCTCAGCGTCACTTGCACCTGGGTCGCCGAGTCGGCCTCGTCCAGCCTCCGTGCCCGCTTGCGCAGCTCCTGCCGGAGCCGGCGGGCCGACCATCCTTCCCGCTCGGCGCGCGCGAGCCAGAGATCCTGCTCCGCGCCCGGCAGCGAGGCCGCCTCGGCGTGGTGCTGCAGGCTCAGACTGTCCCGTCGCCGGGACGGCGGGAACTTCCTGGCCACCCAGGCATAGTTGCGCAACGTCTGGTAGCTGAGCGAGGTCTCATCGCAGACGACCTGGTAGCGGCCGGGAAACTGTTCCTCGCCGTAGACCAGCCAGTCGGCCAGCCACCAGCACGAGGAGTCGCTGATCCGCCGGATCTGCTGCCCGATCCGACACCAGGACTCGAAGCCGAGCCCCACGGGGATGCGCAGTTCGACGCGGCCCGCGTAGACCCCCGCGTCGATCCCCAACCGGCCGCGGACGGCGCCCTGCTCGCCTGCGTGGACGCCCGCGGCACCGGCTCGCACCGCTGGGGCTGGCCCCGGGCGGGTCCGTCGGTTGACGGCGGCACTCATAACGATCGCATCCTTCCTCCTCGAAGGACGAGCAACTGGTTACGCGATCGTCAGCTAAAACCGTCCGGTTGGTTTTGTCAATGCATGCGGCATCTAGGAGCTTTGTGCAGTATCTCCAGGTCAGAGAAGTTTTCTGAAACCGCACAAAAGGTATGTTCAGCTGAAAGGTGAGGGACAATGCGATGATCCAGGAACGCGCCGAACTCACCAGAAACAAGATCATTCACGGCGCCGCGCAGGCTTTCGCGGAGTACGGCTTCGCCAGCACGTCCCTCATGGAGATCGTGCAGCTCAGCGGCACCACCAAAGGCGCACTGTACTTTCATTTCGGCTCCAAGGAACGGCTCGCCGAGGAGATCCAGGAGCGCGCCGACGAGGTCTGGACCGGCATGGAGAACCTGGCGTCCTGCCGTTGCGACGGCCGCGCCGCCGTCCAGGCGCTGATCGACTTCACCCACATGTTCGCCCGCAACCTGGCGAGGAACACCGTCTTTCGCGCCGGCTTCCGGCTGGACGGCGAGCACAGCACCCCCCGTGAGCGCTGGATCCACCTCCTCCGGCTCCTGCTGGCGGAGACCGGCTCGGCCTCGGACGGGATGGAGGCGATCCTCGTCGCGTTCGTGTCCGGGGTGGAGGCACTCTCCCGCCGCCGCCCCGGCCGGATCGGCGCGCGGGCGATCACCGCCGTCTGGGAGACGCTCCTGCCGGTGCTGACCACGACGCCGTCGGCCTACCTGCCCGCCGGACGGCCGCACCCCCACCCCGACGACCCGCTGGGCTGCGCGGGCCGACCCGCCGCTAGCCGGCCTGGGAGAGCAGGATGACGCTGCGCCCCTCGGGCAGCAGCCCGTTGAGCAGCACCTGCCACATCATGTCGAGCCGCTGCAGGAGGTCCTCGCGGCGACTGTAGATGAACGACAGGATCTGCGTGCCGTAGAAGGCGCTGTTGATGAACCTGGCGCACTCCTGCGCCTCGAGGTCGCCGCGGAGCTCGCCGCGGTCCTTGGCCTCGTCGAGCAGCTTGACGAGCACGAGGTCCCAGTCGGTGAACGCCTCCAGCGTGGGGCTGCCGAAGGCGCCCTCCGCCACCAGCCGTACGCCGGCCAGGTGGATCGGGTTCTCTTTGATGAGCCGCGCATAGGCGTAGGAGAGGTTGATCAGCGTGCGCAGCGGTGTGGCGCCCTGGGCGGCGACGGCCTCGGCCAGCCGGGCGCCCTCCTCGCGGTGGGCGGCGATGACGGCCTGCGCCAGCTCCTCCTTCGAAGAGAAGTGGAAGTAGACCGCGCCCTTGGTGACTCCCGCGCGCGCGATGATGTCCGCCGTGCGCGCGCCGCGGAACCCGTCCGTGGCGAAGACCTCGGCCGCCGCTCGGAGCACGACAGCGCGGGTGCGTTCGGCGCGTTGCTGAAGCTGTCGTGCCATGCGACCACCAAGTACGAAAAAAGACCCTTGTCCCGCATCATAGCTGCCCGGTCCGGAAGCTTATAATGCGCGATTTCCCGCTGGGAGCGGTTCTCGTGACCTGAAAGATACAGAAATCTGGCTCACAGTGGTGAAAAACAAGGATACCGGTACGTTTGTTAGACCATCCTCTCGGGAGGTGACATCCGCATGCGGCTCACCGGGTCAGGTCTGAACGCGCTTCACCTGGACCCCGAAGAAGGCCTGTTCGAACAGACCATCCCCCGTCAACTCGTCCACCGGACCGCGGTCACCGAGGTGCTGATCACCGGATTCCGTACGGACGGCGTGGACGCCTATCTGCTAGGCGCCCAGTGGCCGCTCTGCCACCGCTTCTACCGCACCGCCGACGGGCACCACGACCCGTTCCTGCTCGTCGAGAGCGTGCGCCAGGCCGGGCTGCTCATCGGGCACGCCGGCTACGGCGTCCCGGCCGGGCACGCCTTCGTCATGGACCACCTGGCCTTCGAGATCTCGGCGGACGCGCTCGCCTGCGACGCGACCCATAGCGACGTCATGCTGGCGGTGTCCTGCCACCCCCTCGGGCGCGGGGGGCGCGCGATCAAGAGCCTCGACTTCACCATGGAGCTCTACCGCGGCTCCCGGCACGCGGGGACGGCGCGGGCGCGGGCGCGCTGTACCAGCCCCGCCGTGCTCGCCCGCCTGCGCGGGGGCCAGGCCAAACGGTTCGGCCAGCCGTTCGCCCCCGGACCCCCGGTGCCCGCCGAGTCGGTGGGCAAGGCGCACGCCGAGGACGTCATCCTCGCCGCCACCGGCGACGCCGAGGTCTGGACGCTGCGCTGCCGCCCGCATCCGGTCCTGTTCGACCATCCCATGGACCACGTGCCGGGCAACCTCATGATCGAGGCGATGCTCCAGGCCACCCGGAGCCGGCACTGGCCGCGAAGGGTGGGCGTCCGCGCCCTCAGCGCTAACTTCCACAGCTACGCCGACCTCGACCGGCTGGTCACCGTACGCGCCGCCGACCCGATCGGCGATGACGAGCCCATCCTGGTCTCCCTGACACAGGACGGCGAGCACCTGGCCGACGGGCTGATCACGACGACGCCCCTGAACTGACCGGCTCACGGAGACGACCTCACGGAGACGACCATGACCGACAGCGCGCTCCTGACCGACAAGGTCATCCTGATCACCGGGGCCAGCAGGGGCATCGGCGCGTCCGCCGCCCGGTTGTTCGCGCGCGAGGGCGCGGCCGTCGTCCTGACCGCGCGCGGCGAACGTGAGCTCGCCGATCTCGTGGACGAGCTGACCGGGAAGGGCCACGAGGCCGTGCACGTCGCGGGCGACGTCACCGCCCCCGGCCACGCCGCCCGCGTGGTCTCCACCGCCCTCGACCGGTACGGCAGACTGGACGCGGCCTTCAACAACGCCGGCCGCGGCGGCGGCCCCGACGCGATGCACCTGATCAGCGACGCGACCTTCGACCAGGTGATGGCGGTCAACGCGGGCGGCACCTGGCACTTCATGCGCGAGGAGATCGGGGCCATGCTGCCACGAGGCGGCGGCGCGATCGTCAACAACGCGAGCGTCGCCGGGCTGCTGGCCGGGCCCGTGTCGGCCGCCTACGTGGCCGCCAAGCACGCCGTCATCGGCCTCACCAAGGCGGGCGCGGCCGAGTACGGCGCGCGCGGGATCCGGATCAACGCCGTCGCCACCGGCGTGGCCCGCACGCCCATGAGCGAGGCGTGGATGGCGGCCAGCCCCGGGGTGGAGTCCTCGCTGGCCGAGACCGCCCCGCTGGCCCGGGTGGCGGGCGCCGAGGAGATCGCCGAGGCCGCCGCGTGGCTGTGTAGCGACCGGGCCTCCTACGTCACCGGCGCCACGCTCACCGTGGACGGCGGGCTCAGCTCATGTGTCCTGCAACAGGCGCGCGTGTGAGAAGAGGCCGCCGTCGTGGGCGTCCATGCTCAGGTAGCCGTGCAGGACGGCGGTGCCCTCCAGCATCGCGGCGGCGGTCCGGGTGAGCGCTCGCCGCCGGTCCTCGATCGCGACGCGCAGGGCCTGGGCGCTCCCGGTCCTGCGCAGCTCGTCGAGCAGGGCTCTGATCTGCGGCAGCGGATGACGCCCCTGCCGCAGGATGTGGATCATCTGGGCGTCGCGGACGTCGTCGGGCCCGTACCGCCGATAGCCGGTGACCCGCTCGCGTTCCGGCGTGAGCAGCCCGGCGGCCTCCCACACCCGCAGCGCCGAGGTGCGCAGCCCGAGGTGCCGGGCGACCTCCCCGATCCGCGTCACGCCTCGCGCCGGGACCGGGCCGGGGTCGCTCGCCACGGCCTCCAGCGCCTCGCTGGTCGACCGGAGCGCCAGCCGCTGGCCGTGCAGATCCGCGTGGGACTCGTCGATGAGCGCGAGCGCCCCCGGCACGTCGCCCGCGTGGATCGCCAGCATGATCGAGCGGGCGGTGTCCCAGCCGAAGCCCTTCGCCAGCGACCGGTAGGCGAGCAGGGCGGCCCGGTGCCGGGCGTCGAAGCGGCGGTAGCCCGAGGGCGTGCGCTCGGTGGGCGGCAGGATGCCGGCGTCCGCGTAGTTCCGGATCTGCTGGGTGGAGACACCCACCTCGCGCGCCAGGTCCACCGGCCGCAACGTTGTCCGGTCGCCGGTGCCTGGAGTTGATAGTTTCACTGCCACCCGACCACTTTATTCGTGCTCAGAGCACATCAACCTTCAACGTAAAACTTCAATGAGAGACTTTAAGTATGGACATCACGCACCGAAAAGCCGCAGACACATCGGAGAAAGGACGAGGACACCCCGCGACCCCCGTGATCCAGACCCGCGACCTGCGCATGCGGTACGGGACGACGGACGTGCTCCACGGCGTCGACCTGCGTGTCCATCCGGGTGAGGTGGTCGCCCTGCTCGGCCCGAACGGCGCGGGCAAGACGACCACCATCGAGATACTCGAGGGCTTCCGCCGCCGCTCCGCGGGCGAGGTCGAGGTCCTCGGCGCCGACCCCGACCACGGCGACGACGCCTGGCTCGCCCGGATCGGCATCGTCCTGCAGTCGTGGCGGGACCACGGCAAGTGGCGCGCCGGGGAGCTGCTCGACCACCTCCACCGCTTCTACGTGCCCTTCCGGAAGCCGTACCGGGCGGACGAGCTCCTGCGCATGGTCGGGCTGGCCGACCGGGCCGACGCGGTGATCGGCACCCTCTCCGGCGGCCAGCGCCGCCGGCTCGACGTGGCCATCGGCCTCGTCGGCCGCCCCGAACTGCTCTTCCTGGACGAGCCGACGGTCGGCTTCGACCCCCAGGCCCGGCGCGACTTCCACGACCTCATCCAGAGCCTGTCGCACGGGCAGGACACGGCGATCCTGCTCACCACGCACGACCTCGACGAGGCCGAACGGCTCGCCGACCGGATCGTGATCCTCGCGGGCGGGCGCATCGTGGCCGACGGCACCGCCGAGGAGCTGGCCGCCCAGGTGTCGAGCGAGTCGGAGGTCCGCTACACCCTCGACGGCGTCCCGCACACGAAGTCTGTCCAGGACGCCACCACGTACGTCCGCGAGCTGTTCGCCGAGCACGGCGACACTGTCGGCAACCTGCAGGTGCGCGCGGTCAGCCTGGAGGACGTCTACGTAAGCCTGGTCCAGGAGTACGAGTCGGGACGGCGCACCCAGCCGCCGGCGAAGCTGATGGAGGTGGCCCGATGACCACGACCTCGACGACGACCAAGGCCACAACCAGGGCGGTGGCCGTGAACGCCCGCACCGCCGCCGCGCGCGCCGGCCTGCAGCGCGGCTGGATCGAGTTCCGCCAGACGATGACCAGCGGCCAGGATCTCTGGTCGGTGATGTTCTTCCCGGTCGTGACCCTGGTGGTCATGTTCCTGCTGCGGCACAACACCGTGCCCGGCACCGGCTTCTCCCTCGGCTCCCAGGCCCTGCCCGGCATCCTCGGCATGAACGTCGTGCTCAACGGCATGATGATGCTGGCCCTGTCGCTCACGATGGACCGCGAGGACGGCACACTGCTCCGTGCCAAGGCCACCCCCAAGGGGATGACCGGCTACCTGGTCGGCAAGGTGACCAGCCGGGCTGGCACCGCCGTCATCGGGCTGCTCGTGCCGCTCGTCCCCGCGGCCTTCCTCTTCGGCGGGCTTGACCTCGGCCGGCCGTCGGCCTGGATCACCCTCGTCTGGGTGGTGGTGCTCGGCCTCGTCGCGGTGCTGCCGTTCGGGGCGATCCTCGGCTCGCTCTTCGGCTCCGCCCAGGGGGTCGGCTTCGTCACCTTCCCGATGATGGTCCTCATGGGGATCTCCGGCGTCTTCTACCCCATCAGCGGCTTCCCCGAGTGGCTGCAGTGGGTGGGGCAAGCGTTTCCGCTGTACTGGCTGGCGCTCGGCCTCCGCTCGGCGATGCTGCCCGACGCGATGGCCGTCGCCGAGATCGGCGAGTCGTGGCGGCACCTGGAGACCGCGGCCATGCTGGGCCTGTGGGCGGTCGCCGGGATCCTGCTGGCTCCCCTGGTCCTGCGCCGCATGGCCCGCCGGCAGTCGGGCTCGGTCGTCAAGGAGCAGCAACGCAAGGCCATGCAGCAGCGCACGACGTGACCGGCCCCTGCACGCTCACCTGACAGGTCGTCCTTGGCGTTCCGCAGGTTGGCCACCAGCTCCCCATAACCTTGGCGTAGCCGAGGTCATGGGGAGCTGTAGCGCTCAGCGGCGTGCCAGGGGGACGTGGTTGGCCTTGACGGCGGGCAGCTTGGCCCAGGTGGGCTTCTTCGTGTACCGCTTCAAGATCCATCGCGTAGGGCTTAAATTGGGAGTTCTCCGGAGTGGTTACACGGCTCGGTGGTACTCGTTGATCGGCCCGCCGAGCACCTTCCGATGCCCGTTGTAGTGATCGGCATACTCACCGCGGCGGTCCGAGTTGGCTGGGGTAGCGCTGGCCGACTACGACCCGGCGGATCGGTCTCTGGCGTATCCGACTCGGCAAGCGGAACAAGGAGCGGCTCGTCTACCTCACCTCCAGCGCGGTCGGTCGGATCGAGGCGTGGCCTCTCCTTGTAAAGGTCGGCGTCGTGACTGACAGGCCGACCGCCCGCGGAGCCCTTCTTCTTCCGGTTGGCGGCCTGGTCTCTCTTCTCCGGAATCACTGCCTTGATACCGCGTCTGCGCAGGTCGGCCCGGTTGCCGCGGGAGGAGTAGGCCTTGTCGGCGGCGACCGCGTCCGGCCGGGTGCGGCCCAGGAGCCGTCGACGCCGACCCGCCACGCGGCGGGGCACGCCGTCCGCGGGCGGCGTGACCGTCAGGCCCGGCTCCACCTCGATGGCGACGTGCGGCACCAGCAGTCCGGCCGTCGTCTGCTCCAATGCGTTGCAGGAGGAGTCCACGATCCGCGGGTCGATTCGGTAGACGCTGCCGCACCGTCCTGTCATCACGCGACCTTCTCGTAGGTGACGAGCGATCCGCTGTTGGGGCCGCCCAGAATCGAAGCCACGTTGGTGGAGCCGCCCCGGCGGCCCTGGAGCCGCAAGGTTCGAGGTTCAGGGATCGTGTAGTGGAAGTCGACGGGTGACGTGGCCTGCACGCCGAAGTTGCCGGTGCCGATGTTTTGGTTGGGTTTGGTGGCTCCGGCCAGCGTGCGGAAGCTCTCTGGCACGATCACTCCTCCGGCGGTCACATCGACGAACTGGGTGAACACCGCGATGCCCACGATGGTGTCCGACGCGAGTTGGGTGACGTTGCCGCGCAGAGCACCGCCGACCCGGTAGGTGCCTGCCTCGGGGAGCGTGATCGTGAACGGCGTGTCGTGCCAGACGTTGACCGTCAACGGCTGCAGGTTGAATGTCGCGACGACCGCCTGGCCGACAACGGGCGTCGGCCGCGGCGGCTGGAAGCTGCCTGAGGTGGGCATGAGGGCTCCCTACGGGCACTCTGCCAGCGGGCTGACCGGCGTGTACGGCGTCGCGTAGTCGCCGTTCTCGAACCGGCCGAGCAGGACGGGCGGCACGCCGGGCGCGGTCACGTCGATCGCGTACACCTCGACGTATCTGACGATCAGGCTGCCGTCGCCGTTGACGTCGTCGCATCGGCAGTTCTCGACGGCCTGGGGCTGTGGCCGCGCGATGGCGCTGCTGGTGGGCATGCCGCCCCTCCTGTCTGTCGGTGTCTGGGCGGCGGGTCAGACTTCGCGGGTCGTGTGAACGACGAAGTCCGAGCCGGCGACGCCGGTGAACACGAACTCGTCCTGCAGCGCCTCGCCGGGGTCGCCGCCCCGGTCGATGCCCCAGCTGAACGAGCCGCCCGCGGGCAGGGTCGTGGCCGCGCCGCCGCCGATGGCGACGGTCGGCGCACCGGACACCACGGTGACGGTGACCGAGCGGGCGCCGGCGGGGATGGTGACAGTGCCGGCGCCGACCTGCCGCTGGATCGTGCTGTCGATCTGCGGGTTGACCGTCGCGGCCGAGCAGATGCCGACGGTGCCGGTCGGCGCGTAGGCGGTGACGCCGTCCAGGGTCGTGTTCGTCACGGTGACGACACCCGCCTCGTCGACCGAGTAGCGGCGCAGGAACGTCGTCGCCACGCCTGCGTTGACGTCGCAGAGCACCTCGAACTCGTGCTCGTCGCCGGCGGCCGCCGCGCAGACGCCGACCGTGCCGACGACCGTGTACGCCGCGCCCGCCAGGTCGAGGTCCTCGGTGGTCACGGTGCCGTCGGCCGCGAACGTGTACGTCCGCAGGAACGTGACGACGTTGCCCGCGCCGTCGTCGTCGCACAGGACGAGCGCCTCGGAGTCGGTCGTCTCCAGCGGGCAGCGGCCAACCGTGCCCGTCGGCGCGTAGACGGTGGTGCCGTCGAGGGCGGTGTCGACGACGCTGACCACGCCGTTGGTATCGACCAGCCGCCGCATGAACGGCGTGATCACCCCTGCGTTGTCGTCGCACAGGATTTCGTACTCGGCATCGGTGCCCGCCGCCGAGATGCTGCCGGACGTTCCAGCCATGATCGTGCTCCCATTCGTGGGTAGGTTCCCCCAGGCGGGGGCGTACAGGGTGGGGGTTAGAGGCGTTCGGTCCAGACGATGATCACGACGGTGCCGGGGTTGCCCGCGAGCTGCACGGGGCCGACGAGCTGGTCGGATCCGACGCCGACATCGCCGAGCGCCGACCACGTGTGCGACTCACCCGAGTACAGGTCCGAGACGCCGTCGACGGTCGTGATCGCAGCGCCGGCGGCGGCGACGACAGTGATGGTGATCGACTCGACGGGACCGGCGGCCAGGCCGAGGACGTCGACGTTCCCGGGAGCTCCGGACGGCTCGAACACGAACCGGTGCGCCTGGGCCTGCTGCGCGGCCGGCGCGGTCGAGTCCGTGCAGACGGTGACCGCGCCGACGGGCGCGTACCCGGCGCCGTCCAGGGTGGTGTCGACGGGCACGCCGGACGGGGCGCCCCTCTCGGCGTCGAAGGTGTAGCGCCTGACGAACGGGCCGTTGTCGTCGCACAAGGTCATCGTCGTGACGACGAAGCCCGGGTCGGCCGGGGTTCCACCGCCTCCGCCGACGAGGATCGGCCCACAGCATCCGCTCACGATCTTGCTCCTTCACTCGTTGGCGATCTGGTTTCGGTGAACGCGGGTGCTCGGCACGCGGCCGGAACCCGATTTCGGAGATCGATACGCCGGCCACTACGAGCACGTTGACGACGGCGAGCGTGACGACCGGCGGCCCCGTGACGCCGCGGGCGGCCGCTCATTCGACCCGTCGATAGCGCAGCGTCGTACGACCGGCCACCGTGTCGCTGCCGATGCCTGCCTGTGTGGTGGCACCAACGAAGTTGGTGCGAGACGCCTCCAGGCGGATGCTTCGAGGTCCCGGCACGCTGTACTCGATCAGGATCGAGGCCTTGCCGTTCTCGCCGAAGTCCGCCGGGGCCGCCTGCTGGAGCGAAAACTGCTGCACGATGCACTCGCTGTCCGGGACGACAGCACCGGCGGCGACGTCCCACAGCCGGGCTTGCAGCCACACGTTGAAGGAGCTCCCGCTGACTTCGATGTTGCCGCGGACGTTGGCGTCCATCTGGTAGACCCCGGCCCTCGGCAAGGTGACCTGCAAACCGGAGTCGACCCACGTGCCGGATGCGGTGGCTTGCAGGCTCACGGGGGCGGGCAGGGCTGCATAGCCGTGCTCGACAAGGCGGAGTCCTGCGGCGGTTCCAGTCATGCCGGCGTGTCTCCTTCCGGGGCGACCCAGTGGGCCGTGATGAATGTGCGGCCGTCGGCGTTACTGACGGCGGAGGCGCTGCCGTCCGCGGCGGGCCGGTAGGCGGCGAGTTGCTCCGTGTCCGGCACAGCCGCCCGCAGCCATCGGCCATCGTCTCCCCCTCAGTCCGAGATCTTCTTGAAGCGGAAGTTGTGGGCCCAGACCGCTTTCCCTGAGGTGGTTCCGGCGTCGGTACGCCAGGACGCCTCAACCCGGATCGCTGCCGGGCCAGCCACCTGGTACAGCGCGGCCGCTGAGGCGTTGGCTTGGATGCCGCGTGTAACGCCCTCGGTGGACTGATCGGTAAACAGGATCACGCGCCGCTCAGCTGTGGGGACTGCGGCGCCAGCAGTGACGTTGAAGATGCGGGCGTCGATGATCGCGTTGGAGAAACTGCTCGTCCCGCCGATGGACCCTTGCACGTCAGCGATCACCTCATAGACGCCGGCCTCCGGCAGCACCAGCTGCGCCCCGGTGACGGGAACCCAGGTGTTCGCGGCCGTGCCGTCAAGGCCCACGGCTCCGGTTGTCTGCCCGGAGACGGGCGTGAGCCGGGCTCCGACCTGCCACGTCTCCGGGCAGGCCCCGGCGGCGGGCGCCGTGACGTCGATGTCGACCGACCGCTCCGCGGACACCGCGCCAGCGGGGGCGATGCCCTGGAGCGCGGTGCGCGGCACGAGCAGCCCGGCCGCCGACTGTGTGAGTGCGTTGCAGGCGGCCAGGTCGAGGCGCGGATCGACCCGGTACGTGCGCCCGCATCCCCCCGTCATCAGTCAGCCACCTTCGTGAATCCGAGACGAGGCCCTGCAAGCGACGCCTGAGTGGAGTCGTTGAAGCCGACGTGCTGCCGCTGCCCTTCCAGGCGGATCGTCGTCGGCCCGGTGACGGTGAGGGAGGTGTTGAGGCTGCCGGCGTTCTGCAGCGCCATCACCGTGCCGCCGCCGGGATCGTTGATGTTGCCGAACTGGATCCGTCGGGTGGTGCCGGGCACAGGCGTTCCAGAGGCGACGTTGAACAAGCGGGCGTTGATCGCCACCGCCCACGGTGTCGTCGCGTTGATGTGCGAGAAGCAGTCGGCGGACAGGTCGTACGTCCCCGCTTCGGGAAGTACGACCTGGGCGCCGGTCGCCACCCATGTCCCGGAGGCGACGGCCTGGAGGTTCGCGTCTGCCCCGAACGCCTCACCGGTGCCGGGAGTGAGACGCGCGCCGACCGTCCACGTCTCCGGGCAGGAGCCGGCGGCTGGGCTCTGCACGTCGACGTCGACCGAGCGCGCGGACCCGACTGCCGTGCCCGGCGCGATGCCGGTGAGGGCGGTGGCGGGGACGAGGAGGCCGCTCGCGGTCTGGGTGAGCGCGTTGCACGGCCCTGGGTCCAGGCGCGGAACGGCGCGGACGGATCCGCAGCAACTCCCCGCCATCAGTCGCCGTCCGGGATCGGCGGGGAAGGCGGGGCAGCGGGGTCGGGCAGGCTCGCGAGATAGGCGGCCTCGTCGACCTCCTCGTAGCCGAGCTCGAAGTACGGCGCCGGATCCTTGAGGTTGTGGACGACCTGGACGCCCTCTCCGTTGGTGAAGTAACGCGGGCCCGGCACCGAGGGCGGTGTGCTCTCTGTGGTGTCGTCGCTCATCAGCGCCTCCTAGTCGGCGGATTTCAGGAGCGTGAGGGTGGCGTTGCAGCGCAGCGGGTCGCCCCTGGGGTCGGCCCGGTACACCCCGCCGCAGGCGCCCGCCATCAGCGGTACGTCCAGTTGAGGAGGTAGTTCGACGCGGCCGTGGCACCGGCGAAGGAGGACGCGGCGAGGGCGGTGTCGCTGTCTCGCGCCACCGACCACGTCAGCGTCACCCCGGACGGGACGGGCACGCTCGTGCCGTCCGACATGGTTACGTTGACGCTGCCCGCAAGGACGGTCAGGGAGACGCTCTGCACGTCGGTGAAGGCCGCGGCGAGGTCCTGCACCGCGGTGCCGGTGACGTTGCGGACGCCGGTGGACAGCGGTCCGGGCAGCGCCTCGGCCGCAGTGCACTCGACGGGCGCGGTCGGCGTGTACGGCTGGGTGAGATCGCCGTCAAGATACGCCCCCAGCAGCTCAGGCGCTGCGCCGTCGCAGGGGTCGATCGCCCACAGCTCGGTGTAGGTAACCTCGCCGATGCCGTCGCCGTCCGCGTCGTCGCAGCCGCACCGCTCCAGGACCTGCCGCGCGCATGGCTCCGGCCCGCCGCACGGCACGGTCATCCACCCATCCGGCAGCGCATCCTGCCGCACGCCGTGCTCGTCGAGGTAGTAGACCCTCCCGTCATCACACAGGACTCGCGTCCACAGCAGGTACGAGTCCGGGGCGACGTCGTACTCGGCGATCACATGCAGCAGCAGCCCGGCCGCGCCCCCGCCGGCGACTGTTTCCCGGACGTGGACGATGATCTCGTTCATGCCTGGCTGGGCGCCGGGCACCGCCGTGGGCGGCAGCACGTAGGGCGGATCGTTGTGGTCGGCACCGACTGGCTGCCAGGCGCCGCCGTTCAGCCGCCATTCAACAGCCAGCTGGTCGGCGTTCAGCGCCGTCGTCGAGATCCGGATCGAGGCCGGGTCGGTGTCGTCCGGCAGCGTGAACGCCGCGCGCACGTACCAGTCGCCCGACCCTGGCGGCTGCGGAACAGCGGGGCCCTCACCCGGCTGGCCGGTGTTGTTCAGGACACCGCCCGGGTGAGGTGCCACCCAGTGCGCGGTGCCCTCAGTGGTTCCCCCGTCGGCGGTGGTCCAGCCCGGGAAGCCGGTCAGCCGGTAGGTCGGCCACCACGGCCCGGCCAGGTCCGGGCTCCACGTCCAGTCGGCGTCCACCGAGTTGTCGGCCAGGCCCTCAGGGTTGGCGAGGAACTCCACCCGGCCGCTGGAGCGGACACACACCTGTGTCGTCTCGCAGCCGCCGCACTCCCCCACGGCGCCCGTCGGCGTATAGGCGGCGCCGTCCAGCGTGTAGTCGCTGTAGCCGACGATCACCCCGGTCTCGTCACGCTGGTAGTCGCGCACGAAAGTCGTGACCGTGCCCGTTGCCAGGTCGGTGTCGCACAAGGTCAGAGCGTGCGAGGAAGGCTGGAGCTCGTCGACGCAGCGGCCGACGGAGCCGACCGGCGTGTACGGGATGCCGTTCAGCGCGATGTCTGTGCTGCCGCTGACGGCGCCCGCGCAGTCATATGCCAGGTGCCGCAGGAACGGTGTGCTCGTGCCGTCGGCGGCGGTGTCGCAGAGGCTGACGGTGTTGGTGTGGACGCAGGCTGCGACGCTCCCGCCGTCCTCGCCGCTGGGGCAGCGGCCCACCTCGCCGGCGATCGTGTACGGCTGGCCGTCGAGGTCGCTGTCCGCGGTCGCAGTGAGCGCGCCGCCGCAGTCGTAGGCGTAGGCGCGCAGGAACGGGGTCGCGGTGACCGTGAGGACGTCGGAGCGCACGTCGTCCGGGCGCAGGTAGACGTCCCGGTTGGTCGCGTTGCCCTCACTGACGTCAGTGATCCGGATGGTCACCCCGGCGGAGGCAGGCGCGACGAACTGGAGCGGAGCCTGCTGGACCCAGCCGGGGCTGACGCCGGCCCCGTTGGACAGGTTCCGCTGCTGGGTGGCGATGACTGTCGCGCCGTCGAGGATCTCGACGCGGTAGATGGCGTCGTTCATGGCCGGGTTGGGGGCGCCGGATCCGCCCCAGCTGGTGGCGAACCCGAACTCGTACCCGGCGCCTGCCACCAGGCCGGTGACCGTGCGGGTGGCCACCCCGTTGGGCGGCAGGTTGCCGCCGGAGAAGACCAGAGCGGGCCCGGCTACGCCGACGTTCCCGGAAAGGGTGAACGAGGAGGCCGGGGTCGGGGTGGGCGGCTGCGGCGAATACTCAAGGTCGCACAGCGTGACAACTTCGGTGTCACGGCACGGCTCCTGCGGCGGCTGCTGGCAGCAGTCGCCGCCGACCGTGACGCACTGGCCGGCCTCTCCTGTCACCGTGAACGGGTCGCCGTCGAGCGTGGTGTCGGTGACGGCGACGACAGCGCCGCTCTCGCAGTCGGTGACCAGCGTCCGGAAGAACTGGGCCGCGCAGCCGGACAGGTCGTACTCGACGGCGGCGGTGAAGGCGGACAGCTCCCACGACGTTTGCTGCGGGCTGCCTGGGCATGACGGGCTGCCGTCGTAGGTGTCGAGGGCGACCAGGACGGTGATGTTGCCTGCGGCCAGGGCGGCGGCCGGGACGTCGGCCTGGACGGTCAGCGTGCCCGACCAGCCAGCCGGGGCATCATGTGGCGGCAGCGCGCTGGCAAGGAGCGTGCCTGGGCCGTTGTAGAGGGCCAGCACGCCGGTGATCGAGCAACCGGCGTCCGGGCCGAGCTGCTCGGCGTCCACCGACACGGTCACCAGGGCGGTGCCGGCGTCGCACGCGGGCCGCGGCGCCTGCAGGGTGGCGGCGAGCGTCCCGACCGTGCCGATCGTGCCCGGTTGCGGCCCGGCGGCCGCCGGGATCGTCAACGTTCCGCCGTCCCACAGCGCCTGCCCTCCGGCCACAGGCGAGCCGGTCGGGTACGGGTAGTAGGGGGCGGGGACGGTGTCGGTGACCGTCGGGGCAGGTTCGCCGTCGGTGGGAAGGTCACACAGCAGGGTCGTGCTGCTGTCCCGGCACGGCTCCTCGCCCGCGCCGGAGCAGGTGACGCAGTCGGCGATGACCGGCCCGACCGGCGTGTACGGGGTGGAGCCGTCGCTGGTGTCGAACCGGGCGACGACCGCGCCGGAGCAGTCGCGGCACACGGTGCGGAAGAACCGGTTGCCGCAGCCGGGCCGGGCGGCCGCATTGGTGACGCAGATGTCGAAGTCGCTGGCGGTCCACTGCTTGAACGCGCCGTTCGACTTGGTTTCCAGGTCGAGCGTGAGGACGATCCGCCCGTCGGCGATGTCCGACCAAGGCACCGTCGCCGACGCGGTGAACGCCCACGTGGTGCCGGCGGGCCGGTTGGAGTCGACGACCTGGGCCAGCTGCGGCACCGCGCCGTCCGGTTCGCCGCCGTCGCGCAGGATGCGCCAGCGGCCGTCGGTGATGATGCCGCCGCCCGGCCCGTCGTTTCTCGCTCGGCCGCTCGCGGTGATGGTGACCTGGTCGTCTGGCAGCCAGCAGTCGGGGCAGGCACTGCCAGGCTGGACGGTGCCGGCGATGCCGTAGTGGAGGCCGACGTTGCCGGGGTCAGGGTCGGCCGGGTTGTTCGGGAAGACGACCTGCCCGCCCTTCCAGAACGGTGCGCCGCCGCCGGGCACGTTCAGCCGGACGGATGCGCTGCCCGCGTCTCCGGCAGCCAGGTAGCGGGGCGACCAGGCGGCGTCGGCGACGCGGGCGCCGGGCGCGCACGCCGACCCGTCGCACAGCTCGACCGTGTCGCAGTGCAGGCACTGCTCCTGGCAGGCGCCGACGGTGCCGGTCGGGGTGTAGGCGGTCTGCCCGTCCAGGTCGGTGTCGGTGACCGACAGCACGGTGCCGTCGCAGCCTCGGCAGATGGTGCGCTGGAACGGGCGGGTCCGGTCGACGGTGACGTCGAGGTTGCCGTACAGCGGGAACGCGCCGCCGATCACGCCGGACGGGGCGGGCCAGGCCACGACCTTGGTCATGCGGAACGTTGAGGCGTCCGTGGCGGTCGCGGCAGGGCCGGCCGACAGGACGCGGGTGGCCGCGTTGTAGACGTGGTTGGCGTGGATGGCGACGACCTGCGTGCCGGGCGGCATCGTCAGCGTCGCCGACGCGGAGACGCGGCCCTGCCAGGTGAGCGTGACCGGCTCGCTGAAGGAGAATGTGGCGGGCGCGGCGTCGGCCCGCCACCACCGCTGGGCGAACAAGACGACGTCCGGGCCGGAGATCGACCAGCTCACCCCGTTGGCGAGCGGGTTGCCGCCCGGCGGGATCGGGCCGATCGGGGAGGTGACCTGCTGGGTGTCGCACAGCAGCGTCGACTCGCACTGCCCGCACTCGGCGGGCACGCACACCCCGACCTGGCCGGTGACGGTGTAGGGGCCGCCGTCGAGGTCGTAGTCGACGAACCCGGTGACGGCGCCGTTCTCGTCGCGCCGGTAGTCGCGGGCGAACGTGGTGACCGCGCCCGTCACCGGGTCGGTGTCGCAGAGGACGACCAGGTCCTGCTCGGGCTGCTCCACCCCGGCCGGGCAGGTCGACAGCTGCCCCTGCAGCACGTAGGTGCCGCCGGTGGTCGCGTCGACCAGCCGCACCGACGAGATGGAGCCGTCGCCGGCGTAGGAGTACTCGATGAGGACCAGGCCCAGGACGTCCCCGCCTGGGGACAGGTCGCAGAACGTGCCGGACACCTGGATGCTGCGGGAGTCGCCGCAGGCGATCGTCCCCGCCGGAGGGCTGCCAGCCGAGAACAGGCCGGTCGCCAGGTTGATCCACCCGTCCTGCGTGACCGTGCCGGCACAGTCGCGGGTCACCACGACGGCGATCGGCGTGCCGTCGGCCAGGCACAGGCCGACCGTGGCCGCCGGGGTGGCGGGCTCGGCGCACTCGGCGGCCTGGCCGCAGGCACGGACCGTCCCGGCGACCGTGTACGGGGTGACCCCGTCCAGCTGCAGGTTCTCGACGACGTGCTGGCCGGCGCCGATCGTGATCCGGCGCAGGAAGCTGCCGGAGTCGTCGCACAGCATGTACGTCTGCGTCTCGACGCACCCGTACTCGCAGTCGACCGGCGCGACCGGGGTGTACGGGACGGACGGGTCGCCCTGGTAGGTCAACACCAGCTCGGTGCTGCCGTCCAGGTGGACGCACCACAGCTCGTTGTAGGTCTGGTCGGCCTGGCCGTCGCCGTCGGTGTCGTCGCAGCGCTGCACGCAGATCGTGTCGACGCAGCCCGCCTCCAGCGGCGGGCAGTCGACCGGCGCGACCGGCGTGTACGGAGTCGACGGGTCGCCGGAGTAGGTGAGCACGAGGCTGCTGGAGCCGTCCGCGCGCACACACCACAGCTCGGTGTAGGTGGCGTCGGCCTGGCCGTCGCCGTCGATGTCGTCGCAGCGCTGCACGCTGACGGTGTCGACGCAGCCGGACTCGCACGGGCCGGCTCCTGCGGGCGGCCCGGCGGTGAAGGCGCCCGTCGCCGGGTCGATCCAGCCGACCGTCTGCGGGTTGGCCGCGGTGGCGCCGCAGTCGGCGCAGCCGGACCGGACGACGAGCAGGACCGGGCTGCCGTCGGGCAGGCACAGCGACGCCGACGCGATCGAGGGGCTGCAGCAGCCCTCAACGGTGACCGGGCCGCCGCTCCCGGTCGGGCATGGCTGCGGCTCGACGGCCATTCAGCGGCCCTCCCCGCTGCGGGTGCGGCTCTTGCGGCGCTGCGTCGGCGCGGGCTGAGCTGCCGGGGCAGCGGCCGGCTCGGGCCCGGCGGGCGTCTCGGTGGCGGCGGGCGTCTCGGTGGCGGTTCCTTCGGCGGCCGTGTCGACGGCGGCGTCCAGGCCGTCGGCGACAGGCCCGGACTCCTCGTCAGGCGTGGGAGGCGGCACCTGCCCCTGGTCTGCTTCCCCTCGCATGGTCTGCGCGCCAGGGGCGGGTGCCACGTACGGCTGGCCGTCCAGGCGTGCGCCGTCCAGCAGCTCCTCCGGGATGGCCGCGATCAGCTCGTCGGGGACGGCGAACTCGGTCGGCGACACAGTGCCCACCTTCGGCCGCTGGCCGACCGCCCACCGGGCGAAGGCGGGCCGGAGGTCTCGACGGGGCCAGATCTTGATCACGCGGTCTCCTACGGGCAGCACGAGCACAGGTCGACCAGGACGGCCTCCACAGCGCACGTCGTCGACGGGACGAAAGTGCGCTCGGCCAGCACCAAACGGTCGTTGTTGCGGATGTTCACGCTGGGCGGCGCGGTCCCCGGGATGACGTCGACCGGGCCGCGCCGCACCACGACCGGGCCGGACGCGTACAGCCACGCCTGCCCGGCCGGGGCCGGGCTTCCGTCGGGGCCGGTGTTGACGGCGTAGCCCGCGCCGAGCACGACGCAGTTGCCGAGCCATGTCCGCACGCGGCTGCCCTGCGGCACAAGCTGGTGGAACCGGCCGAGCAGGGCGGCCGCGCCGGCGGGGACGTGGATCACGCCTACGCCGCCGTAGTCGGTGGCCAGCCACCCCTCCAGGATCGACACGCCCTGCGACACCGACACCGGGCCGGCGGGCGGGGTGCGGTCCACGGCGGCCGGGGCCAGCACGTTCTGCCAGAACCATTCCTCGAGCGCCCGCCCCTCCCCCTGCGACAGGCCGGCGCGGGCGTGCTGCTCGGCTTCGGCGTAGGGGAAGCCGGGCGCGGAGCAGATGGCCCCCGCGTACACGGTGACCGGGCCGGCGCTCTCGCTGTCGGGCCGCTCGAACTGCTTCGGGCCGGGAGGAGGCAGCGGTGTGCCGGCGTCGTCGGTCGGGCACCAGTCCGTCGGGTAGGCGTGCTTGCACGACAGCGACACCCAGTCGACGCCGAGCAGCTCGTGCTCGTCTTCCACGTCGATCACGGTGGTGCAGCCGCCGAGCAGGCCGTTCGGCAGCGGCGTGCCGGGGATGGCGGCCACGCGCCGCCTCATGCCGGGGTGCGGCATGTGGCCACCTCCTCACGAGGTCGAGGCGCCAGGCACGGGGCGAGCCACCCGTGCCTGGCGGGATCGGCGGAGGTCAGGCGATCGGGCAGGCAGCGGTGATCTGGGCGGCGGTGGCGCCGTTCGGGCAGATCGGCACCGTGACCAGCCGCAGGTCGGGGCCGCGGTTGATGAGCGCCACGCACTCCTCGGAGAACAGCGCGGTGTAGTCGTTCGTGGAGAACTTCGTGCTGTCGTGGATGACGCCCAGGCTGATCTCGCCACCGCGGCCGGCCTGGAGGCTGCCGGCGACGTAGATGAGGAACTGCAGCTGGGAGGGCCAGTCGACAGCCGGGGTGAGGCCGCCGATCTCGGTGGGGACGGCGGGGCCGAGGCCGCGCGCCCACTGGATGCGGACACCCAACGTCGCGAACAGCTCGACCAGCTCGGAGACGCGGACCTCGTCCAGGCGGCGGCCGTTCTGCCTGGCCAGGTCAGCCAGCATGAGCGACCGGCTCCACCACGGCAGAGTGACCTCGACGTTGATCGAGTCACACAGGCTGTGCCGCTCCACCATGTCGGCGGCCTGCAGCGCGATCGCCGCGTAGATCGCCGACAGGGCGCCGAACGTGGCGGCGATGGTGACCGGGGTGGCCTGCGTCACCGCCGCCTCGAACAGGTGCTGGCGGATGCGCAGCTCGTGGGCGACCATCACGTTGCGCTGGTACCAGGCGACCAGCTCCGGGAAGTGCCGCTGCGTCAGGATGCCCGCCTCGAGGCAGACGCCGATGGCGTCGCAGCGCACCTCGATCGGGTCCGGGCACGGAATCTTGAAGCACGGCTTCGTCGACCCGGCGATGTCGTCGGCCTCGGTGTGCACGAACGTCATCGACGCGACGTCCAGCGACGGGATCGGGAAGTAGCGCAGACCGCCGCGGGCGAGCTGGATCTCCGGCAGGTCCCACAGCATCTCGGGGCAGGCGATGTCGGTCAGCTCGTACACCGTCTCCGACGGCGCACACCAGCCGCCCGAGGCGACGATGTTCCGCTCCCCGGTGGAGGGGTTGGCGGGCAGGCGGGACTGGTCGGCGGCGAGGATCACCGCCCGGGTGCCCTCCGTACCCGACGACGAGTCGTTGATGATCAACTCGTGCTGGAACGGCAGCCGGTAGCTGGCGGTCAAGCCGACGCCGCCACCAGCCGTCTTGAGGGCGTTCGCCCTGCGGATGATGCCTTCGGTGACGCCGTCCATGTCGAGCGGCTGGCCGGGCTGGTAGCCGGGCACGTCCACCGACGCGGTGATCTCGGGTCCGGGAGCGGGGGGCGGCGGCAGCACCGACGGCATCCGGCGACGCACCCCGGACAGGTCCAGCGCTGGGCGCTGGCGCGGCACCAGAGCGGACGCGGTCACCGGCTCCTCGGCCGGGGCCGGGGGCTCCTCAACGGCAGCCGCCTCGCCACCTTCGGCAGCGGCCTCTACCGGCTCCTCGGGAGTGCCGCGCACCTGGGCGGCCAGCTGGTCGATCTCGGCGGCGGCAGCCTCCGCTGCCTCCAGCCGGGACTGCATCTCGCCGCGGATGTTGGTCACCGCGCCGGACAGGCGGCGAAGCTCGGCCAGGTCGTCGGGGGAAACTCGGTCGCTCGTGGACAGCGCGTCGAACGCGGCGACAGCACCCTCGAGGAGCGCTGACAGTTCGACGTCGTCCAGGGCGGTGATGTCGTCGGGAAGCTCAAACCGCTCCACGGGGCCTCTCTCCTGTGTGAGAAGGAGAGCCCGGCCCGCGGCCAGCAGCTATCTAGCCAGGTAGCTTAACCGCTTGCAGGCCCAGGGGCTTGAACCCGTCCAGAGCCGTGCTGCCGTTTCGCGGACTGCCGCGAAACGGTAGTGCCTACACCCGCACCATACGCCCCGAGCGGTCGTTTCTGTCACCCTAGACACCGATACAGATGACCATGGAAGACGGGTGGCCGATGGCTTCAGCAACGTCAATGCCTGACACCGCAGATGAGGCGCGGAACGCCCTCAAGGGGCCTAAGCGCGCCTGGTCCAGCCCGTCAACGCTCACCGTCCCTTCGGCCGCCATGGAGCTTAAAGAGTGGCTGGGCGACTCACGCAGCTTCGACCCAGGCAATCACCCAGCGGCACTGCAGTCGGCCATCGACGACTTTAACCGCTCAACAGAGTCCGCACTGCCCATGAACGTTCGAGATGCGATACAGGCAGAGCTCACGGCCCTTAAAGCGGCGCTGGTGCCTCTCCGCAACGATGCGACCGCAAGCAGAGCACCTGCAGAGGCGGCGCTGGGTGTTCTCCTCGAACGCCTCAAGAGCCCTGACGTGCTTCGAGCGGCCTGGCTCGACCTGTGGGCAAAATGCGGGCGGGTGGAGTCGTCCCCTGACGCGATCGCCCTACGACGTGATCTCTTCCTCGCGTGTGCACGCCTGGCGGAGCATGATCTCGAAGAGTTCCTGTACGACTTGGACGGACTTCTCGACAACGATGCGTCCACAGTCCTACGTATCCGCGTCGCGCTAGGCGACACCGGGATGCCCGACTCCCTTGACGCGCCGGAGGTCTGGGAGACAACAGAGCTGTCCGCCACCGGGCGGCGTGATCTTGTCAGCCGCTACCTCGCCTTGCCCGTGGCCCCTCATGACCATGTGGTTTGGCTGGCCTACGAGCGAGCCGCTCTTCACCTGCGCAATGCCGTCACGATCGAGAACATGGCCTTCTTCGAGAGCCAGATCGTGCCCCCTGAGCCGCAGGCGATCGATTCCAAGCTTGCCCAGTACGGCGAGCAATGGACTGACCACGACGGGCACATGGCCGCCGAGATGGCGCGCGGCCAAGGCATCGTGCTGGTTCGTGTCTTTCTGCCCGCGAACACCTACGTCGACCCCGTGCAGACTGCCCGCGACCAGGTCGAGGCGCTAGTAACGCTCGGCAAGTTCCACGCGGATGCCTCCTGGGATCGGGTCTGGCATCTCCTTCCCGGCGCACAGCACAAGTCCCCCACCCAACTCAGGCTGCAGCTCATTACCCCCAGCAGCGACCCGGCTGGTGCCGGTCGCGACCGGCAAGCCCGAGTCTTCAGAGAAATGGCCACCTGGGCCACAGCCCACAGCAAGATCCCGATCACTGAGGGCCGTCTTGCCGAAGCGATAGAACTGCTGGGTTGGTGGCGCGACGCTCAAGACCAATCAGCTCTCGGCCGTGTGACTGCGAACGTGCGCGTGATCGAGGTCGCAGGGTCGCGGGTGGGCACGACGCCGTGGGGCGACCATCTGAGCAGGTACATGAAGTCGGCATGGTTGGTGTATCAGTGCCGACGAGAGCTCGCTGCCACGATTTATGACGCGGTCGGGGCTGAACTGTCACAGCTGCCGCCGGCGATGTGGCAGCCGCTCCAGACCATCAAGGATAAGACCGTGCACTACGACGGCCTGGACCGTGTGGACCTCGTGCCTAACTCGACACGGACAGCCGTAGAAGAACTCCAGGCCCTCTACCCTCGGCACCATCAGGTGGGTCGGCGATTGCGCACCCTTCACAATCGGTTGGACAAGCCTGCAGCGTTCGACCAGTGGCTTACCGAGCTTAAAAACCAGTGGCTGTCTTTGGTCGACCGGCTCGTCCGCATCCGTAACGCCATTACCCATGGCGGACCAGCCACACCCGGCGCCGTCGATAGCATCGCGCTCTTCAGCAGCTATCTCGCCGCGTGGGAGGTCGAGATCGTTCTGGAAGCCGCCCTGACCGGGGACGATCTGGTCGCCGCCCACAACACGTTCCAGACCCAGAAGTCCGACTTTCTCGAGGCGTGCAAGACGGCACAACGCCCAGGTGATCACCTGTACATATGACGGCGGTCCGGCGCAGGACGCGGCCTCACAGGTAGAGCTTGAGCCAGTCGTAGACCCAATTGGTTACGAGGCCAACGAAGAAGCCACCCCCGGCTCCGATCAGGACGAAGCGCCAGTTCATGCGACGCTGACGTTGATCCAATTCGTCCGAGTTGACGTCGAGGTATGCCCGCACCACGTCGGCGTGCTCGCGGTCTCTCTCAGCCTGTTGACGCGCCTCTACCGCTGATCGGTGCAGATTCTCGACCTCTTCCGCACGGTGAGCGGCCATCACCTGCAGTTCGGCGAGTTCTCGGGACGTGTCTTGGAGGCGCTGCGAGGCCTCCGCGAGTCGGTCCTCGAGTTCGGTGTCTTCCGCATCGACGAGCTTCTCGTATGCGAGGGTGGCCTGCTGCCGATGGTTGAGGAGACGATGGTCGTACTGCACGGTTGAGAAGGCATACACGGCCGCCGCAGATAGCACCACGAAGACGAGCCAGCCTTCGATCTCGGGGGGCACGCCTCTGAAGTAGGCGAAGCCAGCGACCCCGGCAACACCCCAGAACGCCCCGACAGTCAACAACGCTCGCAGACCCGCCGTCTTTCTGCGCCGCAGTAATTCAGCAGTCGTTAGCCGCTGATCATTGCTGGCGCGGCCAGTGGAGCGGAACAGTCTCTTCACCGCGAGCTCCGAGCAAAACAGCCCACGGCGATCGCCAGCGGAAGCAGCTGTGGCACCGGCCACTCAGAGGGGATCATGTGCCGGATTCTAAGCACTCGCCCTTGGCCGTGACTTGCGAACGCCCCGCACGATGCGGGGCGCTGCAAGGAGCATGCTCACGGGGCGGGCGCCGTATCGGCTGGACCGGTCGCGGGAGCGGCGGCAACCTCGCCGCCCGGGTAGCGTTCGGCGACCGCGTCAGCTGTCGATCGCGACGCCGATTCGTAGACGACGCGGCCAATCGCGTCCTTCACCTGCCACATCGGTGTCGCTGCCGCGCGGGCCGCGCACGGGCGGCACACCATCAGCCGGCCTTCACGCTGGCGGCCATGCCCTGCGCCAGTTCGGCGCGCACGGCGTCGAGCTCCGCCGACAGGGCTTCGATCTCGGCGCGGGCGGCAGCGCGCCGCTCCATCTCATCGACCACGGCGGGGGCCAGCGACGCCGCCAGCCGGCCGTAGTCGATCTCGGGGAGCGTTGGCGCGGGCTGCTGCGGCACGGCGGCCGCGGTGAGCGCCATGTTGGACCGGCTGATCACCGCGGAGGCTGCCAGCCGCGACGGGTGCCCAGGGACCGGGACGGTCAGGACGGCGCGCAGCGCCCACTGTCCGTTCGGGTTCTGCCGCATGTGGTAGCTGGGCTGGCAGCTGGCGAATACGAGCCGGTCCCAGTCCGACAGCCACGGCGCGGCCGCGCCGGAGAACCACATGCCGCGCTCGTTCATGCCGACGGTGACGACGCCGGCGACGGTGCGGGTGTCGTCGAACTGGCAGGCGGCCGTCTCGCATTCGGCGCCGTCGCGGTGGTGGCCGACGTTCATCGTGAAGGCGCCCACCTTCATGGTGCTGCCGTCGTCGAGGTTCATCTTCGCGCGCAGGAACGTGGAGAAGTCGATGTCGCCGAGCTGCTCGATCGTCAGGCGGCGTCCGGGCATGCCCTCGTGGGGGACGCCGCGCTGGGCGACCCATCCGTAGATGCGGCCGTCGCGGTAGTGGACGCCGCCGGAGTCGGGCGGCAGCTCATCCGCGGTGGGCTCGGCGAACCAGGCGGCCGGCATCGCCGGGAGCGCCTGCAGTTCGTGCCAGGCGGAGGCGGTCAGCGCGTCCATCACGTCGGCGGCCTCCACCTCGATCTGCTCACAGTCGTCGCAGGCGGCGGCGGCCAGGCCGGGCGCGTAGCTGTCGGCGGGGTCCAGCGTGATGCAGGCCTTGTCGAAGGCGGGCATGGCGACCAGGGTGGCGCCGCGCAGCCGCGCCTTGGTGATGCGCATGACGAAGTCGCCGGCCTGCTCGCTGAACAGGACTTCGCCGGGCTTGTCGTCGCTGTCGCCGGCGGCCGCGGTGACGACGCCGGCGGCGGTGAGGGCGGCGCGCAGGCTGCCCGCGTCCATGACGCCTTCGTCGCTTGCCGTCCAGTCGGCGACCTGGGTGGCGCGTACCGACCAGCCGCCGTCGGGCAGCTGCATGATCGACGCCTGCTTGAGGGAGGCGAGCAGGATCACGCCTTCGTCGGCGTCGGGCGCGCGGTCCTGGCGTGGCCGCCGGTCGACGAACTCCATGTCGACGTCGTCCAGATCAACGCTCACGCCGAGGGGCGCGTCCGCGTCGAGCAGGTCGATGGCGGCCTGCCCGGCGTCCCGGTTCGTGTAGAGGACGCCGCCGCCGGTGATGCGGCCGCCGACCCGGTTGATCTGCTGGATTTCGCCGGCGAGGACGGCGCCTTGGTGGCCGCCGCGCATCTCGTCGGCGAACTGCAGCGGCCACGACTCGCCGTCCCAGTACAGGGCGCGCGGCGCGAAGATTCGGCCGTCGCCGGTCTCCTCGCCCTCGAAGGCGAGCGCGGTGTCGCCGGGCGTGGACCAGCGGCGGGGCGGCGGCGCGGCGGCGGACAGGTCCTGATCGGGCATGTCGGTGTCTCCTTCGGTGGCGGGCCCGGCGAGCGGGATGTCGACGACGTCGCTGCCGAACGCGACCCTGAGCCGGTCGAACACCAGCGGGCCGGTGCGGTCGGCCAGGGCGGCGACCTGGCCAAGGTCGTCGTCGTAGGTGAGGGTGACGTGCGCGACCCACGGCGTGTGCTGGGCCGGGTACTCGTACACGTCGCCGACGGTGGAGGCGACGGCCCGCTGGACGGCGGCCAGGTGCTCGCCGCCGACGCCGAGCACGATCGCGGTGTCCCGCTCAGCGGATCGCGGGTTGAACGCGCTGATCGCGAACGCGTCGGCCTGGAGCGGCATGGCGACGTCGTCCTCGTTGCGCAGGGAGCCGACCTGTTCGGTGAGCCGCTCCACGATCGTCGCCCGCGTCTCGGCGTCGACGCCGTCGGCTTCGCCGAGGAACAGCAGCGTCAGGTGCAGGTCGTCGGCGCGTTCGCCGCCGTCGACGGCGAGCCGGTCGATGTCGGCCTGCGACGGCACCAGCGCGATCATGCCGCTGGTGTACGGCCCGCCGGACGCCGCGGTGATCTGGTCTCTCACGATTCCTCGCTCCTCGAAGGCGGTGACGACGTCGTTGATCTCTTGGGCGGTGAGCCCTTGCCTGCCGTCCTCGTCGGGGTTCGGCTCGTCGGAGTCGCCGAACGTCATGCCGCACCGGCAGTTGATGACGTTGCTGGCCGAGGCGGCCGGGTCGCCGGGGAAGTCCAGGAACTCGCCGCCCACGTGGAAGTCGCCGTCCAGCAGCACCGTCTGGCCGTCGACGCGGAAGTGAGCGTCCCTCGTTCTCAGATCGAGCGTCGAGACCCACGTCTTGTACAGCGGCCGCACCGCGGCGGGCTGGGTGCGGGCGACGTGCAACTGCGCCCAGTTCCACGCGGCGAGCGTCTCGGTGCGGGCGATACGGGTGGCGCGCACCTCGCCGAGCTCCTGGCCGCCTTCGCGGAAGACGGTCTGCAGCCGGTCGCGCAACTGGCCGATGTCGTCGCCGGCGACGGTGCCTTCGGCGAGCGCCTGCCGGGCCGCCTGCCACAGGGTGTCGCCGACGTCGCGCAGCCGGTTCTCGGCCGCGGTCAGGTAGTCGCGGACCGTCGCGGGCAGGTCCTGGGGGCGGTGCAGGTAGATGTCGACCAGGTCGGGCACCTCGTCGACCTGGTCGATGTCGTCGACTTGTGGCGGGCCCGGCTCGCCTGGCCGATCCGGCGGCGCTGGCCGGCCAGGCGCAGGGGCGCGGCGGGTGAAGAGGCGGCGGGCGGCGACCATGCCGGCCGCGAACACCGTCAGCAGGGCGAGCAGCACCAGCAGCAGTTGCGCGATCCACAGCTCGGCGACACGGCGGGCGTCGGAGTCGTCGACCGGTTCGCCCTGCGCGACCAGGTCGGCCAGCGAGGCGCGCAGCGACGCCGCGTACTGTTCGGCGACCCGGTCGAGCGCGGCCTGCACGACCCGCTCGACCATCGGCTCCAGCCCGTCCAGGGTGCGGGCGAACTCGTCGCGCTGCCGGGCTCGTGCGTCGACGTCAGGCACCGGCGGCCTCCCACCGGATCGTCACCAGCGCGTACACCAGGTCGTCCAGCTGGGAGCAGGTCAGGCCGTGCTCGGCCATGAACAGCTCGGCGAGGCGGCGGCCGCGCTCGTTGTCGCGCCGCTGCAGCAGCGCCACCAGGCCTTCGCCGGGCAGCGTCGCCAGGTCCAGTTCGGCGTGCGCGGCCGAGGCGGGCAGCGTGTCCGGGATCGCGTTCGTCTCATCGACCGGCAGGTCGCCACCCGCCGGCTGCTCTTCGGGCTCCTCTTGGGCGGGCGCTTCGCGTGCGGCCCGCGCCGCCTGCTCCTCCTTGCTGGGAGCATCGTCCTCGTCGAACCCGGTCTCGCGGCGCAGCGCCTGGTCGGAGATGACGCCCCGGTCGTACACCTCCAGCGCCGTCTGCGGCCGGTTGGCGCGGATCCGCAGCTGCGAGGTGTCCCACCACACCAGCGCCTCGCCGGCGTCGGCGTGGCCCTCGTCCTCCAGGGTGGGGCGCAGCCACTGCGTGGTGAGAGCGTCGGCGACCGTCGACAGCCGCGGTTCGACCGCGAGCGTGATCGCCTCCTCCTTCAGAGACCAGCTGCCCCAATGGTTGACGTCGCCGGTGCCGAGGAGGATCTCGGCCGGGGTGTCCAGGCCGCTCGCGAAACGGCGGATCGTCTCCTCCCGCAGTTTCATCGCCAGGTCGTCGAAGTCGGACTCGAACGTGATCCGCTGGATGGCGGCGATCGACTCGGCCGGCACCTCCAAGATGATCGGCACCGCGGCCGCCGCCGACTCCGGGTCCTTGTAGGCCGTCTCGGCAACCTGCATGAACACTTCGAGCAGGTCGTCCTCTTCGCCGCTGGTCGTCGAGGTGCTCTTGGTCGGGAAGCGGGTCCCGTGCGGCACCAGCAGCACACCCCGGCCGGTCAGCCTGCTGCGGGCGATCGCGGCGACGGCGGCGTTCAACAGCCGCAGCTCCTCCAGCAGGCCGAGGCTGGAGCGGATCGGCGAGTCGGCTTCGATGTGCCGGCGCGGGTGCGGGTCCCACACGCGGATGGCGACTGGCGCGAGCTGGTCGGGGTCGGCCGGGTCATGCTGCGGGATCAGCACCGGCTGTCCGTCGATCTCCGCCTCGAGGGCCTGGCCGCGCCGCTTCACCTCCAGCACCGACAGGACCCGCCAGTCCTCGCCGCGCTGCTCGCCGGTGATCTGGTCCATTTTCGGCTGGATCACGGTCCACGCTTCGCCGGCGACGACCAGGTGTGGGCCGAACGAGGCCAGCAGCTCCGACTGCCCGGCCGGGCCGCCCGCGATGCTGGCGACGAGCTCGGCGGCGCGGTGCGAGTCCGGGTACGGCTTGACGGTCCCGTCGGAGTCGCGGCTGCCGGCGATCAGCCGACCCTTGCCCATCGCGTTGCCGATCCACCCCGCTGCGAACCGCACCTCGGGCGTGTTGTCGTAGTAGGCCCACGCCCGGTGCTGCCACGACTGATCAGGTTCGGCGACCTGGGAGCGGAAGCGTTTTACCGTCCACCGCTGGGCGGCCGCGACGATCTCGCGCGCCACCTTCATGACGGGCTGCCGGGCTGGGAACTGGTCACGACGCGGGCCCCCGAGGAACGCAGGATGCCCGGCCCACAGCTCAGCGGCGCATCCGCCAGCCTACCGGGCAGCTTTCCGCGCCTCGGTGAACGCGGCGGACTCGTCGGTTACCGCCCGCCTCTGGGGCTCCTGTGGCTAGGCTGCTCCGGCGTGACAGCTGCTACCGAAACGGTCTACCTATGGCATGAGGCGCCCGTCCCCGAGGGGCTGCCGGTCGTGCGGGTCCACGGCTACCTGATCTGCCCGGCGACGGGCCGCGTGATGATCCAGGACGTCGAGGGCGTGATGGGCCTCCCCGGTGGCCGCCCCGAGCCCGGCGATCAGGACGCGGCGGCGACGTTCGTGCGTGAGGCGCTGGAGGAGAACCAGGTCCGGGTCGGCCGTGTCGCCTACCTCGGCTACCAGGAGGTTCACGAGTGCGGTCGTGAGCCGTACGCGCAGGTCCGCATGGTGGGCGTCATCGACGCCTTCGAGCCGCCGCTGCCCGATCCGGACGGCGCCGGCCACACCTGCCGCAGGCTGATGGTGCCGCTGCAGGACGCGGCCGACGTGCTCGGCTGGGGCGACCCGGCGGTGGAGCAGGCTAAGGCGGCTGCCCGGGTCGCCGCAGCCGAGTGGGGGCTGCCCGTCGACGAGCCCTCACCCGCGGGCTACGTCGACTAGAGCCTGCCTCAAAGTGCTCATCAACGGCGTGTCGTGACCTCGTGGCCACCTTAGCGGTGACGCGGCGGTTCGACCTCACCGATGCGTACGCCTACACGTGAGCTGATACCCTCACGCCCTTGCCGAAGACGTAGAGCCGGCTGCCGAACGCTGCGGCGGCGAGCTGGTCTTGGGTGAGGCCGCCTCCTTGGACTTCTTGCCAGCCGCCGAATGGTTGGTTCTCCAGGGCGGAGTTCACGTAGATGCGGTTGTCGTTTATTCCCGTGCCGAAGACGTAGAGCCGGTTACCGAACGCTGCGGCGGCGACCGCGCGCTCGGTAAGGCCGCCTCCTTGGACTTCTTGCCAGCCGCCGAATGGTTGGTTCTCCCGGGCGGAGTTCACGTAGATGCGGTTATCGTTTCCCTTCCCGAAGACGTAGAGCCGGTTACCGAACGCTGCGGCGGCGACCCCGAGCTGGGTACGGCCGCCTCCTTGGACTTCTTGCCAGCCGCCGAATGGTTGGTTCTCCCGGGCGGAGTTCACGAAGATGCGTTGGTCGGTTTCCGTGGCGAAGACGTAGAGCCGATCGCCGAACGATGCGGCGGCGAGCCGGAAGAGGCTGATGCCGCTCATGCCGCCTCCTTGGACCTCTTGCCAGCCGCCGAACGGTTGGCCGTCCCGGGCGGAGTTCACGTAGATGCGTTTGTCAGTGCCCTTGGCGAAGACGTAGAGCCGATCGCCGAACGATGCGGCGGCGAGCGGGGAGCGGGTGATACCGCCTCCTTGGACTTGTTGCCAGCCGCCGAATGGCTGGTTCTCCAGGGCGGAGTTCACGTAGATGCGTTCGTCGGTTCCCGTGGCAAAGACGTAGAGCCGGTTCCCGAACGATGCGGCGGCGACCGGGTGGTGGGTGAGGCCGCCTCCTTGGACTTCGTGCCAGCCGCCGAATGGCTGGTTCTCCAGGGCGGAGTTCACGAAGATGCGGAGGTCTATCATTTGTTCCTCCCCAGTTTGGTTTGCGACGTAGTCGCTGACGATTGGGGGCGGGCTCGGTGGTATCGCCGTCAGACGGACAGGGGAAGGATTTCACCGTTGGCAGGTCCCGAACATCTGCACATACGTCACGGCTGGGAGGCCGGACGGTGCGGCCGGATCTGCGCTTCCCCACGCCATCTGGACCGTCATTTCTGTTCCTCCGCCGAGCAGGTTAAGGAAGTGGGGCGGACTTTGGTACCACGCGTCGAAAGCGGCGCGGGGCGTCACGTGATCCCGCCCCCAGCCCACGTAGGTGTTTTCAGCCACCGACCACCCCTTCGTGCAACCACGCGGATAGCCTGCCTCCTCGGCGCGAATCTTCGGGGTCGATCTGGTCTGTGGATTGATATGCGAGTCGCACAGTTCAGGTTTGTTCTGCTGGGGGACGCAGTTCTTGCCTGGCGTGACCTTCCCCCACCAGCGGAGTCGGACCGCGTCCTTGACATGGCGATAGGCGGCCCCGGGGAGCCCGGGCAAAGCGTTCTTCCCAAGGCCCTTTACGCTCGCCCGCGTCGCCGGCGGCCACTGGGGCAAGCCGGCCCCCCATTCGCCCGATGGCCACCAAGGAGGCTTCGGCGGTCGGGGCAGGAGATCGTTGCTCCAATAGTGCCGTGTCTGATTGACCATGCACAAGATCGCTTGCTCGATAGCCCGTTCCTGCTGCCGATACTCGCTGCGCCCTATGGCTGTGTCGGGGAACTCGGATATGGGCCGGAGAACCATGTGCTCATTCGGGCATGCTTCGCTTCCGGCATGCCTCATGGCCACAGGAACGGTCGGCGCTGTGGACTGCACCGGAGATCCGGCGACTGGCAGGCTCAAGCTGACGGCGCCAGCTACGGCGATAACCCCTCGTTGAAGGTGCGAGGCTCGCATGACTGGCCTCCCTCGACCGGAGGGCTCGTAACTCCCCTCCATCGTGCTCCTGCCTGCGTGATGCGGGCGTGACAGCACCGTGACGGGGAAGATGCGACGGCGGGGTCAGGCCTTGGCTGCCTTCTGCAACGCCATCCACGCCGTGCGCGACGCCTGGCGAAAAATGGGTGCATTGACTTCACTGCTTCCAGAGAGAAAGAGTGAAGTCCCCGAAAACTAGGGAGGTCGTCTTGCGTACGCTCCTGCTGATGGCGGGCGCATGCCTGGCAATGGTGGCCGCTCTCCTCCTCTTTTTTGCGCTTGACCAGGAGACGGACGGACTCATGTCCGTCTTGTTCGTTATCTTCCTGATCGTCCTATTCCTGACGGAAGTAACTAAAGGCAACTCATCGACCAAGGTCAGCAGCGACGGAGGTACCGGATACGACGGAGGGAGGAGAGGCGGAGACGACGGATGGGGTGACGGTGGAGACGGCGGAGACGGCGGCGAGTAAGGAAAAGGGAGGAGCCCCGATCGGGAGGGTGGTGACCGGGGCTCCAGCTCGTGGGAATTACTCGTAGAGGGTGTCGGCGTAGGAGAGCTGCTTAAGGAACGATGCCCGCCTGGATCCCCTACTTCGCCAAGAACTAGCGGCCGCCGGACAGGCGCGTGTCCTGGTCGGTAGGGCTGTGCTGTCAACGCCCAGGGCGCGACCGCACGCAGGAAGCCCCGCACGTTGTACCCGTAGTCGAAGCTGGCCGCCGCCAACTGCCGTCCGGCTTGCCGTGGCCGAGTCCGCTCGTTCGGGTCGGCATCGAGCGCCGTGCACTCGATCGGTAGTGCCGACCTGAGCGGGCGTGGCCGCCGACGGGTCGGTTCCTTGGGTGGTGGTCGATGAGGACCTCGGGGTTGGATGTCGAGGTGCCGGTGTACCTGGCGGGGACTGCGCGCGGCTGGCCGGGTCTTCATCCCGGCGGCTCCTGCCGAAAGTCGGCATAGTGCACAATGATGTCCCGAAGCGATCAATGCCGACATAGGCTCGCCACTGACAGTCGGTCCGACTCGTGTGAAGGATTGAACGCTGTGACGGTGAGCGAGCCAGACAAGCCTCGATTCCCGGACAGCTTCAAACATGCCTTCACCTATGGCCAGAGCGGAACCGGGTTCTTCGGCCCCGACGTACTACGCGGGCTCACCGAGGGAATGGACGAGTTCCTGTCCGAGTCAAGCGGACGCTGGAACCGGTCGAGATCGTTGGGGCCTGCGCTTCTCGGCTGCGTTCCCTGGTTCGACGACCCGGAATTGCTCGCCCGGGTCGTCTGCTTCCCGTCCGCCTGCGTGGTGGTCACCAAGCAGGAGCTGAAGAAACGCGGCCGTGCGGCATTCGAGGAGCTGAAGCGGCACGCCGCCCAGGGACGGGGTTTCCCCGCTGAGGCGTTCAGCACGCTTACGGGCATGGCGTCCCGGTACGACGGAGAGCCGCCGCTGCTGTATCCGACGTCGCCAAGGCCGCCCTCCGTGCGACTCCAGACCTTCAGGTCGTTCGGGTTCCGCAAGTCCGGCGGCACGCCCGTCCCCATCCTGCACGCCAAGCTGTTTCTGCTCGGCGAGCTGTGGTGGCACGACGAGCACCCCGAAGGATACGTCGACGACATCGTGGGATTCACGCCAAAGCGCCTATGGCTCGGCAGCGCCAACGGCACCAGGAGCTCGCGCCTGAGCTTGGAGTTCGGTCTCTGGGTCGATGACCGGGAACTGCTGGCCCACGCCAAGGAGTTCCTGGTGCAAGTTCTGGAGCACTCCGAAGGCATCGACCCCGACGACGACCAGTTCGATCCCGAGTTCGTCCCCTACGACTACGACGACGAGGCGTTCTGGGAGTACTACCGTGACCTCGGCTCGCATGTTGACCCAGACGATGAGGCGGACGACGGCCCGGACGACGAATGAGACAGGCTGCCTCTTCTGCGTCGGGGCCGCCCGCGAGGAGCTGAGACTGCGCTCGTGGTCGAACCGGGTTGCGCCGAAAGCTCTCCCTGCCACCGCACCTGCCCCGCCCTGTGGGGTCGGCGTCGAGTGCCCGCCAGTCGCCGCTGCGAGCGAGGCAAAATCAGCTGGGCGTCGCGGCAGGGGCACCCAGGTCGATCACTCGCGTAGTCGTGCTCACCACGTAGACGGGGCGGGTGCGCGCGTATCCGGCCAGAGCCAGCGACAGCTTCGGCTCGCCGCCGGTGTGCGCGCGGGCGTAGTCGACGAAGTCGTCGTCGACGCGGGCGCGGCCTTCCAGCAGCATCAGCCGGTCCGGCCCGTACAGCTCCTCCAGCGCTCGCGCCGTCTCCGGGTTGGGCTTCTCCACGAGGTCGACCATGACGAGTGCGCCGTCCGCTCCAGGCGTGGTGGCGAGCACGCCGCGCTGCTGGGCGAGCGCCCGCTGGTAGGGGCGTGCCAGGACAGCCACACCGGGCGGGGCCTGCCGGAGCGCGGCCAGCGGGTTGAACGTGGGATACACGTTGTCGCCAAACACCACATACAGCCCGTCGCCGACGCTCTGGCCGTGGGGCAGGTGGTCGGCGGCGTTGAGGACCGACGTCAAGTCGCCGTAGCTGCCGGACTGCGCGACCCAGTCGAGGGCCAGCAGCCGGCCAGGACTGTCGCAGGGAAGGTCGCAGCCCGCCGAGCGGAGGTAGCGCAGATGCCCGTCAGGGGCGAGCGCCTGCCGCGCCCAGGAGGTGAACGACGTGTAGTACGGGTGGTAGACGATCACGGCGTGGGCGGGGCCGAGCGCGGCGACCTCCTGCAGGATGTGCACGATGCCGGGCCGGCCGTCGTCGAGGGGCAGCCACTCCTTCGGCAGGTATCGGGCCCATCCGTGCACCCGCGTGCCGAGCCCTCCAGCTGCGACGACCACCCGGGCCTGCCCGATCGCGGTGCCGGGCGGAACCGGGTGGGGTACCGTGCGCGCGTGATGAAAGTGAGAGTCACCGGCATCGTCATCGAAGACGACCAGATCCTGTTGCTTGACCAGGACACCGACACCGGCCGCTCCTGGTCGCTTCCAGGCGGGAAGGTCGAGCTGGGGGAAAGCCTCGCCGACGCCCTCGCCCGCGAGATGCGTGAAGAGACCGGCGTCGAAGTGACTGTCGACCGGCTGCTGTACGTGTGCGACCACCTGCCCGGCGGCGGCACCCACGTCATCCACATGACGTTCGAGGCCACCCGCACCGGCGGCACCGTGGGCGCCGTCGCCGAGGGCGCCGACACCACCCCGATCCGCGGCGTGAAGTTCGTGCCGCTCGCCGACCTGCCCTCGCTCGGCTTCAGCGCCCGCTTCGTCGAGCTGGCCCAGGCCGGATGGCCCGAAGCCGGCTCCTACATGGGCGCCAAGGCCAACATCGGCCTGTGACGCCGCCGCCAGCGCCGCGGTGAGACGGCCGTCGAGGACGTGCAGCGGCAGGCTCCGCTCCTGCAGGCCGCTCATCCACTCCCGCAGCAGCGCGGCCAACTCGTCGGCCGGTACCGGCTGGCGCGGCTCGTTCTGGACGAGCCGGACGCCTACGCCGCGCGAGCTGCCGGCCAGGTGCCGGGCCCTCCGCCGCAGCACCTCCTGCCACGCTGACGGGGTGTTCCAGGCCGCGCCCGTCAACCACCTGGCCATCGGCTCGTCCTCCGAGCCGGGGCCGTCCGAGCACCACACCTGCACGTTGCCGATCACGTGGTGGATGGCGTCACCGGCGACCCCGTCCTGGACGACCGGCACGGTGTCACCCACCGCGTAGTCGGTGTTGGCGGCGACATCGGGGGCGACGTCGCCCGCCATCAACGCGACCATCTCGTCCAGCAGCGGCAGCCGGGCGCCGTGGCGGGCAGCGAACGCGGCCGCGCCGATCCACGTCACCCAGTACGCGGGATGGTCCTCGAACCCGGGGCTGACCGTCCACCTGCCGTCGTCGGTCTGGTGCAGGCGGCCGCCGCGCTCGTGCGGCATCTCGCAGCACAGCAGGTAGGCGCCACCGGATCGGTTGTCGACGCCGTGGTCGGCCAGCTCGTTGAGGAATCTGGCGAACTCGGCGTTCGACACCAGCAGGTTGCGCCAGCTCAACCCCTCACGCGTGACATACCCGGGCCGGAGTGCGCTCCGGCCGCGACGCGCGGCCGCCGCGAGGGGCCGTCTGCCGGTCGACGGGCGGGCGGGCGGCGCCGGCGTATACAGGTGGTCGCCTGCCAACCACTCGACGGCCTGGGCGGTGACGCCGGCGGGAAACTCGCGCTGCGCGGTGTCCAGTGCGGCGGCCGCAGCGGCGCGCACCAGCTCGGCCGACCGCTCGTCCAGGTGCGTCGTCAGCGCCGTCTTGGGGACGGTGGTGACGAAGGTGTCTTCGGCCACCGCCTGCGCCGCACCCGCCCGCGCGGCCGTGGGCGGGGTGGCGGGCTGGGCGGCGGCCGGGCGGGCGCTTCCTGCCAGCTCGGGCAGCACGCGCGCCAGGCTGTGCCAGCCGGCCGCGGGGCTCCTCACCGCCGACTCGTACGGAATGCACACGATCTCGCCGCCAGTCGCGTCGCCAGCGTCGTCGGAGCGGGTGCCGAGCGCGGCCGCCAACAGCACCGTGTTCAGGACGTGCAGGCGGGCCAGGGCGACCAGGTCGTCCGGGTCGTCGTCGGGCACCAGCGCCGCAGCCCCGGCCACCGGGACGTCCGGTCGCCGGGCGGCGTCCACCATCTGCCGGTAGCGGGCGCGGTAGTCCCAGCGCTCGAACAGGCGGCCGCGCGCGAAGGAGGAGGCGACGCCGAGCGGGCTGCGCGTCAGCACCACCACGGGCGCGTCCGGGAACAGTTCGAGCACGTTCGGCACGGCGAAGAACAGATTCGTCTCCTTGATCACCTGCCGGATGGTGGCGTACTTCGACACCGTGAACGCCACCAGGCAGTGCCGGCTGTACGGAGTGAGCCGCCGCTCGGCCGCCACCAGGCCGGCCGCGTCCGGGTTGAGCGGCGACAGCGGGTGGTCATGGGCGAGCTGCTGCCGCAGCGGCTCGTTGTGCTGGTCCATGGCCACGCGCAGCGTGTCGGACAGCCAGTTGGAGCCGACCCGTTCCATCGTCCCCAGCATCAGCAGCGGCGGCAGCAGCCGCGCACCCCCGGCCTCGGCCGCGCACCGTCTCGCCTCCACCCTGGCGTTGATCTCGCGCAGGATCGTGCTCGTCTCTCGCATCGCTGCGATCTCCTCACCGTCGTCGTGACCGTCGCGACAAGGACATCCGGGCGGCGGGAGGCGGGCCAGATGCGCGCCCATGCGCCACCGGCCCGGCAGCATTGCGGGGTTGTGCGGGGTTGCGTCCCTCGCATTCGGCTACGCAGGAGCGGCCATCCGGCTTACCGTGGTGACGGCAGAACAGGGCGCGGCTGGTCATGTCAGGGAGCGGACGCCATGCAGGGACGGCCTGTCACCAACCACCACCTGGCGGACGTCATCGCCGCCACCGGCCGTTCAAACGGCGCCCTCGCCCGGAAGGTGAACACGCTCGCCGCCGACCGTCACGGCCTGGACCTGCGCTACGACCAGGCCAGCGTGTACTGGTGGCTACGCGGCCGCGTCCCCGACGACCCGGTACCTGCGCTGATCGCCGACGTCCTGCAAGGCTGGCTCGGCCGCGCCGTCGAAGTCGACGATCTCGGATTCAGCGACCGCACCGGCCACCTCGGTCTGTCCGTCGCGGCCAACGCCGAGCAGGCCGCCGCGACCGTGTCGGAGCTGTGGAAGCACGTCGTCCAACGCCGCACCGTGCTCGGCTCGGCGTTCATTATCAGCGCCGCGACCAGCGCAGGCTTCGACTGGCACTTCGCGCCCGCACACGCCACCGCCGCCCGCACCACCGGCGACCGGGCGGTCGGCATGGCCGACGTGGAGCGGCTGCACAGGGCGCGGCTGGAGTTCATCGCCCTGGACCGCGCCAACGGCGGCGGCCACGCCTTCACGTGGCTGGTCGACCACCTGGACCGGGCCGTCAACCCGCTGCTCGCCGGCCGATACACCACCGCGGTGGGGCGCGAGCTGTTCGCCGCCGTCGCGTCCCTCACCGAGCTGGCCGGGTGGATGGCGTTCGACCAGCACCGCACCCATGGTCAAGGACTGGCGCAGCGGTTCTTCATCCAGGCGCTCAGCCTGGCCCGCCAGTCCGGCGATCGCGCCTACGCCGCGCACATCCTGTCCAACCTCGCCACCCAGGCGCTGTTCCTCGACCATGGGGCGGAGGCTGCCCGGCTGGCCCGCGCCGCACGATCAGGAGCCGGCCGGGCCGCGACCCGCACTCTCCTGGCCCGCCTGGCGGTCGTCGAGGCGCGAGGCTGGGGGCTCGTCGGCGACCGCAGCGAAGCGCGTGCCGCGATCCGCCGCGCCGAGCAGGCCATGAACCGGGCGACGCCGGACACCGACCCGGCTTGGCTGGCCACCTTCACTCCCGCCCACCACGCCGGTTCCGCCATGCACGCGCTGCGCGACCTCGGCCTGTACGACGAGGCGGCCCGGCACGCCGACGCCGCCCTGGACCTTCCCGAGTCGAACGTCCGCACCCTGGCGCTGCACCAGACGCTGCTGGCCACCGTCCACGCCGGCCGCGGCGATCTCGACGCCGCCTGCGCCACAGGCCGGCAGGCTCTCACCGTCTACCCATACCTGGCCTCCGCCCGGCTGCAGGCCCGCCTGCACGACCTTGAGCGGCGGCTGTCTCGCCACCGCGACGTAGGATGCGTCCGCGACTACATCGAGCAATCCCGGGAACTGCTCCAGAAACCATGAACGATCATTCAACTCCGACGGTCTCGCCGACGTTCGTCGAGCCGGAGATCTACTACGCGCAGCTGGCGTCCGTGCACACCGCGACCGGTGCGCTCATCACTGATCAGGACCAGCGGATTCTGCTCGTCAAGCCGAACTACCGCCCTCACTGGCTCATCCCCGGCGGCATGGCCGATGACGGCGAGCCGCCCGAGGTGGCCTGCGCCCGCGAACTCCGCGAGGAGCTGGGCGTCGCCGTCGACGTCGGCCGGCTGCTGGTCGTCGACTGGGCTCCGCCGTACGGGCACCGGACGCGCCCACTCGTCTACTTCCTCTTCGACGGCGGCACTCTGGCCGACCAGGCGATCGAGCTGCAGCGCGACGAGCTCGACGACCACGCCTACGTCACCGTCGACGAGGCTGTGGCGCTGTCGTCGCCGGCCGTGGCGGCTCGGATCCCGGCGGCGCTCGCCGCGCGCGAGCAGGGCACCACCGTGTACCGGCCCCAGCACGGTTAGCGGCTGCCCGGCCAGGGCATCCAGCGGGCGCCTAGCAGGCACCAGCCGAATCCCCCCGGTGCCGGCAGCTGGCCGTAATACTGTCGGCCATGACCAGCGATCCCCACGGCGCGACACCGTTCTCCTGCGTCAAGATTCGCGTCGGTGCGCTCGTGTTCTGCGGCGATGACATCGCGCTCATCCGCCGTGACCGCGCCGACTTCGTCCACTACACGCCGCCCGGCGGCAAGGTCGAACCCGGCGAGGACCTCCTGGCCGCGCTCGCCCGCGAGCTCGCCGAGGAGCTTGCTCTCGACATCAGCCACGCCACTCCGCCCCAGCTGCTGTGGGTGGCCGACCAGATGGTCACCCGCCCTGGGCCGACCCCGCCGCCGCGGAAACTCCACCTGATCTACCGGCTTCATGTCACACCCGAGGTGCGGGCCCGGATGGCCGTCGAAGAGTACGACGAGCTGCCCGACGGGAATCGCGAGATCGGCATCGTCGAGTGGATCGACTACCGCAAGACCGCGGAGCTGCCCATCTTCCCACCCATCGGCCCCGCTCTCGCCGCGCTGCCCTCGCCGAGGCCATGGCGGTCGAAGCGGCTCTACCTGCCATCACCGACGCCAACTACACCTGGGTGTAAGCCGCCGTCGTTATCGCGGCGGCGAGCGCCGGACTCATCCCCGAACGCTCGGACCGAAACTCGGAGTCGAGCGCCACAGCCGTCACCCGCTGTGCCCTGCGGCAACGCCCTACTTTGCCCCTGGTGACAGCGACCCGAGCGGCGGGCCTGGTATTCGGCCAGCAGGTTCAATGGACCCTGGGCGGACAACCGGCCGTGGTTTGCGTGTCCGCGTCTGCCGACCGGCCCGGGAACCCGGATCCGGGCCGACAGAAGATCCGCAGAAAACGGCCTAACCGCTGATGAGTCGACCGATCAGCGTGTGGGTTCCCTCGTGGATAACGAAAGTATCCGACACCAGGGTTGCGGTCGGACTCGCAATGCCCTCAGGAGTGAGGAAGCATTGCTGTCGGTATGCAAACCGATCGCTGCCGGTACCGCCGACGGCGCCGACACTACAGCCCCACGAGTACCAGCCCGCAGCAAGGTCGATACTCCTCCGAGATTCGCTCCTCTGGACAACCTGACAGGGCAGATCGACTGTGCAACCTTGGAAGAGCCCGCCCCGCATCTCATATGTGCTCTGTCTCAGCCATATGGACCGTATTGCTGTGGAGGCCCAGTTGCCGGCATTGGGCGTCCCGGTCATCCAGAGTGACCGCCTGATTTCTGCACTGTCTGCATGAGCCGGGGCAGCCGACCATGCCGCGAAGACGAGGAGTGAAGCTAACACCGCTGTGCAGCGCAGCAACTGCCACTTGATGCGACTAGCGAAACACGTCACTTCTTTCCTCCATCAGATTGGTTGTGCACGAGAATTCCCTCCGTAGGGAGTGCATGGTCATCCGACTGTTAGGCGCCGCTGCCTCCTCCGATCCCCTGCAGCAGGTCCGGGCGGCCGAGCTCGCCGAATGGCAGCCATGGCACATCTCCGGCGCACGAGGCGAGCGCGTCCACGGTTCCCACCCGCTCGTACATCGCTTGAATCGCCCCAGGGGCGATGATGTCCACCGCGACGTCCGGGCCCTTGCGCCATGCCTCGACGACGTTATGTCCCCGTTCGGCCAGGGCCTCCAGGACGCTCCGGCCCAAGGTTTCCGTCGCACCCACCAGCAGAATGCATGCGCACCAGCTTGCCCGCCGCACCATCGTGAAGTCCAGCTACCTAAACTTCAGATGCTTTTAAGATCTACTTATGCTTGATGTGAAGCGACTAGGCCCGCCGCTCGGGTCGCTGTCACCAGGAGCAAAGTAGGGCGTTTCCGCAGGGCACAGCGGGTGACGGCTGCGACGCCCGACTCCGGGTTTCGGTCCGAGCGTTCGGGGATGAGTCCGACGCTCGCCGCCGCGATAACGACGGCGGGGACGTTTTCGCAGATCGCTTTGCTCGCGAGCGCTCTTAGCCAAGCCGCCTGGGAGCTCCCGGTGACCCACAGCTACTTTGCGTCTGGTGCCAGGGACCCGCGCGGAGGGCCAACAACGCCACCGCGAGCGCTGACCCGCCGATGTACGGGCCCGCCTGGTCGGCCAGGTCCTCGTTAGCCGAGATGACACCACACAGGGCGATGAACACGACGGTGAAGATCTGGATCTGGATGAGCAGCCGACCCTGGTCACATGGCTTGGTCGGCGGCGGCCTCGCCGTCCCGCGCGTCGTGGCACGACGTCCAGCCGGTCGGCTCGCTGTCCGGCGCGAACGCGGCATCCCGCTTCCAGGCCCGCGCCGCCAGGACCGCTTCCCGCAAGGTCGGGTAGTTCCCGATCGAAAGAGGCGGCGGGCGCCTTGTTCGTCCCGGCGCGGGCAGGCATCGCCACCCCACACCGCTCCGGCTCACCAGTGCGCAGGCGGTGCTGGTAACGGCCGACTTCGGGGCATCGCGGCGACGGGATAGGGCTATCACTGTGGCGGTAGTCCCTAGCGCCATCAGCTTTGATTACTTAGAGCATGAGTTCAATCACAAATTGTTAGGACTAAAGGGCTGGAGGATCATGCATCGCCCCCTGCGGCATGTGCGTGCCATCGCCGCCACTGCAATCGCCACCGATGAGATCACCATCTGCGCCCGGCCCCCGACCCCCTGCCCACCTTACGGCGGCAACGGCGGCGGCTGGCGCTGACCCGGGCCCGGCGTCCGGCTCGCGTTCGGCGGCCAGTTCCCGCGCACAACACCGACACACCACACATCCCGTCCGCGATCTCCTCACGGTCGGCGCATTCGCCCGCCCCCTTCCTGGAAAGGCTGTCATGACCCCCGCGTCCCTGCTCCGTCGTCTGACCTGTCTCATCGCCGCGGCAGGCCTGTCCCTCGGCCTCGCCTCTTCCGCGCGGGCCACGACCATGCTCCAGGCCGACCCCCATCCCGCGGTGTGGGGCTGGGTCGATGAGAACCGCACCTACAAGATCGACAACGTCCTCACCGGCGGCCACTTGGTGCCTGAGGGCTGGGGCTTCAACTCCAACGAGGGTCTGCCCATCTACTCGGCGGTCTCCGACGCGGGCAACGGCTGGAAGTTCCAGCAACGCCGCCACTCCGACGGCTGGGCGTACTACCAGATCAAAAACATCCACACCAACCGGTGCATCAAGCCCGGCCCCTTGGGCGGACTCAACCGCACGCTCGTCATCCAGGTCGCCTGCAACACCAGCGACTCTTCCCAGTACTGGCGGGTAGAGCGCTCCTCGTTCAGCCGCAATGAGGTGCAGTTCGTCAACCACTCCTCTGGCGAGGCCTTCCGGCCCTGGACCGACGTCAACGTCGACCAGTGGGTCTTCCTGACCAACCCCGGCGTCAGGGCCACCTACTGGGCCCTGGACGCCGTGTAACCACCGACCTCCAGCACACTGCCGCGCGGCCGTCACCGCGACCGCGCGGCTGCTCATCCAGTTGCCGCCTTCGCGATGGCGGCGGCAACCAGGTAGGCGGGGTCGGAGGCGAGCGAGCGGCTGGCGCGGTCGTAGCCCTGGGTGGTGCGCGGGTCGGCGTGGCCGAGGGCGTGCTGCCGGTCTTCGAGGTCGGCGCCGGCGCGGCGGGCGGCTGCGGCCCAGGCATGCCGAAACGAGTGCGGCGTGATCCTCGCGGCGGCTGGGATGCCCGCGTTGCGGGCCGCGCGGCGGACGAAGCGGTAGACCATGTGCCGGTCGAGCGGCCGACCGTCGCGGTCGCGGAACAGGGGCTCGTCGGCTGCGGCGCCAGGTCGGGCGGTGAGCATCGTTTCGATCGCGGCGCGGGCCGCCGGCGGGAGGCTGCGGACGCGGATCTTGCCGCCCTTCATCTTGCGCAGGGCGAGCGTGTGGTTGCCTTCCTGGTAGCCGAGATCGCCGACGGTCGTCAGGCACAGCTCGGTGACGCGGGCGCCGAGGGCGACCATGGTCTCAGCTAGCGCGGCAGCGCAGAGCGGGCCGATGTGCTTGTCGGTGCGTGCGGCGGCGACGATGGCGGCGGCTTCGGCCTCGGTGAAGGAGACGGTGCTGGTGTGGTCGCGATCGATCTTCGGTTTGTCGGCGGCGTCGACGGGGTTGGCCGGCACGGCGTCGAGCTTGTGGAGGAAGGCGTACCAGGACGACAGGGCCGACATCTTGCGGGCGATGCTGCGCTTGGCAAGAGGTTTCGGCGACTTGGGGTGCGCGGGGACGGTCTCGAGGTGCCGGGCGTAGGTGTTGATGTGGGTCCAGCGAGCCGCGACGGGGGTGAGCCCGATGCTGTGGCACCAGGCGAGGTATTGGAGGACGTCGCGGCGGTAGGCGTCGCGGGTGTTGGCGGACAGGTCGCGGTTCCGGAGCCAGGCGTCCGTGAAGTCCGTTAACTGCTCGATGGTGGCGAGTGTGCCAGCATGGCCGGTCTGGTGACTGAGTGTGGTCACGTAATGACACTACCAAGATCCGGTATGCATAAGCGGGATTATGCGCGCGATTCCAGGAGTCCCAGACAGGCGCCCGCCTTGCCCCGGTTAAGCCACCCCCTACCGGAGACGGCGCTAGCATCCGGTTCGCCAAGCCAGAGCCAAGCGCACACCCATATATAGGGGCCGCTGCAGCGCCAGCCCGCTATCGACCCTCCTGCGGCGTTGCAGAGCGCGAGTCCGGACCGACCCGTTCTGCGTTCGCTGCGGCGCTCCGACGACGAATCGCTGTCACCTTCCATCAACAGTGCTAAGACCGTGACTCATTTGGAGATTGATCGTTAGACCGTTCGTGGATGCGTTCCTTCGACGGCTGGTGCCTGATGAGTTGTGGGAGTTGTTCCTGCG
>NZ_BAAATE010000046.1:0-58811 GCF_039533245.1 Nonomuraea recticatena | reverse complement strand
CGGTGTCGATACGACAGTGGAGGGCAACCAGTACGGCCAGCGCAAGCAGAACAGCGCTGTTCCTCGAGCCGGTGAACCTATGTGGTCACCGCACTAGGTGCTGATACCCGCTCCCGGTCCGACGGTCTCAGGTTACTGATGACCCGCAGCGGCGGACACTGCCTCCGGCCTCGATGCCCAGCCAGGCGGCGTGGTCGATGTAAGGGCTCGAGCAACAACGGAGCGCTACCTACTAGCCGAACCGCACGAAATTCGGTCGCCTATCGCGCTAATTTTCGCTGGTCGCATAACTGATTCCAGGCGCGCAGTCCTAGTCATACAGTGGCCGCATGTATTCACCGATCACGGGCACGGCCGCAGGCGTGCCGTTCACCGCGTTGCCGCCAGCCGACAACGGCTCGGCGCCGCTGATCGTTACGTGGCACATGCTGGACCCGCCAAGGTCGAACGCCGCGTTCGCTGCCTCGTTGCCGATGAACGACCTGCCCGCGTGGCGGGTGCATCTCGGCATGCCGATGTGCGGTGCACGCATGGTCGACGGCAGCACGGACGCCATCGTGGAGCTGATGCACAAGGACGCCCTGATGTCCTTTCTCCACCCGTTCGTCCGACAAGCGACAGAGGAGTTCCCGGCCGCGCTGGCGTCGATCCGTGCGCAGCTACCCGTCAATGACGGCCCCATCGGCGTGCTCGGCGGCTCGCTGGGCGGTGCCGTCGCGTTGCGGATCCTGGCCGACACCGAGATCCCGGTCTTCGCCGGCGCCGTCGTGAACGGCGCCATCCGGATGCGATCCGTCGTCGACCTGTTCCCAGGCGACTACCCGTATGACGCCGCGTCCGAGAAAGTCGTCGACAGTCTGGACTTCGTCGCCAAGGCGGACGCCATCGCCAGTCGCGCGCCGCTGCTGGTCGTCAGCGGCGAGCTGGATCACCCAGCGCTGCGTGCGGACGCGTTCCAGCTCGTCGAGGCATTGGGGGAACCGTCCGAACTGCTGTCGATCCCTGAGTTGGCGCATCCGCTCGCCGACGAGCCCGGCATCGAGCCCGCGCCGCAGCTGCCACTGGCCCGAGAGGTGGACGCTGGCCTGACCACGTGGTTCCGCCGCCACCTCGCGGGTGCAGGCTAGTACTCCAGTGACACTTTGCGATTCGGGGTTGAGGTCACATGAGAGCGGCCACTGCAAGATCATTGGGAATTTGTGAAGACATCCAAAGATCGCGCAGTGGCGCGCCCGACAGCGTAGAGCTGACACCTGGAACGTCATCGTCCACGATCTCCTCGACAGGCTCACGGGCCGGTTCGGGCGCACGAGTCCGTGACACGCTTGGTGCCCGACCCACGGGTGCAATCGCTGGATCGCATACAAGCTGGTGGCCAGCCAGATCCAGATGAACGTGAACGCCCACTGGGCCGGGGAAGCATTTCAAGCGAGAGGCGACTTCTCGCTGACGCGCGGGAGTGCTTTCGCGTCTAAGAGCTGCCAGGCGTGTCCGCATCTTCAACCAGGAAGGTGACCACGAGTGGCGCTATCTCGGCTCTGGTCCGCTCGCCCCACGCGGTAGACCAATCCAGCAATGGCCACAAGACAAGCCTCGCTGTTGTCGAACATCACAGAAACGATCATGGGCCTGTGGCCTCTAACGTCGCATCCGCGAGTCCGCCGGTGCTCAGGGGCGAGTGCCGAAGCCGTGGCCGCAGGGCCCGGTCTCCGCCCGCCGGCCCGCCGGACCGGGTCGGGCAAGATGGTGCGACCACCGGCACACACGAGAGGCACGTCATGTCCGTCACCGTCACCATCCGCAAGGGCGGACCTGAGCTCATCGACCGTCTGGAGCCGTTGTGGCTCGCCTTGCACGCCCATCACCAGTCGCTCAACTCGGACCTGAAATACTTTCCCGACGACAGATCATGGGAGCTGCGCCGGTCCTGCTACCGGGAGTGGATCCGCGCTGAGGGCTCGTTCGTGCTGATCGCCGAACGGGCTGCCGAGCCGATCGGATATGCCTTCGTTCACATCAAGCCGGGTCCTGACGACACGTGGGTGACCGGGGCGCGGATCGCTGAGCTGGAGACCCTCTCGATCGCGCCGGCGGAGCGTGGCCGGGGCTTCGGCACCCTGCTCCTCGACGCGGTCGACGCCGAGCTGGACAAGATGGGGATCGGCGACCTCCTCATCGGCACCCTCATCGACAACGAGGGAGCGCGCCGGCTGTACGAGCGCCGCGGCTTGCGGCCGATCATGGTCTACCTCGCCCGCTTCGCGGCGTCCGACCACGCTGGGCCTTGATGGGCGCACCCTGCCATGTCCCGTTGAGTGGTGGACGTCAGCTGTCTTGGTCCGACGAGAGAGCAGGGTCGCACGGAGATTGACCGGCGGGACGAGACAGGAACGAGGTCGAGGCCTTCCCGGGGACATCGACTGTCGTCGGGTCTCGGCACTGCTGGCCACGACCATGAGCGACTGCGAAGGTCGATGGTTATCGATGCTGGATGCGCCACCATGAGGTCGCCGGTCATGGTGTGTTGGACGTTGAGTCTGCACAAGTATCGTCCGGCGCCTTTACATTGTAGATTGCCTCGAAACGTGGAGATCTTGGCCAATGTCGGCTATCAGGGCCTGGACGGCCAAACAGGAGGCCAGATCGCAACCCCACCGCCCAAACGACGTGGCAAGCACCTCGAAGACGTGCAGTGGTTGATGGCCCATCATGAAGCGGCCCGCCAGACCCATGCCTCCTGCCGACGACCGGAACACGGCATCGCACACCTGAAGACCTGGGAGCCCTGGCCCGGCACCACGGCCGCCGCGACCACCTGCCCGAGATCGTCACCACCCTCGCCGGGCTCCTGTCCGACCAGCAGACCGCGTAAGACAGCCTGAGCACAGGCTGTCGCGCCTCAATCCCCAACTACGCACGAGATCGTAATAGCCGCCGCTGGGCTGCGCTGGCCGGTGGAAAGAGTTTCGAGTTCGGCAAGGACCTGTTCGGCCTGGACCAGTCCCAGGTCCCCACGCGCGCATCCGCGCCCTCGGTGAGCGAGCCGTTGCCACGCTGAAAACCTGGAAAGTCCTGACCAAGCAGCGCTGCTGCCCACGACGCGCCACCGCGATCGTGCAGGCCATCCTCGTCCTGAACCTCATCGACGAAGATCGCACCAAGGATGAAAAGAGATCACTGTTGGCAAATTGTCATTAGGTCACGCGACAGGGCGTACCGGATACGGATCGCCAGGGTGCCTTTCGGGCTTGGGCCACTGCCAGGGTGGCGGCTGGGATCTGATCTGGTCCGGTCGAACGCCGCGACACCTGAACTCCATAGCAGGAACGACGACAGTAGCCTCATGATCAGATGTGATCGTGGGCCCATAGGGCGTCACGGCTGGATTTCGTCGATGAATGGCAAAAAGCGGTGTTTTTCGCCGCGGGTTAGATCGACATGATGATGAACGGCAAAGCATCTCAAGAGCAAGCTGGTGCAATATGAAGAATCTCGCAATGAGGGTCGCTACCGTGGGCGTTATCGCCTTTGCCGCTCTCTCCACGCTGGGAACTGCGGCTCACGCCAGCCAGGCCACCGACCCTGTCACCATCCAGGCTCCCTACTGGCAGGCTCGCGGCCCCTTCGGCACCTGGTCCTGGTGCGACTCCGAGAAGCGCACCTACGCCCGCTACTACCAGGTCAGCGCCTGCTACATGTACAACGGCTCCTGGTGGTTCGACTGGCGGGACCGGTAGCTCCTCCACCAGGCTCTCGTCTGGCCGAAAAGGAGAAATAGAGCGGCCCGCGCCCGGTCCTGAATCCGGACGGGGGCCGTCCTGTGTCACGGATTTGGATCGCCAGGCCGCCCGCAGGAATGCAGTTCGGGTCGCTGTCAGGTAGTCAGCAGGATCTGATCGGGATCAGCTGAACACGGAGACACCCACAACTCCCTCCACTAGCAAGAACGAGAACAGCGGCCTCATGATCACATCTGTGATCATGAGGTCGCTGCTTTTTGATCTACTTCGCCAACGGTGTCACCCTTGGCGAGCGGGGCCCGATTCCGGATCTACGGCAGCAGTTCAACGCGGTGATGTGGCGGTTTCGTACCGGCAGCCCGTGGCGGGACCAGGCGACAAACCGTAAGAAGCGCGACTCCCACTGCGTCCGCCCGGTCAGTCATGATCCAGATCTCTACAAGTAGCGCAACACCGCGGAACGCTACATCAACCGGATCAAGGAGTGCCGGGGGCTGACCTTCCACAAGACTCCCGACAGCTACTCGCCAGCCTTCATCTCCGCGGGACCATCATGTGGATCCTAAGCCTTCAACCCGTCTGAAGATCCGAAGTCTGTACAGGCCCTAGAGTGGAGCCGAGCTCAGCGGCTTGCCGTGACTTTCGTTCGAATGTGCTTGGCGGGCGTGTTTCACCAGGTCAAGGCATATGGATATCAAGCACCGCGAAGTGGGCCCCGCTCCGGGCCCGTGCACGAAGCGGGCCCGTCCGGGGAATGACCGCCCAGGCCGGTCCTGCGGTCAGATGGTGGTGGCGCCGTCGGAGGCGGAGCCGACCGATGCCACGTACTTGGCGAGCACACCCCGCTCCACAGGTCGTTCCAGGGGCCGCCAGGCGGCGCGGCGCGCGGCGAGTTCGTCCTCGTCCACGAGAAGGTCGAGGGTGGCGTTCGCGGTGTCGACGGCGACCGTGTCGCCATCGCGCACCAGTGCGATGGGCCCGCCCTTGAACGCCTCGGGGGCGACGTGGCCGATGACGAGCCCGTGGGACACGCCGCTGAAACGTCCGTCGGTCACCAGCGCCACAGAGTCGCCGAGTCCCTGCCCGACCAGGGCGCCGGTGATGGAGAGCATCTCCCGCATGCCTGGCCCACCGGCCGGGCCCTCGTAACGGACGATCACGACATCTCCCGCCACGACCGCGCCGCTCTGGATGGCGGCGAAGCACTCCTCCTCGGAGTCGAACACTCTGGCCGGCCCTTCGCGGCGGAAGTCCGCGCGACCGCCGAGCTTGAGCACGCAGCCGTCCGGCGCTAGCGAGCCGCGCAGGATCGCCAGCGCGCCCGGCGGCTTCGCCGGAGCGGCCACCGTCTTCACCGTGGTCTGGCCGGATGCTTCCGAAGCGCCGGCGGCCACGTCGGCGAGCGTGCGGCCGTCGACGAGCGTCACGTTCTCCCGCAGCAGTCCTGCCTCCAGGAGCCGCCGCACCACGAGCGCGGTGCCGCCGGCTCGCCACAGGTCGGCGGCGGTGTGCGGCCCTCCGGGCTTGAGTCCGGTGATGATCGGCACCTTCCTGCAAATCTCGCCGATCTCGTCGATCCGCAGCGGCAATCCCGCTTCCCTAGCGATGGCGAGCAGGTGCAGCACCGCGTTGGTGGACCCCCCCATGGCCGCCACAGAGACAATGGCGTTGTGCATGGCGTTCGGAGTGAGGATACGGGAAGGCCTGGCGTCCCTGGCGAGGGCGTCCATGACGATCTCACCCACGCGCCTGGCGGCGGCGGGCTTGGTCTCGGCGACCGCGGGGATGTCGCCGACGCCGAAGGGCGCCAGTCCGAGGAAGTCGGCCACCCCACCCATGGTGTTGGCGGTGTACTGAGCGGCGCAGGTGCCGGGGCCAGGACACGCGTGACGGGCCAGGTCGTCGACCTCGTCCTGGTCGAGCCTGCCGACCGCGCGCTCTCCCAGAGCCTCCCACATGTCCTGGATCGTAACGTCGCGGTCGCGCCAGCGGCCTGGCATCATGCTGCCGCTGTAGAGGACCACCGAGGGCACGTCGAGCCGTGACAGCGCCATGATCCCCGCCGGGACGGTCTTGTCACAGCCGACGATGCAGACCAAGGCGTCGAACTGGTGCGCACGACCCATGAGCTCGATGGAGTCGGCGATCACCTCTCTGCTCACCAGGGAGGCTCGCATTCCGGGCGTGCCCATGGTGAGGTTGTCGGAGACGGCGATGGTGTTGAACTCCATCGGCAGGCCGCCAGCACGTCGGACCCCCTCGGCGACGTGCGCGGCCAGCTCACGGTGCGTGAGGTTACACGGCATGGTGCCCGTCCAGGTGGAGGCGATGCCGACGGTCGGCCGTCGCATGTCCTCCCGGGTCAGGCCCATGGCGTACAGGTGCGAACGGGCCGGTGCGCGGTCGGGGTCGTCGGCGATGGTCATGCCGCCTCCTGCCGGGTCGTGGAGATGCCGGGAAGGTCGAGGCCGAGCAGCCTGACCGCGTTCCCCGCGACGATCAGCTCACGGTCGCCCGCCGACATGTTGAGTTCGTCGAGGATGCGGATCTGCTCATCGGCGTACTGCCGGATATAGCCCCAGGGGAAATCGCAGGAGTCAGTGCCGAACAGGATCCGCTCAGGGCCGAACGTCTCGTGGAAACGGCGGAACAGGTCCTTGAGAGTGAGCTCGTACGGCATCCACCGCGTCCACTCGTGGTTGCTGGAGGAGTCCACGTGGACGTTGGCGTTCGCCCAGCCCAGGCGGAGCAGCTCGCCCGGGTAGCCGCAGCCGAAGTGGGCGACGACGAAGTTCACCTCGGGGAAGGCCTTGGCCACATCGTGCAGGGCAAGAGGGTCCATGTTGGGCGCGTGGCCGAGCCCACCGCCGCCGTTGACGGGGCCGAAGTGGAGCATGACGGGCAGGCCGTACTCCTCGCACACCTCCCAGACCGGCCACAGCGCGTGGTCGGCGAGCGGCACGCTCACCCAAGGGGCGATGATCTTGTAGCCGGACAGGCCGAGCTCCGTGACGGATCTGCGGAGCTCGGCCGCGGCGCCCGGCGCGCAGGGCTGATGGTTGGCGAAGCCGACGAACCGGTCGGGGTGCGCGGCGACCACCTGGGCCAGCCGGTCGTTGCCGCCGCCGCTCATGAACACGACCCTTGTGAGGCCCACCTCATCGGCCTCGTTCCGCCACGCGGCCGCGATCTCTTCGGCCGATCTCGTCTCAGGCTGCGTGGGCGGCAGGGTGCGGGCCCGTCGTACGCGTTCGTGGTAGGCGCTCGCGTTCTGTCGGAGGCGTTCCAGCTTCGCGGGCCCGCAGGCGTGCTCAAACTCGGCGTCCAGCCGGTCCTGCGTGGGCTCGGGGCCAGGGAAGTGGCAGTGGAAGTCGATGACGGGCATCCCCCAGCGGCTCATGCGAACCTCACGGTGTTGCGCAGGGTGCCGACACCCTCGATCTCCACCTCGACCACGTCGCCGTCCTTCAGCCACAGCTTGGGCGAGCGGCCCATGCCGACGCCGTGCGGCGTGCCGGTGGCGATCACGTCGCCGGGGTTCAGCGTCATGTACCGCGAGAGGTAGGAGATGATCGTGGGCACATCGAAGATCATGTCCTTGGTCGAGCCGTCCTGGACGGTCTCACCGCCGACGCGGGCCCGGACGGCCAGGGCGTGTGGGTCGCCCAGCTCGTCGGAGGTGACGATCCATGGGCCGAGCGGGCAGAAACCGTCGAAGTTCTTGCCGCGAAACCACTGTCCGTCGGTGAACTGAGCGTCCCTCGCCGAGACATCGTTGGCGGCTGTGTAGCCGAAGACGTGCTCCATTGCGCGTTGGGCGGGCACGTCGCGCGCAGGGCGGCCGATGACGAGGGCAAGCTCCGCCTCCCAGTCGAGCTGTTCGGTGGCTCCCGCCGGTACCACCACGTCGTCGTACGGCCCGGCGAGAGTGTGCGCTGTCTTGACGAAGGCCAGCGGACGCTGCGGCGTGTCCAGGCCGGTCTCGCGGATGTGGTCGGCGTAGTTGAGGCCGATACAGATGATCTTCTGTGGCGCGCTGAGCGGGCTCAGGACGGTCACGTCGCTCAGCGGGACCGTCGGCCCTGTCGCGGGTAGCGCGGACAGGTCGGCGCCCGAGGCGATGAGGTCGCGCAGGGCGTCGGCCATGTAGGCGGGTTTCTCCTGAGCCACAGGGACGGCGGCGCCGTCCTCGATCCTGGCGGCGGTGACGGTACCGTCCGCGTGCTTGACACGGGTGATTCTCATGGAAGGTTCTCCGGAAGGTGTTCAGGCGAAGTGGGGCAGGAAGCGTTTCTGCTCGGCGATGAGCGCGTCCATGAGCCGGGCCGCGGCGTCCGGGTGGGTGAGCGCGCCGTCGGCGATGACCGCCTCCACGGCGAGGTCACGGCTGCCGGTCATGGCGGCCTCCACGGCAAGGGAGACGGAGGTGAGCCTGCGAGCCAGGATGGAGGTGAGCGGAGCCGAAAGGTCCGGCACGCTGACGGGGCGCAGACCACGGGCAGTGGCGACGCCGGGGATCTCCAGGGCGGCATCACTGGGCAGGCCGGGTACGGCGCCGTGGTTGGGCACGTTGACCGAGAACATCTCGCGGCGGTCGAAGGCGATCGACCGGATGATCGCGATGAGCTGCTCCTGCTCGCCCGTCGACCGTTCGAAGATCGATTCGTCGAGCGGGGCCTCGCCCTCGGCCTGCGCCCGCATGCCCTGGTAGCGCTGCTCGCCCCAGGTGAGGATCTCGGGCACGGAGAAGGCGTCGACGCCCAATGTCTTGCCGTAGTAAGCGCCCGACGGCCAGCGTTCGGGGAAGAATTCCACCACGTGCCGGTCGTTGGCGGCGGGATAGGCGCCATAGCGGCGGAAGATCTCCCAGGAGAACGGGTTGTGCCAGGCCTTGCCGTTCTCCCAGATCGATCCGATGTCGGCGGGATCAGCAGGCTGGGCCAACTCGCGCTCCATGCGTTCGCGCACGATCGGCCAGGCGTCGCGTCCGTTGTGCCGGAAGTCGTAGATGAAGGTCAGGTGGTTGATGCCGGCGTAGAGTGTCGAGGTCTCCTCGAACGGCAGCCCGGCGAAGGCGGCCAACTCCCGCTGGACGTGATGCATGCCGTGGCACAGGCCGACCACGTTCACGCCCGCGTAGGCCGTCATCGCCGCCACGTTGGCGGTCATGGGGTTGCTGTAGTTGAAGAAGAACGCGTCAGGGGCGAGGTCGGCCACATCTTTAGCGATCTCCACCATGACCGGCACAGTGCGGAGCAGCCGCGAGATGCCACCTGGCATGATGGAGTCGCCCACCGGCTGGAAGACGCCGTGCTTCATGCAGATCTCGTGGTCTGCCTGCCAGGCGGGCCTGCCGCCCACCCCGACGCACGTGACCACGAAGTCGGCTCCCGGCAGCATGTCCCTCCTGTCGGTGGAGGACCTGACGGTGATCGCGCCGCCCGCCTTCCTCGCCTGCACCATGAGCTCGGCCAGGCGGGTGGCGACCGCCAGCGCCTCGAGGTTCACGTCGACCAGCCGGATCTCCCACGCGCCGAGGTCGTCGGCGGAGATGAGATCGGCGAGTAGCCCGCGGGTGAAGACGGCGCTGCCCGCGCCGATGAGGACGAGTACTCGGGTGTCGGACATGCTGAAAACGACTCTCCTGTCTAGGCCTGGATCACGGTGATGTCGCGCGCCCGCAGAGCGGCCACCGCCTCGTCCGAAGCGCGGTTGTCGGTGACCACGGTGCCGACGGCCGAGATGGGGGCGATGCGGACGGCGCTGCGCTGGTTGAACTTGCTGTGGTCGGCGAGGACCGTCAGATGTCTGGCGGCCTTGATCATGTTGCGGTCCGTCTCCGCCTCGGCGAGGTTGGCGCCGAGAATGCCGTAGCCGGGGTCGATGCCGTAGGCGCTGAAGAAGGCCAGGTCGATGTGGATGTCGGCGAGGGCTTGGGAGGTGAGGTGCCCGAGCAGCGAGAGCTCCAGGTTGCGGAGCAGCCCACCGAGCACGAGGACCTGCAGGGTCTCCGATGTGGTGCCGATGGCGTGCGCGATGGCCACGGAGTTGGTGACCACGGTGATGTCGGGTACGGCGCTCAGGTGCGGCACCATCTGGGCCGTCGTCGATCCTCCGGTCAGCAGGATGGTGCTGCCGGGAGTGATGAGTTCGACGGCGCGCGCGGCGATCCGTTTCTTCTCCTCGAGGTTGCGCACGGCGCGCTCGTCGACGGAGTTCTCGCGAGGAGCGTGGTCGTCGATCGCCACCGCGCCACCGTGCACGCGTCGCAGCAGGCCGCGCTCGTCCATCTCGTCGAGGTCGCGGCGGACGGTGGAGAGGCTGACGCCGAGCAGTTCGGCGAGGTCCTCCACACCTACGGAGCGCCTGTGCCGCACGTATTCCAGGAGCTGGTTCCTGCGCTTCTCGCTCAGCATCAGTACCCGGCCTTTCTGTCCACCAGATTCAACAGGGGGCGGCCGTCGACGAATCTGCGCAGGTTCTCGGTGAAAAGAGCGCGCACTTGATCGCGATAGCCGGGCGCGAATCCTGCCACGTGCGGAGTGATCAGTACATTGCTTTCCCGCCAGAAGGGGCTGGAGGCGGGAAGGGGCTCTTCGGCGAAGACGTCGAGCGCGGCGAAGCCGACCCTGCCCGAGCGCAGCGCGGCCAGCAGCGCCGTCTCGTCCACCACTCCGCCGCGGGCCGCGTTGATCAGAGTCGTGCCGGGGCGCATCGCCGCGAAGGCCGCTTCGTCGATCAGGTGGTGGGTCTGCTCGGTGTGCGGCACGGTGAGTACGACGTAGTCAGAGCGGGTCAGCAGGCCGACGAGGCCCTCGGGCCCGACCACCTCGGCCGGGTCCGCTGCCTCGTCGGACGGCTCGCCGAAGCGCAGGCCGTCGCGAGCCGAACCCCTGCGCATACCGAGCACGTTCATCCCGAAGGCGTGCGCGAGCCTGCCGATCTCCCTGCCGATGCGGCCGTAGCCGATGATGCCCACTGTGGAACCGGGCAGCATGCGCGGCATGAGCCTGTTCCATCGGTGGTCCAGATCGGGCCAGTGCGTGCGGCGCTGCAGGTCGATGATCTGGGGCAGGTGATGGGCATGCGCGAGGATCATCATCAGCACGTACTCGGCCAGCGGCTTGGGCGACACGCCGCCGATCGTGGTGATCGGCGTCCCCGCCTCCCACAGGTCGGTGCCGGTGACGTGGTCGCACCCGGAGGTGTCGAGCTGGACCCAGCCCAGGCGAGGCGCCTGGTCGCGCGTGGGGAAGGCCGAATTGGTGTAGAGGACGTCGGCGCCGGCCAGCACGTCCGCCGGGATCTGCTCGGCGGTGGTGGCCAGGTGTTTGCGCACACGCACCTCGGGCGAGACGGCCGCCACGTCGGCCAGCCACGCATCGTCGAAGTCGAGTGTCACGCAGACGTTGATCATCTGATTCCCATCACTTGATGCCCGAGCGGGCCATGCCCTCGACGAAGTGCCGCTGGAAGAGCGCGAAGACGATCAGCATGGGGATCATCGACACCAGTGACATCGCCATGAGGGCCCCATAGTCCTGGCCGTACTGGTTCTTTAGGAACAGCAGCCCCACCTGCAGCGTGTAGCTCTCGGGGTCCTTCAACACGATCAGTGGCCAGGCGAACTCGTTCCACCGCCACATGAAAGTGAAGATCACCAGGACGGCGATCAGCGGCTTGCACAGCGGAAGCACCACCTTGAAGAACGTCCGCCACTGTCCCGAGCCGTCGACCTGGGCCGCCTCGAGCAGTTCGTCGGGGACCGCCATCATGAACTGGCGAGCCATGAACAGGCCGAACGCCTCGGCCAGCCGGGGCAGGATGACGCCCCAGTTCGAGCCGAGCAGCCCGAAGTCCACGACGAGGTGGAACTGCGGGACCATGACGACCTGGACTGGGACCATCAGCGTGCTGAGGATCAGGAGGAACAGCACGTTCCTGCCGGGGAAGCGGAGCTTGGCGAAGGCGTAGCCCGCCATCAGGTTGATGACGACGGTCAGCGCCACGGCGCTCACCGCGATGACCGCGGAGTTGAGGATCCAGGTCGGGTAGGGGAACTTGCTCCAGGGGCCGGTGAAGTTCGCCCAGTTCGCGGCGGTCGGCCACAGGCTGAACTGTGAGCCGCGCAGCTCGGCGGGCGAGGAGAGCGCCGTCACGATCATCCAATAGACCGGGAACAGCATGGCCAGCGCTCCGGCCGCCGCGAAGGCCAGGCGCAGCCGTACGGCACGCCGCTCGTGGGTGTTCACGGCCGTCATGGCCCCCTCCCTCCTCATGCGGTGTCCCTGCGGCGGCCGATCCGCCACTGGACCACCGTCAGCACCAGAACGATCAGGTAAAGCAGCACGCCGATCGCCGAGGCGTAGCCCTGCTGACGCTGCTCGAAACCGGTGGAGTAGGCGTAGGTGACGAGCATCGTCGTGGAGTTGCCCGGCCCGCCACCGGTCATGACGTAGACGATGTCGAAGACCTGGAAGCTGTTGATGATCCCGATCACGACCAGGAAGAAGGTCGTGGGGGCCAGTGAGGGGATCGTGATGGAGCGCAGTGTCTGCCACCAGGAAGCGCCGTCGCAGCGGGCGGCCTCGTACACCTGGCGTGGGATGCCCTGCAGTGCCGCCAGATAGACGACCATGTTGAAGCCGAGCCCGATCCACAGGCTGACGGCCACCAGCGAGAGCATGGCCGGCAGTCCCTCCGACTGCCACGGGACGTCTTCGAGGCCTAGCGGGCCGAGCATCCTGTTGACGATGCCGAGGTCTTCGTTGAACATCCAGGCGGCGATCAGCGCGCTGCTGACGCCGGAGATGACGGCGGGCATGTAGAAGATCGCCCGGATCAGTCCACGTGCCGGCATCTTCTTGTTGAGCAGCAGCGCCGCCGCCAGCCCCGCGATCAGGCACAGGGGTACGGACAACAGGGTGTAGAGAACCGTGTTGGTCAGGGCCGTCCAGAAGATCGGGTCGGCCATGATGTCCTGGTAGTTCTGCGCCCCTATCCATCGGGCGACGCCGAAGCCGCTGGTCTTCTGGAAGCTGATCCATACGACTTTGATCAGCGGCCAGAACATGAACACCGCGAACACCGCGACGGCGGGAGCGGCGAACATGAGGCCCGCTGCCGCTTCACGTCCTCTGCGCGTGCGCAGCGCAGCTGCCCATGATCGCGCGCTCTTCGGAGGTGGGACCGGCGGAGCCGTGCTCGCAGGGCTGGTCACTGATGCCATCTGCCCGAGGGCTCCCTTCTGTGGCTAGGCCGCGACGGCCTTCTTGAGGGCCGTCGTCAGCCCCGCGATGGTGTCGTCGGGTGACTGGCCTCCGGCGAAGAAGGCCTCCAGATGCTGGACGAGGGCATCGTTGACACCCGAGAAGGCAGGCAGCGTGACGAGCTTCACCAGGTCGGGCGGCATCGTGGTGGCCTGCTGCTGGAAGACCGGCATCAGGTCGGGCCGCACCGCGTAGTCCAACTGCTGGCCGGCGAGGTCCTTTCGGGCGGGCAGGACGGTGGTCTTCTCGCAGAACTGCTTCATGTTGTCGGTCGAGGCGAGGAAGGCGGCGAAGGCGGCGGCCGCCTCCGGGTTCTTGCTCTGCGTCGTGACCACCACCGCGTTGCCGCCAAGGTCTGTCGCGGCCCCACCCGCGCCGCGCGGCAGGTACGTGGCGCCGAACTCGAAATCGGTGACCCTGGTGGACATGTCGGGCAGCAGGAAGTCGCCGACGAATGCCATTGAGATCTTCCCGGAGGGGAAGACCAGGTCAGGGCTGTTGTTGGTCTTCACCAGCATGTTCTTGGGCATCAGGCCCTTGTCGTAGAAGGACTTGGTGAAGGCCAGCGTCTCTCGGGCCTGGGGAGAGTCCAGGGTCGGCGTCTTCCCGTCCGCGCCCAGCGCCGTGCCACCCGCCTGCCAGAGCCAGTTGAACCAGCGGAAGGCGCCGAACTGCTGCCAGTTGACACCGAACGCCGTGCCGCCGGGGTTGGCGGCCTTGAGCTTTCCGGCCACCTCTAGGAACTGCTCCCAGGTCCACGCCTCCTCGAGGGTGGCGGGCACCTCCTTGATGCCGGCCTTGGCGAAGTGCTCCTTGTTGTAGAGCACGGCAGTGGTGTCGGTGTGGTGCGGCACGCCGTACGGCTTGCCCTCGTACTGAACGCCTGCCCACAGGGCGTCGATGAAGGCGGAGCTCTCACCGCCGATCGTGGCGCTGAGATCTTGCAGGACGCCCTGGGAGCTGTAGATGCCGATGTCGTTGTAGGTCACCCTGAACAGGTCGGGGCCCTGGCCGGACTGGAGGCGGGCGTCCAGGGTGGAGCGCATCTGCTGGTAGGGCAGTTGTTCAACCTTGATGGTGATGCCGGCGTTCTGCTTTTCGAAAGCCCTGGCGATGGCGTTGAAGGAGCCGAGCTCGGCGTCCGAGCCCCAGACGGAGAACGTCAGGGTGTCGGCGGAGGCGCCTCCCGTCGACGATGATCCGCCGCAGGCGGCAAGGGAGCTCGCCGCGGCCGTACCGATGGCGGCTCGCAGGAACTGGCGACGGTTGAGATGCATGGGGGCCTCCTCGGCTGGCACAACCAGGTAGGGCCCGTCCTATCAACTTCATCCAGAAAACGTCAATACCTTTCATTTGATCGTCACGTTCTTGACTCTTTATCCGAAAGTCGTGGCGCTTGACAGTTCGAGTCTCCCTTCGTAGCGTCTTCCTGCTGAGAGTTTTGAGCGTTTTGAAGGAATATGCTTGATTTGGATGGCCGGGTAGAAGCATGCGGGGGGTGCACGTGGTGTCAGCTTCCTGGGCGTTCGGTCCAGGGACGTACCGCACCCAGCACTGTGCTGGCCCGGCGGTCGGCCACGCCGACCGCCGCGGTGGACACCTCCTCGGGGGTGTGCCAGCGCACGCCATTGACATCGCGATGCCAGCCGAGCAACAGGTGTCGCACGAGCAGCCGCTCGTGATGGCCTTCGCGCAGCGGGGGCGGGGGAGCGTCCTCGGCGGCGTAGTTGCTGACCAGGACCGTCACCAGCAGCTCGCCGACTCGTGGGACGAGCGTGTCCCACGCCTCGGCGGGCGCGAACGGCTGGTAGACCAACGCGAGGCCGATCGGGCCGCATGTCCCCGCCGCCTCGTCGAGAGCTGCGGCAAGCGCGGGAGGATCCGTGACGTCGGCGATCACGCCGTTGACCCGTGCGCCGCCGGCCGTGGCCAGGCCGTCCCGCAAAGCCGCCACCCGGGCGGCCGAGCGGGACACGACGGACACGACCGTCCCGCGTCTCGCCAGGGTTCCGACGGCGGGCGCGAGGATGCCTGTACCCCCGATGACCAGAACGTGAGGTGGCATGGCTGACATCGATCTCCTCGTCTTGGGCGAGCTGAACGCGGACGTCATCGTCGAGTGCGGCGATGTGCGTCCGTCCTTCGGACAGGTCGAGGACATTGTGGAGGACGCCGACATCGTGCTCGGCAGCTCGGGGGCGATCACCGCCTGCGGCGCGGCACGTCTCGGCGCGCGCGTCGCCATGGCGGGTGTCGTGGGCGACGACTGGCTGGGCGCCTTCGTGCTCGAGCACCTACGCGATCGCGGCGTGGACACCACGTACTGCGTCCGCAGGCCGGGGCGGCGCACCGGCATGAGCATCGTGCTCGGCGCGCGTGGCGACCGATCGATCCTCACCTTCCCTGGCGAGATCGGCCGATTGTCCGCCGCCGACGTGCCCGAGGCGGCGCTGTCGGCGGTCAGACACGTCCATGTCAGCTCCTACTTCCTTCAGTACGACCTGTGGGAGGGCCTGCCCGCGCTGTTCAGCGGTGTCCGGCGGCGGGGCGTGACCACGTCCGTCGACCCCAACTGGGACCCCTCCCGTTCTTTCGGGCACGGCCTGCCGGAGTTGCTGCCGCTGATCGACTACCTGCTGCCCAACGAGGCGGAGGCCCTCCGTATCAGCGGCGAGGGCACCGTCGAGTCCGCGGCCGCCACGCTGGCCGCTCGCGGCGCCTGCGCAGTGGTCAAGCGCGGAGAGGACGGCGCGCTCCTCCATCACCCCGACGGCACGGTCCTCACCGTCACCGCTCCCCGCGTCAGCCCCATCGAGACGACGGGGGCGGGCGACTCCTTCGACGCGGGCCTGCTCGCCACCCTGCTGGCAGGTGGTGATCTGGCGGCGGCACTGCGTACAGCCTCGGCGTGCGGCGCGCTGTCCACGCAGGGCATCGGCGGCACCGCCGCGCAGGCGACGGCAGAGCAGGCCGGCGCGCTCGCGGAAACGCTCACGGTCGCCGCCCGTCATCCGCAGCGAGGACTCACCGGACCCACCCAACCAGGAAGAGAGACGCACCAGTGACCACCACGACCGACCACGGCCTCGCCAACCGCACGGAGAGCGAGGTACGGAGCCAGCCCGAGATCTGGCAGCGGGTACTCGACGCCGCCGACGATCTCCGCGGCGCTCTGCCGTCCAGCGGCGCTGCCGTGCTGGCGGTCGGCTGCGGGACCTCCTACTACATCCTGGACGCCTATGCCCGCCGCCGGCAGGTGCTGGGCCACGGCAAGACCAGGGCCGCCATCGCCACCGAGCTGGACGACCCCGACCGCTACGACGCGGTGGTGCTGCTGTCGCGCTCGGGCACCACCAGTGACCTGGTACGGCTGGCGAGAGAGCTGTCGTCGCACACCACCACGATCGCGATCACGGGGACGCCCTCGTCCCCGATCGTCGAAGCCACCCACCGCCAGGTGCTGCTGGACTTCGCCGACGAGCGGTCGGTCGTCCAGACGCGGTACGCGACGTCAGCGCTCACCCTCCTGCGCGCCTCGATCGGCGAAGATCTGCGGGGCCTGCCCGACCAGGCGAGGGCGGCTTTGGCCGAGCCACTGGTGGCCGATCCCGCCGACTACGACCACCTGGTGTTCCTGGGCTCGGGGTGGGCTCGTGGCCTGGCCGAGGAGGCGGCGCTCAAGTGCCGCGAGGCGGCGCGCCTGTGGACGGAGTCCTACGCGACGCTGGAATACCGCCATGGCCCGATCGCGTGCGCGGGCCCGCGCAGCCTCGTCTGGTCCCTGTCGCCGTTGCCCGAGGATGTCGTGGAAGCGGTCAGCGCAACCGGGGCGACTCTGCGCGTGGCCACCGCAGACCCGCAGGCCGAGCTGGTACGCGTGCATCGTCTGGCCGTCGCCCACGCCAGGTACCGCGGACTCGACTGTGACGCGCCCGAGCACCTGTCCCGCTCCGTCGTGGTGGAGTAGCTGTGCCGTTCGTCCAGCTCACCACGACGGCGCCGGTGTCTCGCGAACTCGCGGCGCGGCTGGCGGAGGAACTCGCCCAGGCGCTCGGCCTGCCCGGTGGCGCCGTGATCGTTCAGCGGATCGTCACAGCGAGGACCGGCGCCTCAGGCCCGGGCCCTTCGACGGTCGACACGGGGGCCGTGGCCGTGATCCGCGGTCGACCACGGGCCGCAGGCCTCATGCGTGAGGCGGTGACCAGGGCGGCCTCGCTGCTCACCCGTGAGCTCGCGCTCGATCCCGACCTGGTGCTCGTCTCCTGGCCCGATCCGGGCGTCGTCGCCACCGGCGGGAAATCGTGACGCGGTCAGGAGGACAGGAGTGATCGTCACCGTTACAGCCAATCCCGCGCTCGACATCACCTATCGGGTCGATGAGCTGCACGTAGACGCGGTCAACCGGGTGACAGCCGTAGCCTCACGGGCCGGTGGGAAGGGCTTGAACGTCGCACGAGTGCTGCGCTGCCTGGACGCCGAAGGCGTCGAGGGCTCGGGTGTTCCGGTGATCGCGCTCGGTCTGGCAGGAGGGTCGTGTGGCGAGGTGCTGCGCGCCGACCTCGACGCGGCGGGGATCGCCCACGATCTGATCCAGGTCGAGGCGGAGACCCGGCGCACAGTGGCGGTCGTGGACTCCCGCGCGGGAACCGTCACGCTGCTCAGTGAGCCAGGAGCGAGGGTGAGCGGAGGCGCGTGGGCGGCCCTACGCGAACAGGTCAGGGCGCGGCTGCCGGAGGCGTCCGTCCTGGTGCTGTCCGGCAGCTTGCCTCCGGGTCTGCCCGCCGACGCTTATGCCGTCCTGACGATGGAGGCTGGCAGGCACGGTGTTCCGGTCGTCGTGGACGCCGACGGGCGGGCGCTGAGCCTGGCCGTCACGGCGCGACCCGAGGTCGTCAAGCCCAACGCCGCCGAGCTGGCCAGGGCCACCGGCCTGCCAGACCTGGCCGACGGCTCGGCGCGCCTTCGCCGGCTGGGGGCGGGCGCCGTCGTCGCCTCCGACGGGCCTGGCGGTCTCGATGCCGACACACCCGATGGTCGATGGCGGGCGGTGCCGCCGCAAACCTTGGGAGGTAACCCCACCGGTGCCGGTGACGCAGCCGTGGCCGCCATCGCCCTTGGCCTGGCCAAGGGGTGGGACTGGCCCCGCACGCTGGTCCACGCCGCCGCCTTGTCGGCGGCGGCCGTACCGGCCCCGCTGGCAGGGGACGTCGACCTTGTCGCCTACCGCGACAACCTGACGCGCGTCGCACTACAGGAGAAGGAGCCGCAGTGCCGCTGACCTCGACTGCCGAAATCGTGGCCCGAGCCAGATCCAGGGGATGCGGCGCGGGCGCCTTCAACGTGATCCAGCTCGAGCACGCCGAGGGCATCGTGGAAGGCGCACGCCGGGTGAACCGGCCGGTGATCCTGCAGCTCAGCGAGAACACCGTCCGCTACCACGGGTCGCTCGCGCCGCTCGGCCGGGCGTTGCTGGCCGTCGCGGAGGAGTCTGAGGTGCCCGTGGCGGTCCACCTGGACCACGCCACGGGGCCAGCTCTCATCGACCAGGCGATGGAGCTCGGCTTCGGCTCGGTGATGTTCGACGCCTCCGCGCTGCCGTACGGGGAGAACCTCGTTGCCACCGCGCGAGTGGCGGCCCGCGTGCACGCGAGTGGCGGGTACGTGGAGGCCGAGCTCGGGGAGGTCGGAGGCAAGAACGGGGTCCACGCGCCGGAGGCGCGGACCGATCCCGACGAGGCCGCTGAGTTCGTCGCCGCGACGGGTGTCGACGCCCTGGCTGTGGCGGTCGGCTCCTCGCACGCCATGCTGACGCGCGAAGCGGTGCTCGACGTCGAACTCATCGCCCGCCTACGCGCCGCTGTGCCCGTGCCGCTGGTGCTGCACGGCTCCTCGGGCGTGCGGGACGACGGTCTTGCCGAGGCCGTACGGCACGGCATGACGAAGATCAACATCGCCACCCACCTCAACCAGGCCTTCACAGCCGCCGCGCGCGACCACCTGATCGCGCGGCACGGGAGCGTGGACCCGCGTGGATACCTGGGCGCGGCGCGTGAGGCGGTGGCCGTACAGGTGGCCCACCTGCTCCGGGTGCTCGACCCGGCAGACGAAGGAGAAGACGGATGAATCCGAGCTACACGCCCCACCCGGACGCGGCGGCGGTACTGGCCGACTGCGAGCAGCGCGCGCTCGAACGTGAGGGCATCCCGATGTTCCTCGCCCTGGAGGACCTCACCGGCGCCCTACCGGCGGTGCGCGATGAGAGGGCGCTGGCCGAGGGCCCGGAGCTGGAGCGGCTGACCGGCCATTACCAGGACCTGCTGCGTCCCGAGGCGGGCGACGACGACCTGAAGTCTCTGGCCTCGGTAATCACCGTACTGGCCAGGGCGCACTTCGACGTGGAGGGGCGGTCGTGACCGACCACGGCTTCGAGCAGCACAGGACGGCACTGCGCGAAGGCAGGTACCTTCGCGTGGTCAACTACCACAACACCCCACACTCCATGGCAGGGCAGCTGCGCGAGGAACTGGCCGCATACGCCAGCTCCTTCGCGTGTGTGACCCTCGAGGACCTGGACCACTTCTACGCCACGGGGGAATGGCGGCTGGACCGGCCCGGTTTCATCCCCGTCTTCTACGAGGGATACCTGAACAACGCCACCGTCGCCGCCCCCATCTGCGACGAGCTGGGTATCGTGGCCTGGTTCCCGGTGATCACCCGGTTCATCGACTGCCCCGTCCCCGACCAGCGCGCCTTCGCGCAAGCCCACCACATCGACCTGGTCGAGGAGGAGCTCGGCATGGATCGGCTCGCGATGACCTGGGACGAGGTCGCGGCGATCGCCGAGCGGCACGTCGTGATCCCGCACACCGGCTCCCATGAGGAGATCGCCAAGGTCCTGTCCGCCGAGGACGTCGAGCGTGAGATCGTCAAGCCCCGCCGAGACGTGGAACGTGTCACGGGTCGCGAGGCCGCCGCCTTTGTCTGGCTGTACGGCACGCCGTACGGCACCAGTCCCGCCCAGGACGCGGCGGTCAGGGACGCCGGCTACCGCTACCAGATCAGCAACACGATGATCCAGCGCATCGGGCGGGGCATCCTGACCCCGTCATGACGCTCGCCGATGTTTCCCCGTCGGTGTCCCGGTGGCGCAACGCGGTGTTCGTCATCTTCGCCGCCACCGGGATCGCCTATTCCTCCTGGGTGACCCGAACCCCCGACATTCGGGCCTCGCTCGGTGTCACCACGAGCGTGATGGGCTGGATCATCTTCGGCCTCTCCGCCGGGGCCATCGCGGGCCTGCTGCTGGCGGGGCGACTCGTCGGCCGCCACGGGGCCCGCCGCATGATCGCCGTCGGCGGCACGCTGACCGGCACGGGAATCATGGTCACAGGCGTGGGGGCCGTCGCGCCCAGCCCCGCGCTCGTCTTCGCCGGGCTGGCGATCACGGGCGGTGGGTTCGGGCTCGGAGAGGTGGGCCTGAACGTCGAGGGGGCGGCGCTCGAGCGCGTCCTCGACAGGAGCGTGGTGCCGACTCTGCACGGTGCCTTCAGTGTGGGCACGTTGGTCGGCGCCGCCCTGGGCACGGCGGCCGCGTGGGCCGCGGTGCCCGTTCTCGTCCATCTGGGAGTGCTGGGGGCCGCGGCGATCGCCGCCTGCGGGTACGGGATCTCGCGCCTGCCGGACGCGACGGGCAAGGAGCCGGTCGTCCACGGGCGCCCCGCGGCGGACGCCGGACCGCGCCAGGTGGTCTGGAGAGAGACCCGCACGCTTCTGATCGGGTTCATCGTGCTGGGTATGGCGTTCGCGGAGGGAGCCGCCAGTGACTGGCTCCCGCTGGCGATCGTCGATGGATACGGCGCCGACCCGGCGACGGCCTCGCTGTCCTACGGCGTCTTCGTCGCCTTCATGACGGCGAGCCGTCTGCTGGGAGGACGGCTGGTGGATCGCTTCGGCCGTGTCGTCGTTCTCCGGGTTGCGGCGACGCTGGCCTTCGCAGGCACGTCGCTGGTGATCGTCGCGGGAGCGCAGGCACCGGCCATGATCGGCTGTGCGTTGTGGGGAGCAGGTGCGGCGCTCGGCTTCCCGCTCGGCATCTCCGCCGCAGGCGATACCCAGAACCACGCGGCGATGAGGGTCAGCGCCGTCGCGATCCTCGGCTACACCGCCTTCCTCGTCGGGCCACCCCTTCTCGGGTGCTTGGGGGAGCACATCGGACTGCTGCGGTCGTTCTACGTGGTGCTCCTGGGGGTGGCGGCAGCCGCAGCCCTGTCCAGTGCGGTCGCCCCAGGCAGTCGAGGTGAGGTAGCCGCGGCAAGGTGCCGACTCCGTGCCGGCCGGCGTAACCGTTGACCCCTCCGGGTATCGCAGGCGCCTGTCTCCGCCTTCACCGCGCGCCAGCGACGGGGCTGACCAGCACCGAGCGGGAGAACTGGCGGCACTGAGGTGAGGGAACCGCCGACTGCGTGAGGACGTCGACATCCTCAAGCGAGCCACAGCCTTCTTCGAGGAGACCCGGTGAGCGCTGATCCGTTCATCGAGACGGAAAGCAGGCGGCCACAACGTCAAAGGGGCCTATGAGCTGCTGGGAGTCTCCCGTGCCACCTTCTACGCGCGGCGCCAGGCCGTGCCCGGTTCTCGCGCGATACGAGATATGGAGCTCGGCGGGCGTATCGCCGAGGTGCACAGCCGCTCGCGTGGCATCTACGGCGCGGACCGCCGAGTTGCTGGTGGGCGGCATCGAGCAGGCGGGCGTAGTCGGCCTCGCGAAAGCCCTTCGGCTCGCCGCGGCGAGCGCGCTAGAGGAGCATGCGGTAGATCAGGCGGGTACGCTGCCCTGGCTTGAGGCAGATCAGCCCGGCTAAGGGTCCGGAGCCTTTGCCGGTGACGGTGACGACCGGGGTGCGCCCCCGGCGGGACCAGGTGCGGGCCTTGGGCGGCCTCAGCGACTGGCCTGCCTCGTCTTCGAAGCAGATCCATGCGTCCTGGTGCCGGGCGGTCTTTCCACGGTTGGCCAGGTCTCCTTGATCCAGGTGGCGACGGCGTCCTCATCGCGCTCGGCGGCGCGGCGCTGTGGCATCTGCGGGCTCCAGCCGAGCCGGTGTAGCAGGTAGGAGGTGCCGCGCAGGGTGTAGGACACCCGAAACAACTGCTCGATCAGCGCGGTCACCCGGGCCAGCGTCCAGCGCTGGTCCTCGGCCCACCCATGGGCGGCCGGCCCGGCGTCCAACGCGTGTGCCTGCCAGCTCGATACCAGACATAAGAAGACTTCCGCGACACTCTCAGCCGCTTGGCCACCTGCGCCGGTGCCACGCCGGCAGCGAATAACTCCCTGCAGGCGCACCTGCTCGCGCTTGGCCCGGGCGGCCGAGGGCAGGCCACCACCATCCGGATACCGCATCCCACCGGCATACTCACCGACCAGCAGAAAGGCACGCAACCACGCCGAGGCACCTAAACCTTTCAACCTCTGTACTCGGTTTCACAACATGAGAACGCTTCGGCCCTGCCTGCTGGGCGCACGAAAAGGGCCCAATGAAGCAGCACATAATGCGAACCTAGTCCAGCTGGAGATTCTTCCGCAGCTGATGGATCTGCACCGCTATCTGCTTGACCGACTCCTGTACTGCGCGCATTTGATCGGCATACAGGTTCAGCAGCTCCTTCGCGTCGGCTGTCTGTTTAGCCAACCTATCGCGAGCAATGTCAATGGTCGCCTTATTCTGTTGCTGCACTTCTTCCGCGCTATCTGCGAAGGGCAGCCATGTCCACCAAACAGCTCGGTCTAAAAAGTCGTGTAGGGCATCCAGTTCGCGAATGGCATTAGTCTTGTAAGTCGATATAGTGCTGGCCGTCAGGGTAAGGATAGTGGCGAACTTCTGGGCGGTATCCGCTGCCGCCGCACTCTGCACAAGCACATGGTTATTCCAGAAATCGCCAAATGCGGCGATGGATTCACTCTGGCTAGTGTCAAGTAGCTCTTTGACCGCAGCAGCTGGACCGCTCTGCACCGACGCGCAGATGTCACTGAATTCCAGCCACTTCTCTGCGGAATGACCAAACATACATTCGTTCGCGTTCGGGAACAGGAAATCTACGTCTACGGTCGTTCCGAACAACTCTTCGGGTAGTTTGATTGGCGCGTCGCCTGTCACGATACCCAACAACCTTCCTTATGTGGACTGAGAGTCGTCTCGATATCGCCCACTGGGCTATTTCTGATGCGGCAAGACTTGGAAGATGTTTGTGCTGATTTCACTTTCGCCACGCTCGACCGCTTCGATTATCTTGCGCAACCCTTGGGCGGTATCGATCTTTAGGTTACGAATCTCGGAGTGGATGCGATTACTGTAAAAAAACACTTCACCGAAAACCCCGGCTATCTCCTCAATAAAGTCGTGATCGTGGCGCCATGTATTAAATACTTGTACGTCTTTTAGCATGGCCGTTATGTGTGAGTGGGTAGCCTCCTTCACGAATATTCCGTCGATGCTCCCGCGGGAGTCCTGGTGTTCAATTGCAGTGGCGGCTCTTTCGAGTGCATCTCTATTTATCTTCATTCTATATCAGTCTCGCACTCTAGATTGGATCCGATCAAGAACACTGCGAAAATATTCCATCTGATTGATGTGATCCACATGTATTTGCTCGATCTGCCTCTGCAGATCGTTGGCCGAGGCTCTCGCTTTTCCGGCAATCAGCTTCAGCAACTCCCGGTGAGCTGCCTGCATCGCATGGCAGACGTGTTTGGCGAGCAGGGGAGCCGGGAGGCGCATCACTCGCGGATCGAAGGCGACGGCGTCCGCGCCACCGCTGATACTGACCGTGACCCGGACCATGCCATCTGCTGCCTGGCCATGTGCCACTACGCCGCCATAGGGATCAGATGATGGGGTTAGATCGACCTCGTGCATACCCACAACTTTTCATACTATGTCGCAGCCGCAGAACACTTCAGAAAATTGCGAAGTAGGAACGCTTTGCTCCTTTGATCTTCAGCACGGCGTACCTTCAGAGGCAGGGCCGTTGCGTTCTCGGTTGATGGACGTTCGCTGGCTCGATGAGGGCAGGTGTTGAGGGCACCCCGGGGTGCACATGACAAACGCGACCCCTGATGATCGTCGGTGTCTAGCCAGTCGATCAAGAACAGGGGCCGCGTTCGCGTGCCATCATCCCCGATCGACGTGCTCTCGCGCCACTTGGAGCACGTCACCGTCGCCGACCTGCCCACCGAGCCACTCGATCTGCCCACGCTCGCCGAACTCCTGGACACCATCCCGGATCCGCGCAGCCGCCGGGGACGCCGCTACCGGCTCGGCCCCCTGCTGGCGTTATCCCTGCTCGCCGTCCTCGGCGGCGCGACCTCTCTGGCCAAGATCACCCGATTCATCGCCGGGTACGACCCCGACCTGCGCGCCCGCGCCGGCCTGCCCGGCAACGCGCCCCCACACCGGACTCCGCTCACCGGCCTGGCCGTGGACGGTAAGACCCTGCGCGGCAGCCGCACCCAGGATGGCACCGTCCACCTGCTGGCCGCCACCCGCCACGACACCCAGATCGTCGTGGCCCAACGGCAAGTCGAGGCCAAGAGTAACGAGATCCCCACGTTCACACCCCTGCTGTCCGGGCTCGACCTGACCAGCGTCGTGGTCACCGCCGACGCCCTGCACACCCAGCAAGAACACCCAGGGTGAGCGGCAGCTCCTCCAGAAGGTCGTCCAGCCGGACCAGACCTTGCTGGACGGTCTGGCCGCTGGTCATCTCGGCAATGTAGCGCCCGTCCGGCAGGACAGCGTCATGTGTCACCATGAGGTCGTCGTCCGTGGTGCGCTGGACGTCAAGCTCCGCCCAGTCGAGCCTCGCCTAGTACGGCTGGTATCCGCCGCCACGCTCCAGAGAGGCGATGCCGGGGTGATGGGTCAGGTCGCCGTAACGTTTGTAGGTGTAGAGGATGCCCGCGATGATGTTGTCGACCGGCTCGAGGATCTGCTTGTAGCCCGGAAGGCTATGGGTGTCGAAGGTCGGCGGGATCGTCTGCATGAGCCCCTGCGACGGCACGCCGTTCTGGGCGTTGATATCCCAGTTGTTGATCGCGCTCGGGTTGCCGCCGGACTCGTGATGGATGATCGTCCAGATCCGCTCGATGTCCTTGGGATCGTTGAGATCGAGATCGCTCACGTCGATACCGCGCGCACGCATGACCCCGGCCATCTCGGGCGACCTGATGACCTTGAGCGCCTCCTTGATCCACTCGACCACCTGGGCGCGCGGGGCCGGCACGTCACCGGCCGAGGAAACACCGCCACCGCCGTAACCAACCCCGCCTCCACCGCCGCCCGAGCTAGCGGAGGTCGTTCCCGCCAGTTCCGTCGACCTGCTGCGATCGGTACGCACGTCTTGAGGTGTTGGCGTCCAATCGAGCGAGCGACTCTCGGCTGGCACGAAGGACTGACCACTGGGGCCTTGAAGGCCAGCAAATGTCTTCTCCAGCGCGTCAAGCGACCCGTTGATACCGATGGCGGCATTGGCGAGAGCGCTATTGGCGGTGTCGGCCTCTTCCCGCAGCGCGCTGATCGCCTCGCCAGCGACCGGCTGGACGCTTTGGAGAATCTGCTCGGGAGTGGCCTGCGGATTCTTGGCCCTAAGGTCGCCTACCGCGGCGGCATATCCCCTGCAGATCTCATACGCTCGATCTTTGGCGTGGCGCAACGCCTCGGCCGCATTCTCGAGCTGAACCGCGCACAAGCCCACGGAATGCTCCAGCGCGTCACCGCGACGTGCGACATCACCCATGTAGTTCACAAATGCGTCAGCGCTCGCACCTTGCCAGGCGAAATCCACCTCCCGGACAGCGATTTTGACGGTATTGATGTACTGCCTTCCGCTCTCTGCTGCGGTCTGCCATGAAGCCGCAGCAGCAGCAACGGCATCAGCGTCGCCAATGAGCTTGGCCGCCTCGTCGGCGACCGCCGCTCCGCCCGGCACTTCCCGCACCTCCTCTATTGCGCTCATCGCTCGACCGCTGAATCGTCGGCCGCAGTGAAGGTGGCTTCGACGGCTTCGAGTGCCGTCTCTCCCTCTGCCAGAGTCCTGCTCAGTCTGCCCGAGGTGTTGCTGACCACTTCCATCACCCTCTCGACGGCTGCGGACATCACCCTTGCAGAATCGAGTTGGCCATAAGGCACCTCGCCTCCACTCACGCCTTTGACCACATCCACCAGCCCAGCGAACGCACTTGACGCGTTCTTCATCGCTGCGCAACATCCATCTAATGCGTCGCGATGAAATTCAAGAACCATCGCACGCTCCCCTAATGCCGAAATAGTTCTATGAGGTTTTCCGCCCGATTCGTGCGGGCGATCCACATCTCGCGTCCTCGGCGCTCCTTTTTGATCAGCCGCGCCGAGTAGAGCTTGTCACAGTGGTAGGTGATGCCGCTCGCCGCAATTTTCATCTGCGACGCAAGCATGCTCATCGTCATCGGCTGTTCGAGCGATGAGAGTAGCTGCGCTCTGATGGGCCCCATCAGGCTTGAGAGCTCGTCGGTCGCCGGTGCTGCAGGACGGCGCCACAGCGACTCAGCTCCTCGCACGGGATAGGCAAGCCATACCGCTTCATGATGGTCCAGATTGACGATTACGGCGTCCCTACCCGCAAGCATTGGCACAAGGATCAGCCGACGGTTACCCAAATCGTAAACGCTGGGCTCGATGTCGGCGATCTGCAGGCCGTGCTCGCCGTACTGGATACGCTCGCTGAGAGAGCCCAGCAGCAATTCCAGGCCACCGCGAACCGAAGCAATGCCCACGCGCTCGATCTCCTTATCCAGGAGTGGTCGGGCATGATGCCAAAGAGGGCTAGTCGCGTTCCATACATCAGACAAAGCAGTGGCGTACCCGCGCAGCCAGCACGCGGGTTTACTGGCGGCTAGCCGCCAGTGCTCAGGCAGAGAAGCCGGGCCGAAGGCTTGCTCAAGATCTTTAATTAGCGAATCAGGCGAAATATCACAGAGCAGGTCGACTTGGGCCTGTACAGAGACGTCATCCGTAGGTGTGATAGGCATCACACTGTCAGGGACGACAGAGTAGCCGCGCGCCGCAAGCGGCTGAACCGCTGCATGGCCGGGCGAGCTGACCCGCGACTGAATCGCTCGCCGCCATAGCTCGGGCAGGCCTCGCCTACGGCCTGCCAGAGCGTCGGCGATCATGGCGAGCGCGGTCAGGTTCGGCGAGATGGAGATATCAATGCGTGGTGTGGAAGTGAAGCGAAGCTCGCTCCACACATTCGTTGTAAGTACCGGGACCCCCACGAGTCGACTCTAGTCACAGTTGGAACTATGTGCAGGATGCTTCAAATAAGGTTGAAATGTCCGGAATGGACTGCGGCGGGTTCGTTCGTGAGCACCAGTGCGGCATGGCGGTCCGGGGTGCCAGCGGCAGCGGCTGGGGGCGATCATGGGCTTCTCCACCGCGGCGGTCAGACCGTGCCGTAGATGCCACCGGTCGGCGTCTCTGTGTCACATTCGCGCCCTGGCGGACGGCTTCGGCTTTAGACCGTGTATTGATCGGTGATCATTCGTTGGATCGATCATGGAAGCGTTCCTAGATCAGCTGGTTCCTGACGAGTTGTGGGAGCTGTTTGAGCGCGTGATGCCGCCCCCGAAGCGGCCGCAGGGTGGTGGCCGCCGGCGAGCCGGTGATCGCTTGATCCTGGCCGCCATCGTGTTCGTGGCCACTACAGGCTGCACGTGGCGGCAGCTGCCACCGGGCTTCGGCGCTTCCTGGCAGACGGTGCTTCGCCGCTTCGCTGACTGGAGCGCCGCCCGGGTGTGGGCCAAGCTGTAGCGGGTCATCCTGGATGAGCTCGGTTCCCGCGGTGAGCTGGACTGGTCGCGGTGTGTGATCGACTCGGTCAGTGTCCGGGCGGCCGAAGGGGGACCTGACGGGTTCGAATCGGCTCGATCGTGGCAAGAAGGGCTCGAAGATCCACGTGATCACCGAACGGACCGGCCTGCCGATCTCTGTGGCGATCAGCGCAGCCAACACGCACGACAGCCTGGCGTTGGAGCCGCTGGCGCGCGGCGTTCCGCCGATCCGCTCCAGGCGCGGGCCAAGGCGTCGCCGGCCTGGCAAGCTCCATGGTGACAAGGGCTACTACCCCCATCTGCGAGCCTTCCTGGGTGGCCGCGGCATCGTTCCACCTATCGCCCGCCGGGGGATCGAATCCAGCAGCCGCCTGGGTCGACACCGCTGGATGGTCGAGCGGACCGTCTCCTGGCTGGCCGGTTGCCGCCGTCTGCACCGCCGCTATGAACGCCGAGCCGACCACTTTGGTTCCTTCGCCGCCATCGCCGCGGCCCTTATCTGCTATCGCCGACTCACCAAATGAGACGGCGTCTTAAGCCCTGCACTGCTGCCGGTCAGAGCGATTGACCTCGACCACCTTGACCTTCGGCTGCTCAGGTGGCGAGTCAGGCCGGCACCGTAGGAGCTGGCACCTCCGACCCCCACCGCATGCAGTCGGCCGAAGGAACGCATCCACTCCAGCAGGTCCGCGTATCCCGCTCTGGTCGCAGGGAACTCGCGATCGGCGACCCGACGCCCGTTTATCAACACCACCGCGGCGTGATGAGCGTCGGCATGGTGTCGACCCCGCCCACAATTCGACGCCTTGGGCTTCTTGAACTCGGGCATGCTGTTGCTCTGGGTCGACAACGCAGCTACCAGGGGCTTCTCTACTTACAGATCAAGTTTGGGTGCCTGCAATTAGCCTGTGACCTGGCATTTCAGGATGGAAATGGCTCGGTGAGGACGCCTGCTATGCGGGTTTCTCGACGGGACCGTGTTCTGAATTCACTTCCTTCTGATTAGCGGAAACTCCTACACTTCTGGATACCGGATCGTTGCCCAGCAGATGCCGCGCACGGAGCGCTACGAGGAGATCGGCCCGTGTGCAAGGTTCCGCGAGGTCGGCATCGAGTAGTTGGGCAATGCGTTGTAGCCGTTGATAGAGCGTCTGTCGCCGCAAATGGAGTCGGCGTGCCGCCTCAGTCTTGCCCTCCGCGGATGTCAGTACCACATCCAGAGTGTCAATCAGCCGGGTGCCGTGCTGATCGTCAGAGTCGATGAGCGGTCCGAGTTTCTCGTGGACATACCGGGCCAGTCCGTCCACGCCGTAGGCTCGCAACAGCGCCCGCTCCACGCCGAGTTTGGCAGCTTCGGCGACATGAGTGCGTGGCGCCACCTGGCGCGCGACTCCGAGCACGAGTCGCGCCTCCGCCATGCAGTGGACCAGTTCCTCAACGGTACGGACTGGTGGCCCCACCGCCGCCACGCCCGTGGCCGTCAGGGTGTCGGCGAGTTCGGCAGCTAGCCGGGCTGCCATCTGTCTGGGTGACACCGCCGTCGCGAGAAGCGTGCAGCAGATACCTTCCGCCTCCGCCGTGATTGTCGGTGTGGGCTTGTATCGCCCGCTGTCCCGATGTGTCGTGGCGTATGCCGCCCTGGCCGACCGGTCCAGCGTGGCCAGCGCTTCGGCAGGATCATCGTCGCGCACCAGGGCCACAATGTAGCCCGCCGCGTTCAGCGGCAGCCCCGCGGCGCTCGCTCGTATCCTCAGGCCTTCACGCTCACCTTCGCCGGAGAGAAGCGCAGAGATCAGCCGATAGTGGTTCGCGCTGCGAGACATCGCCCCCCATCCGCCACGCAGCAGTCCGAGGGCCACGATTTCGGCCGCGCGCTCGAGCGCCGCTTGCCCCACCGAGCTGTCATAGTCGGTGAAGCTGGTGAGCAGCCAACCCCAGACAGCTCCGTTGACGACGACCGGCGTCCGAACGGGCAAGTCCTGCTCGGTTTCACTCCCCTCTGGCCCCGAACCAGCGTCGATCAACCTCTCACCAGACGGCCCGTTCAAGGCGATGGGGCGATCGAGGATGGCGCTCAATCGGACGAGCAGCTCACCGACCTTACCTCCGTCCGCGAGCACTTCCGAGAGGGCGCGTGAGACGTGATCTGTCAGGCGTAGCCGATGCACCGTGACGTCGATGATCACGCTGTTCACTGCCTCGATCACCTCGACGAAGGGCACAAGGGCACGGAAGCCGATGATCGGCAGTCCGACGTGCTCGGCCTCGTCAAGCATTTCTGGTGGTGCCGTCATGAAGAAGCGGCGTAGCTCAAGGACGACGCCAGACACGCCGCGGTCGGCCAGCTGCCGAACGTACGCGCGGCGCTCGGTTTCGGTCCGTTCAGCCAGGCCGAGACCAGTGGTCAGGAGCACGTCACCGTCGCGGAGCAGTGAGGCGATCTCGTAGATGTCGCCGGAGTGCAACCAGCGAATTGGCCGGTCCAGGAGGTCACCACCGCACAGAACCACTGGATCGCCCCGCTGAAAAACCGAGTCCCCGATCATGTCCGCCAAACGTATGGCCATGACAGATTGTCCCTCGAGTGAGCCGCATATATGGACAGATCGTCCCTTGTCTAGGTACTAGCCCGGCATGAGACTGGCCCGTACGGAGTGACGTACGTCACTTCCTGCCAATATCCCAGCGTTCTGGGAGCACACATGAACGTCTCAGCAGATCTCTCCTCGCGGGCGACCGACTCCGCACAAGCCGTAGAACATCGCTTGCTCCCCGTACCTGATGAGTCACGGGTCTCCACGGCCGCCCACCAGTTCTGGATCTGGGCAGGCGCAAACCTGGCACCTATCAACTGGGTGCTCGGCGCACTCGGCATTGGGCTGGGTCTCAGCCTGTGGGACACGATCGCCGTGCTTGTCGTCGGCAACCTGGTCGGCATGGCGGGGTTCGGGTTCTTCGTCCTCATGGGCCAACGCACCGGCGTCAGCCAGATGGTGCTCTCGCGCGCGGCATTCGGCCGACGCGGCGCTTACCTCCCGGCTGCACTCCAAGGTCTGGTCGCAATCGGCTGGTGCGCAATCAACACATGGATCATCCTCGATCTCCTCATCGCGCTGTTCGCCATGGTCGGCATCTCGGGCGGCATCGGTCTCAAGATCGGTGTGGCGCTGTTCGTGATGGCGGCTCAGATCTTGATCGCCGCCTACGGCTTCCGCGCGATCGCTGCCTTCGAACGCTGGACGGTTCCGCTTACCCTTGTCGTCGTCCTGGCCATGACGATCATCGCCTGGGGCCAAGCCGGCGTGGACTGGAACTGGGCCGGCGAGCATCTGACGGGAACCGCCCGCCTGTCGGCCATGAGCACCGTCATGACGGCGATCGGCATCGGCTGGGGCATCACCTGGTTCGCCTATGCCTCTGACTACTCTCGCTTCGTACCGCGTCACATGCCTCGACGAAAACTGTTCGCAGCATCGGTATTGGGGCAGTTCATTCCGGTCGTCTGGCTCGGCGTGCTGGGTGCGACGCTGGCCACAGTAAGCCAGAAGGTCGACCCGGGAGAGCTCGTCGTGAACGCCTTCGGTGCGCTGGCCATTCCGCTGATCCTGCTCGTCATTCACGGGCCAATCGCCACAAATATCCTCAACGTCTACTCCTGTTGCCTGTGCGCACAGACCCTCGACTGGAGCATTGACCGCCGCAAGCTCACATACGCGGTAGGTGTGCTCGCCACCGCCTTCACGATTTTCTTGATCTACCAGCACGACTTCGCGAAAACCCTGGACAGCTGGCTCGCGGGAATGGTCACCTGGGTGGCGCCCTGGGGAGCAGTGATGCTCATCCACTACTGGGTCTTCGCCCGCGAACGCATCGACGTGGACGCGTTGTTCGACCCGCCGGGGACGGGCCGCCTTCCCAATATTCGCTGGTCCGCGCTCCTGGCCTTCCTCGTAGGCATCGTCACGACCTGGGCCTTCTCCTATGCCGTTCCAAGCTTCTTGCAGGGGCCGGGTGCCCGCGCCATCGGCAACATCGATCTGTCGTGGCTGGCGGGATCGGTCGTCGCGGGTCTCATTTACTACGTCACTGGTCCTCGGTCAGCGGCCCGCGGGCGCCGTAGCCGATACAGGCCGGACCGGGCACGGTCAACACCCTCCGCATGAAGGAACCCCGGCCCTGACCAACTTGATGAACAACATGGGAGTCGCGGATCTCTCGTACGCAACGCCCGTCCATCGGCTGAAGTCGAGCCGGTGCTGCAACGCCGCCCAAAGATCAGTGCGATGGATTTTCGTCGGCGACGCCGACCAGACTGTAAGGGGTTGTTTTGTTCGCTATCCGAGTCCCCGATCCGGCCGCGTCGGAGTTGCTCCGATGAGCGAGTCGGCACCAGTCACGTCCACAGATACCGCGCCGGGCTCTCCCGTCGCCCACAACGCAACGCGCTCCGCGGACCCGATAGCGTGGCCCGGAAACACGAGCGCGGCCGCCATCCTCAGCTTCGATCTCGACGCCGAGGCCGTGGTGCTCAGCTCCGATGTCACTAATGCGACGCGGCTGTCGGTAATGTCCCATCAGGCATACGGGCCGCTCACCGGCGTACCGAGGATTCTGCGGCTGCTGCAGCGACATGATCTGCGCGCGACCTTCTTCGTGCCGGGGTACACCGCCGAGCGCTATCCGGAGACGATCGCCACGATCGTCGACGCCGGACACGAAATCGCCCACCATGGCTATCTGCACGAAAGGGTCCGCGGCATGTCGGCCTCCGAGGAGGCGGAGATGCTCGATCGAGGCCTCGCCGCACTGTGGCGTGTCGCGGGTCTTCGACCTGCCGGTTACCGAGCACCCATGTGGGAGACCACGTATGCCACTCCAAGCCTGCTCATGGACCGTGCCTTCATGTACGACAGCAGCCTCATGGACTGTGACGTCCCATACATCCTCGCTGAGCACGCCGGTCCGGGCGCGCGTTCGCTGGCCGAGATCCCGGTGCATTGGGCCTTGGACGACTGGGAGCAGTACGCCTACCTTCCCGAGGTGTTCGGATCGGGACTTATCGAGAGCCCGGCCAAGGTACTGGAGATGTGGTCGCTGGAGTTGCAATCGCTCGCAAGCGAGGGTGGTTGCTTCTCGCTGACCAATCATCCCTTCCTCTCCGGCCGACCCGCACGTCTACGCGCCCTCGAACAACTTATCGAGATGATGCGGTCACTGCCCTCCCTATGGATCGCCACAGCAGAAGAGGTTGCCTGTCACATTCGATCCCTCGACCTGCAACCGCGATCCTTCCCTCCAGCGATCATCGAATGAGCGAGAAATCAGACAGCCAAAGAAACGTAATGCAAAACGGATATGACATGACAAACAACGACCTTGGGCACGCCTCGGGGAACGTCGGCATCGTCGGGCCGGTGTCGGGCACAGAGATGCCGCGCTTTGCAGGCAGTTCTACCTTCACCCGTCTTCCTCGCCACGATGAGGTTTCCGACTATTCGATTGCCGTGCTGGGCGCCCCGTTCGACGGTGGGACCTCGTTCCGTCCCGGTGCCCGGTTCGGTCCCTCCGCGGTACGGCAGGCGTCCCGTAACCTCCGGCCTGCCTATCATCCTGATCTCGACGTGGCACCGTACCAACGGCTCCAGGTCGTCGACGCCGGTGACGTTCCTTGCAACCCCTTCTCGATCGACGAGGCGTTGGAGCAGATCGACCGGTATGCCACGGACCTCCTATCACAGCGTCACCGGCTCATCACCATCGGCGGCGACCATACAGTGGCTCTCCCCTTGCTGCGCTCAGTGGCCCGGGTCCACGGTCCGGTCGCACTGGTCCACTTCGATGCCCATCTCGACACCTGGGACACCTACTTCGGCGCGCCCCGCACCCACGGCACGATCTTCCGGAGGGCCTTCGAGGAAGGTCTTCTCATCGAGGACCACTCCATCCATGTGGGAACCCGCGGACCGCTGTACAGCGGCCAGGACCTTGTCGAGGACGCGAGCTTCGGGTTCCAGGTGATCCGTGCCGGCGAGCTCGACCGGCTTGGAATCGAGGGCGTAGTGCATCGGATACGCACGCGGGTCGGCGACGCGCCGATATACCTTTCTGTGGACATCGACGTGCTGGACCCGGCGTTCGCACCGGGCACCGGCACCCCGGAAATGGGCGGTCTGAGCTCCCGCGAGCTTCTTCACATCCTGAGGGGATTGCCCGGTGACTCACTGGTCGCCTCCGACGTGGTCGAGGTGAGCCCGGCTTACGATCACGCGGAGGTGACCTCTCTGGCCGCAGCAACGATCGTCTATGACGTCATCGCCCTCATGGCCGGTGCTGGACCGAATGCGAATCCGTGACGCAGTCCGGGCCCGGCCGGAGTGTCGGCCGGTCATATCGCCGAAAGCCTCTTTCAGGTTGCACCAGTTGCCCCACAGGGCTCCGCGCGATGAGTGTCAGCGATAGTCAGTCGCTTGATGTCGACCGGTCCGCTGGTGTTCCGCCTGTGCCGCTCCAGCGGTGGATAGGTAGCCGACCGGCTCACCGCCATCTGCTATACATCTCCAAGTCCCCCGAAGGCATCCAGGGCTGGAGGCAAGTCGGCATCCTCTGTGCCCGCGCCCAAAGGGCGTCTGACCACTACCTAGGAGAAGCTACTGATAGCCATGGCTGACATCAATTTCTACTTTGACCCGACCTGCCCATTCGCCTGGCTGACAAGTAAATGGGTCCGCATGGTGCAAGTGCAGCGTGACTATTCGGTCGACTGGCGCTTCATCTCGCTGCGGCTGCTGAATGCGCACGTTGACTATGACACCCACTTCCCGCCGGAGTACGAGGCCAGCCATACCGCTGGGTTGCGACTGCTTCGGGTCGCCGCGCGTACCCGCGCCGAACACGGCCGCGAGGCTGTAGGTACGCTCTATGCCGCTTTGGGGGAGCATGCCTTCGAACGCGAGCTCGTTCCGGACGACGCGGCCAGCGTGGGGCGGCGAGGCACCCCGGAGTTCGTCTGTCCGGCTCTCGCCGATGCTGGACTTCCCACCGAGCTGGCCGACGCACTGGACGACTCCGGATGGGACGCCCAACTCAAAGCCGAGACCGACGAGGCGCTCGCCCTGACCGGCAGGGACGTCGGCACCCCCATTCTGCACTTCGAGCCGCCAGACGGATTCGCCTTCTTCGGTCCCGTGATCAGCCGATTGCCCAACGAGCAACAGGCCGCGCAGCTATGGGATCACGTGATCGGGCTGGCGCGGTTCCCTGGATTCGCCGAGCTGAAGCGCAGCCGCCGTGAGCTGCCGCAGCTGCCCGCGTTTGGGGTCGGCTCTGACCAAATCGGCATCCAGCAAGATTGGCATGGCGGCAGTCGCCGCCTCAAGTCGTAGCCGCAACACCCGTGACGGCTATCCCGATCACAAGCAGACCGTCCGTCAGGACGGCGATCTCCATTTCACGAGCGCCGTAGCCGAATCCCACAGCGCTTGGACTCACAGGCCAGCTATTGCATTTGCTCGTTCACTGGCTTCGCCGCCCTCGCCGGATCGAGGACTGGTCCTTCAGGAATGAGTTGCAGCACGTGTGCGGGCACCGGCGTCGCCCGAGCCGCGTCATAGCCCAGCATGGCCAGGGTCTCGCTACTCGGCACCGGATACCGTCGCCCCTCTTCGGTCACGATGTGGTAGGACTGAACGGCGTTGAGTTGCCCGTCTCCTGGCAAGACGCCTGCCACGACGGCCTTGCCAGGAGGCAGGTGGACGAGGCGAGGAGTGTCGGCGCTCTGGACAGGAAGCAATTTGGCTATCATCAATTTCGCTCTGGTGGAGCCCTTGTTGGCGTCCGCGTAGACGGTACACAGAGGTCGTGCCGAATCGTAGGACACCATCTTCGGCATTGACGAGGGCAGGCCGTCTGTCAGCAGGCTCGTACGTGAACGCGGCGCTGCGTTGGCTGTTGCAGCGTCGATGGCGATCTCCTTGACCGCGCCGCCAACATACGCGGCCCTGCTCAGCGGATCACTGAGCAGGAGGGAAGCCTGCGCCTGTGTGATCGGTGACAGCCCGTCTTCCAGCAGCACGTACCAGCGGGGCACGCCTCCAGCGACGGGATCAGCTCTGAAGACCTGCCCCACAGCGGCAGTCCCGCCGCCAGGGCTCCGAACGGGTCGGCCCCGGCTAGGGATTTGCGGCGCGGCCAGATCGGGTCCCTCAGGCAACGCGCTGAGCCAAGCCACGGGCACCGCCCCAGGAACGGTATCGATCAAGCCGCGTGCGATACCCGCCGACACACGCATACGCGTGCCACGCCAGATTGCCCATGTTTGCCCTCCGACGTCCACCAATATCGCGGTGTCCTCAGGAAAGGGGACGGCGTCGACCTGCCGACCTGCCACGAGCGAGACATAAGCCTTGCGCCCCATCGCCTCGTCCCTTTCCTGCACACACACTGACCACGGGCCGCCAGCTAGCTGCCCCGCAGCTGGCAAGGAGTCAGGAGCCCCGGCAATTCCGATCTGCGGGCCACGCTCGTAGGCGTTCAGTGCCTCTCTGGCGACTACCCGTTCAGTGATCTTCGCCGAACCTAGAACAAGTCTCGCCGAGGCATAGTTGGCGACGGGGATCAGTCTGCGCTGAGGTTGGCTGTAGATGTACCTGGCACCGGTTTCTCTCTCAATGATCAGAGTGGCTGGTTCCTTAAGAGCTGCGGTGCCTCCAGGTCTGAGCAAGCCATACACCGCGAAGCCGCCCAGCAGTAGCACAGCGACCATCACGCCAGCCAGGAACCCGATGTTCTGTCGCCTGAGCGGCCACTCTGATTGGTTCGGCTGGGCACGCATTAGCGCCAGCCCAACCCTCTGGACAGTGAGCCGGTACGCCTGATAGAGGTCGCGCTGGCTGTGCACTCCGCCTCCCATTCTCGGGGCCTAGCAGAAACAAGATATCGGGGTATCGCTCGACGACGCGCAAAATTCATGAATGTCCTTTACGGGGCGGCCGTGGAGCCCGGCCAAAGCCTATGAGCCATGCCGCCTTTTGATTCTCACCTCCGTAAAAGGGACTCTTGAAGAGAAGTCGTGATTGGAGCTACCAGGATGGGGGTGATTGGTGGGCGACAGTGAGCAAGCCGTATGAGCGCTGCTGGAGCTCAAGATGGAGCTGCCCGCGCCATACTTACCACCAATGAGTGACTGGGGCAGGTGCGACTGAACCCAGCTACTGCGGAGATGCTCCCGAGCAACGGGATGAGCGGCGACAGTGCCGTGGAAAGGCAGCGGCGTCCTCGCCCTCTGGCAGCTTCAATACATGCACGGAAACATGGGCGGTGAAGGAGGAGTCCTGTGGGAGGTCGCCTTCTATCGCGGCGGCTTGCGCTGGCAGATACACACGTCGACGATGCGCATCGGTTTCAGCTCACCAATCCCCTGATCATCTCGTAGGTGTCGAAGACCGCCAGCGCTAGGGGGATCAGGGAGATCATCAGCAGGATGTCGGTGATGTCGGCGAGCCGACCCCACAAGGGGGAGGGCTTGGCTCTGGTAAGCCCCAACGCCACGCCGCTCACGACAAGCGCAATCACCACCAGCGAAGGGACGACTCCAAAGAGCACTCCTTCACTAGAAATGTTCACCGCCAGGGCGATGGCCAGTAGGTTGAGCCCGAGCAGGCCCGCGGTCAGCAGCCACAGCCGCTGACCTCGACCCTCGAAAACGCGCGCGCGCAGCAGCAATCCGGCGGAGATTGCAAGGCTTGTCACCATCGTCACCGAGGTTCCCTCCGCCACCAGGATGATCTGCGCGCCGATGCCGACCATGGCGACCCCACCAAGCAGCCCTGTGCAGAACCTGTCGGCGACGACTGTCTTATCGATCACCATCTGGCCGTCCAGCTCGCCTACTTCACGCCGCAATTCCTCGGCCGTCGTCGGCAGCGTGGGTAAGGGCAGGCCCGCGAGCCTGAACGACAGCGAGGGGATCACCGTCGTCATGGCTAGGGCAAGCGTCGCCAGTACTGCGGCCACTCCCGCGGCGGACATATCGAAGATCAGCACTATGGCGGTACCGGCCAATCCGCAGAAGGAGGCGGCAGCAATGCCCACAAATGTGGCCAGTGCCTCGGTGACGGCGAATCCGGTTGTCGTGGCGACCATCAGCGTCACCCCAAAGGCTGAAAGCAGGTGGGGCGCGCCGAGTCCAGCCAGTGGCGTAATCGACGCCGGTCCGAGCAGGCCAGCGAGGAAGCCGTACGGCAGGCCCGCGTATCCCAGCACCGCGCCGCCACCAGGGTCACCAACTGCCTTGGACAGCGCCAATGCCACCATCAGCAGAATTAGCGCGATTGCCCCGGCCATCACGGCGACGGGAGGCCAGGGAGGTCCGGCGAACAGGAGTGTGACAACGGCCACACCTAGCCCGCATGCTGTGGTTCCCAGCCCACAGGCCCTGGTAGCAAACGGTGCCCACCGGATGGTGCGTTCACGAACCCCGGTAGCGATCGCGTCCGCCACATCGTCAAAGGCCACCTCGGGCAACTCATACCCGAGCGGCCGCAGGTGAAGGAGCTCTCCGTCATGAACGGCAAGCTCAGCCAATGACTCGTTGAGATCAAAGGGCTTCCCACCCATACGCTGAAGCACCCAGCCACCATGGGCGAGGCCCGCCTCCGCTAGCCCTTCTCCCGCGATCCGCAGCAGCGTTGGCACGATGTCGGCCAGTGGCATGTCCGAAGGTAGCCCGAGATCAAGGGACCGCCGTGGGGTGATGACGGTGACCTTGCACAGGTTGGTTCCGGTGGCGCTCACCCGGATGAGTGTAAAGAACGACCACAGGCCACGCGCGAGCTGAAAGGTTCCAGAAAGTTTGAAATGTCGCTGATCCCGCGCTTCGGCGCGTTTTCATGAGCTCTGTGCGGTATTCGTCAAAGAGGTTCGGTGACCGGCAACGTTGAGCGGCAACACGATAACGGTCCACCGTCCTGAGCGACGCAAAGCGCCCGCACAACCGAGCGGGGAGGTGCTGTTCGAATCACCACCGGAGATTCCCGAAGCCGCCGCAGGGGGTGGCCTGACCCAAGTCTTGACATATCTGCCGATGCTCGCCGGAGCGGGCGCCATGGCGCTGATGTTCACCGGCGGCGGGACCGGCAATCCCCTCATGATGGTCTCCAGTGGATTGTTCGCGGTGTCGATGGTCGGCATGACACTGGGCCAGATGCTGAGGAACTCAGGGGAGCGCAAGAACCGCATCAATGGTCAGCGCCGCGACTACTACCGATATCTGGAGCAGGTCCGGCGTCGTGTCCGCAAAGCGGCTGAGCAGCAGCGCAAGGCGATGATGTGGGATCATCCCGACCCCGCGACGCTTTGGTCGCTAGTGATGACCACGCGATTGTGGGAGCGGCGACCCCGCGACGAAGACTTCGGCTTGCTGCGGATTGCGACCTCTGCGCAGCGCCTGGCGCTGCCTCTCATTCCGCCAGAGAGCCGGCCCGTCGAAGACCTGGACCCCATGTCGGCGGGAGCGCTACGACGCTTTGTGCGCACCCATGCCACGGTGCCTGATCTACCCGTCGCGCTGGCGCTGCATTCCTTCGCCAGGATCATGCTGACAGGGGACCCAGAAGCCACTCGCGGGATGGTCCGCGCGGCACTTGCCCAAGCCGCCGCCTTCCATTCGCCCGAGGACCTGCGAATCTCCGTATGCGTAGGACATGATCGTGCCCACGAATGGGAGGACGTCAAGTGGCTGCCACATGCACTCCACCCCACGGAAGCTGATGGCGCCGGCCCTGTACGATTGATCATGCGAGACCTCGGTGAGCTCGATGACCTGCTGGGTTTCGAGGTGAAGGACAGACCGAGGTTCAGCAAGGGGCTGTCGGCGGACTCATTGCCGTACCACGTAGTAGTCCTCGACGGAGGTGCGATACCGCCGGGCAGTCAGCTCGGTTTCGACGTTATTGAGGGCGTCACGGTGATCGACCTCTGCGGGTCGGCTCCCGCCGGGCCGGCACACCTCACTCTTCACGTTGAGGTAACTGCCCAGGAGGTCATCCGAGTCGCAGAGGACGAACTAGGCAAACAAGTCAGGACCAAGCTCGGCCGCCCCGACCAGATGGGCTTGCCCGCATTCGCCGCGCTGGCCAGGCAGCTTGCGCCACTACGGCCGAGTACGCGGCAGGGCACGGAGGAGGAACGCGACGCGCTGGCACAGGACACGTCGCTGACCGACTTGCTACGCCTCGGCGATGTCCGGCGAATCACGCCGGCCGTCACCTGGCAGCCGCGCCCGATCCGGAACCGACTGCGGGTACCGATCGGCCTCGGCGCCGACGGCAGACCGGTCGAGCTGGATATCAAGGAGGCGGCGCAGGGCGGTATGGGCCCGCACGGTCTGGTCATCGGCGCGACGGGCTCAGGCAAGAGCGAACTGCTGCGTACGCTCGTGCTCGCGCTGGCGATCACTCACTCTCCAGAAACGCTCAACTTCGTCCTTGTGGACTTCAAGGGCGGCGCCACATTCCTCGGTCTCGACGCCCTCCCTCATGTCTCGGCGGTCATCACCAACTTGCAGGACGAGTTGCCGCTAGTGGACCGAATGTATGACGCACTCCATGGCGAATTGGTTCGTCGGCAGGAACTGTTGCGGGCGGCCGGCAATTACGCCTCGCTACGCGACTACGAGCAGGCGCGGGAGCAAGGGTCGCCGTTGCGTCCACTGCCGACGCTATTCCTCGTCCTCGATGAATTCAGCGAACTTCTGTCGGCCAAGCCTGAGTTCATCGAGCTGTTCGTCATGATCGGGCGCCTTGGCCGCTCACTCGGCGTGCACCTACTGCTCGCGTCTCAGCGTCTGGAGGCCGGACGATTGCGCGGCCTGGACACCCATTTGTCCTATCGCATCAGTCTCCGTACGTTCTCGGCGGCCGAGAGCAGGGCTGTCCTGGGCGTTGTTGACGCGTATACGCTTCCGCCCGAACCGGGCAACGCCTACCTGATGTTCGAGACAACCGGCATGACCAGATTCAAGGCTGCTTATGTTTCGGGCACCTACCAGCCTGCTCCCAGGAAGGGCAGAACATCAGCCGTCCGAGAGGGGCACCAGGGTAAAATCGTGTGGTTCGGATCGGAACACGTGCCGCTGCCCCCTCCCCTTGCTGAGCCCACCGAACCCACCGACGCCAGTGAACAACATGGCACCCTCCTCAGCATGGTCGTGCAACGGTTGACGGGACAGGGCCCCGCAGCCCGTCGCATCTGGTTGCCCCCGCTCAAGGAACCGGCCTCCCTCGACCAGCTTCTTCCCCCGATTGAAGTCACACCCATGCACGGTTTGACCGTCTCGGGAACCGACGTCAGCCGACCAGGACGATTGCAAGCCGTTGTAGGAGTCGTGGACAGCCCATTTGACCAGCGCCGAGACCCCTACTGGCTCGACATGTCGGGAGCGGCGGGTCACGCGGCGATCGTCGGATCACCCCAAACGGGCAAGAGCACGCTGCTACGCACGTTGATCGCCTCTCTCGCACTCACCCACACGCCTCGCGAGGTGCAGTTCTATTGCCTGGACTTTGGGGGTGGCACGCTATCAGCGCTGTCTGAACTACCCCATGTGGGAGGGGTAGCCACAAGGCTGGACGCTAACCGTGTACGGCGAACGGTCGCCGAAGTAACGGCTCTCCTGGAGCGGCGGGAACGGTTGTTCGTCGAGCAAGGCATTGACACCATGGCCAGCTACCGCCGGTTGGTCGCCTCCGGTGAGTATGAGGGCGACGGGTGGGGCGACGTCTTTCTCATCGTGGACGGTTGGGCGACCGTGCGGCAGGAGTTCGAGACGTTGGAAGCGACGCTGAGCGACCTGGTCAGCCGGGGGCTGGGCTTCGGTATCCATGTCATCGGCACCGCCAATAAGTGGTCGGAGTTCCGTTCCAATGTCCGGGACATGTTCGGCACCCGCCTCGAGCTGCGGCTTGGCGACGCCTTCGAGTCCGAGATCGACCGCAAGACGGCAGCCAACGTACCCGAGGGCGCGCCAGGGCGAGGGCTTACCCGCGAGTCGCTGCACTTCCTTGCCGCGCTACCACGCGTGGATGGCCGTCACACGGTCGACGACCTCGCCGATGGCGTAGCGGCGTTGGTAGAGGCGGTCGGAGACGCTTGGCACGGGCATCCAGCGCCGCCTGTGCGACAGCTACCTGATCTGCTTCCTGTGCTCAGCCTGCCTGGTCCGCAGGAGAGTGGCCCGCGTGTCCCGATCGGCATCGACGAGGCCGCACTGGCGCCAGTTTGGCTGGACTTCGATGCCGACCCCCACTTCGTTGTATTCGGCGACACCGAGAGCGGCAAGACGAATCTGCTCCGCGTCGTCGCGGAGGGGCTCGTGGCCAGGTATACGCCGAAGCAGGCGCGTATCATCGTCATCGACTACCGGCGTTCGCTGCTCGACACTGCGGATACCGAGCACAGGATCGGCTACGCGGCCTCGGCTACGGCGGCCGCAACGGTGCTCAAGGGCGTTCATGAGGTCATGCAAACTCGGATGCCGCCGCCTGATCTTACTTCCGAGCAGTTGCGTAACAGGAGCTGGTGGGTCGGTCAGGAGCTGTACGTCATCGTGGACGACTACGACCTGGTCGCCACAGCGGCGAACCCTCTTGCCGTACTTGGCGACTTGCTACCTCAAGCCCGTGATATCGGACTCCATCTGATTCTGGCACGCGCCATGGGTGGTGCGGGTCGCAGCTTGATCGACCCGGTCGTACGCAGGCTGAAGGAGATGAACACGCCCGCCGTGATGCTGTCTGGGCCGAGAGAGGAGGGTCAACTCTTCGGCAACGTGCGGCCCCAGCCTCTGCCTCCAGGGCGCGGGCAGTATGTGGACAGGCGGGCGGGTTCGCGGCTCATCCAGACTGCCTACCTGACGCCGCCCGACCCTGGCTGACTGGCGAGGCGCCGCTCAATGCTGGCCAGCTCGGCCAGCGCACTGTCCATGGCTTGCTCGTAGATCTCCTGCGTCGCACGCAGGCGCAGCTCGGCGGTATCACCATGAGCCGAGAGGTCGAGGGCGTCTGCGCCGAGAGCCTGTGACAGCAACGCGGCCGACTTCTTTTGCAGATCGTCCAGTCCTTCAGCGATCAACCACTTGATCACCTCGGCCAGACGACGGGAGCCCCAGCGGAGGGCGCGTGGATCGATATCCAGCCCTGTCACCCCCTCGGCAGTGCACTCCACTCTGACTAGCTTTTCCGAATCCTCGGCGGCGCCCGTCACCGCGAGCATCTGCTGATAGACCTGGTCCAAGCCCTCTGTGGGCTGCTGTGCAAGGGCAATGAGTTTATCGATGGCGGCTTCGTCCATTACGGCTCCTGCGAAGGAAGGGCGGCCGCGTCGTCGTCCTGGATCTGGTGGGCGCGAAGGTCGTCGGCCATGGCGGAAGTAGCGGTTAGCCCTCCCATCACGCCTGCGGCACCACCGATCAGAATAAGTTTCTTCGGGCCTAGTCGGTTAAGGATCTTGGTGAGCAAGGCATTCGTGGTCGTCAGGAACGCCCTTGTTCTGGCTGCGGTCATACCCGCCTGGCGGTCGGCCTGAATGCCGAAATTTGTCGCGGCGACCTCGGCGATCCCTCTGGTGAAGGGATTGATCTGCGGGACCTTGTTCAAGATCGCGAAGCTCAAGACGGTGGAGCCGAACACTAAGACTGTGTACCCGAGCGCCTCAAACACGGTGGCGGTTGCGCGTAGGGTGTCGGCCATGGCCTGCGGCGAGACGGCTTTATCCGCCAGGCCGTCGGCGTGAGAAGTGGCATTTTTCTCAAAAAGGGCCGCGGCGGGGCTGGTCCAGTTGACGTTATCGAGGGTTCCGGCCATCGTGTTCGGATATGTGAGCATCTCCTTACCAAGATCATCCCAAGCTTGTGCTGCCTCGCGCTGGAGCGCGGGCAATGCGGCCAGGAGAGGAAGAAGTAGCGCGGCCTTCTGTGCGCGGCCCATACCCAGCAGGTTGGAACCGAGTCTCGCCTGTGCGGATCCCGTTACGACAGACCAGGGTTGTTCCATCACGTCGCTCCCTCTTGCCTCGTGGCTGGAGAGGCGGGCTTTTCCGGTGACGCGGCAATAGCCTGAGCGTCTCCTTCTACGTAGGTGTTGGCCGTCTCGAAAGCCTTCTTATGCATGTCTGACAATTCTTTCCTGCGGGCCTGTATATATTGCTCCGCAGCCCGTTTGACTTCGTCGTGTGCATCTCCAAGGGATCCGCCGATCACGCCGAAGACGCTGAAGGCGCCATAGGCGGCGGATGAAAGCTCGGCAGCTGCGATGGTCTTGCCAAGTGAGTCGAGAAGCTGCATGGGAGCGTTGGTCAGTTCTCGACCCAGCCGGCGGACCGACTCGACTTCCACTTCCAGCTTTCTTGAGTCATCGCTCATGGCTACGCCACCACAGGGGTGCCGGTGTCATCGTCTGACTGGAAGAAGCGCGCATCGTCGCCGCGGAGCGAGAACAAGCGTTGTTCCACCACGTCGTCCTTGCCGAATTGTGTGATAGGGGGCATAAATGGCGCGCCGCTCATCATGGTCACGGGCCTTGCGCTGCCTCCCGGCGACGAGTTGAGCGCAGGGGATGTTCCGTCCACGACCGGCACGATGTTCGGCCGGAATGAGGGACTTGTCTCAGGTTCGGACATACCAGGAGGCCGACGCCCCTGCGAGGGGGCGGCCGCATCTGCGATGACGGACGGGCCTCCATCATCTGTGGCCCACCACGAACGGTCTGCTCGTTGAGTACCTGTTCGGGGAGGCGGTGCATGGAAAGCGGCTTCGTGCGGAGCGGGGGAAGGGGTCGTGTGTGGCGCATCCATGGCAACGCTAGGGAGCCCGCCCGGCGGTCCATTGACCAGCCCGCCGGGCGGGCGGGCCGAGTGAATTCCGGTAGGAGCGCCGTGAGAGCCGCCGGACGACCCGACAGACGGCGCTCCGCCTGGTGCGTCCTCTGGCAGGAGAACCGGGAGAGTTCCTGCCAGAGACGTAGCAGCGGATGACGGCGCCGCATGTGCTACCGAACCCCCTGCGATCGTGTCGTCCAGGAGGGGGTGGTGGGTCGCGTGCATAGACAGGTGAGATGGCATCGTTGGCTCGCCCTCACGTAGCGTGAGCATGTCTGGAGCGGGAGCGGCCGATGCCAGCTCTGCGTCCCATGGCAGCCGTTCGGGAAACTTGCGGTGGGCCTCAGCCAGGCGCCCATTGAGCTGCCGCATGAACTCCCTGGCATCGGCGTTCGGGTCGTTCACGAACTCCGCCGACACGGTCGCTCCCGCGTCCACGGTGACGTATTGCTGCTCGGTGGCCTTGTCGAACTTCTCCTTGGCCACCGACAGCTCGCCTCCTGCCATCTCAAGCGCATCGGGAATGTGAGTGAGTCCCGCTTGCAAAGAGTGGAGGTACTCCTGCAGGAGTGCCATACGACCGAGCATCGCTCGCGCCGACTCGCCGCCCCAGTCGCCGTCGGAGACGAGTCGCGTGGCGTAGTCCTTGAGCCGCTTGACGGTGTCACCGAGCAGGGCGGCCGTCGACTGGTAGGCATGAGCTACAGTGCTGAACTCCTCAGGCATGGTGGCCATGAGGAGTGCCCTGATCTCCTCGCGTCCGCCGTAAGTCTCGGCCGCGCCTGCAGGTAGGTCGCCGACCCTGACTGCCTTCGGTTCCCCCATGTCTTCCTCTATCCGGATGTCCCGGTCCGCCGTACCTCTTCGCTCGCCTGATGATCGGCGTCTTTGGCACTATTGGCGGTGGCACATAGATCGTCGATGAACCGTTTGACCTGCTTGACGACTAAGTTCATGGCGTCAACCGTGGCCACTCGGGCATTCGTTGCGGTCTCCACGTAAGCCCGCGCCACATCCCAGTGGCCAACGGCAGCGACGGAAAGATCGGGAATCTTGCGCCCAGCCGACTCCAGCAAAGGGAGTACGTCTTGCGCGATCTTCCCGGCCACCTCGAGCAACGCATCCGGCCTGCACCGGGCTACATCACCTGCTTGGGCGGGGTCGATCAAGTACTCGCTGGACAGACCGCCCGCGCAGGGTACGCCGCTCTGGCCTTCGGCCATGGTTCAGCTCCGGTCAAGTCAGGCTCAGGTGCCCCATCGTCTGACGTTGTTGTGCTCGGCCTCTCGCATAATCTGCGTCGCGTTCTGCAGTACAGGGCCGAAACGCTGCATGGTGTCACCCATGGCGACAATGGCCTTATTCCAGTTCTGCTTCTCCTCGATATAGACGACCTTTGCAGAGCCCTCCCACGTCTCGAGAATCTTCAGGTCATTCTCCAGGTCGGTGAGCTCACCGACCAGATTCGTATAGGCACGACCGAGCTCCGCCGCGATCTCGTCCATCGTGTCAAAATTGGCGAGAATGATGTCTCCGCCACCTGCCATCGTTGTTTCTCCGTTCTTGAGTCTTGGGCAGTTCGTGCTCAGTGGGGCAGACTATGGAGCCTAGCTGGCGTTGAGCGCGGCCATAAGATTTTGCGTTACCGCGTGTGAGGATGTGCTGGCTTCCTGATACTGGATTCCGGAGTCTTTGAGGTTCTCTGAAATTCTGTGAAGCGCCTCGACGACGTTCTTGAACTGCGGATTCCATTCGTTGAGAACCTGCGTGTAGACGCTCGCCGACTGCCCCATCCATGAAGCGCCGAGCTGTTCAGGGATCTGAATGAGCCTATTATGGATTTGCGTGATGTGCTCGTACGCGAGCAGAGCGCGCGCTGCCGCATCATGCTGGCTGCCTTCGATAAACTGCGTCGGCTGTGACACTTTTCACCTCGAGAGCTTGAACAGGTCGGTATCGGCACCTGAAAAACAGGTGCCATGCTGGCGTACACATAACAGCATGTCTCGCTGCGGATCGCCACGATTTCAATGATCCTGTAAACGTCGGAATCGCTTTACTGCTCAATCGAGGGGTGGCCCGTGCGCCGGTTCCTCCGCCGCGCTCTGGGCAGTGTCAGCGCTGCGAAGACCACCAAGCAGGTGAGACCGCTCGCCGCCCCGGCGATGCCGTAGGCAGCCATCCTGGCTCTCATGTCTGGAACAGCGACCTTGGTCACGACAATAGGAGCGGCGTCCGATTGCGCTTGCTCTGAAGGCGCGATCATGGCGGTCACAGCGAGCAGCGGATTCACCATGCCCGCGCCGGTGCCGCTGGCTCCGCCTCCCTCGGCCGTCATCTCCACCCTGCGCTTGACCTGCCAGTGATCGAGTTCCGGATGTCTGGCCCGCACCAGGGCCACGACGCCCGAAACGTAGGGCGCAGCGAAACTAGTGCCGTCAAGGTCGGTCCGATAGCCGCCCCCTGTCCACGCGCTTGTAACTCCAGCACCCGGCGCGGTGACCGAGACGCTGGTGGCATCGTTGGAGAACTTCGACTTCGTCCCGTCGGGCGAGGCGGCACCCACCGCGATCACCCCTGGATAGCTGGCCGGATAGGCAGGCGTGATCGCACCGTCTTCCTGCCTGACGTTTCCTGCGGCCGCCACGATCACCACGTCTCTCCTCTGCGCGTAGACGACGGCCGCCTTCAGCGCAGGTTGATCATGGGCTTGCGCCGACACGTTGACGACCGAGGCCCCAAGATCAACAGCCCGTCTGATGCCCTCCGCCAGCTTGTTGACATCGCCGTGCTGTGTGGCGGTGTGCTTGATGGACAGGATGCGAGCACGGGGAGCCACGCCCATGAAAGCGACGCCACGCGATGTGAGGTCGCGTCCGGCGATGATGCCCGCCACCGCCGTGCCATGGCCTACGCAGTCACGATTTCCCGTGCCGGTGAGGTCGAGCGATCCGGCGATGAGGCCAGTGAGTTGTGCGTGGTCGGCATCCACGCCGCTGTCGACGACCGCGACGGTCACGCCTTCTCCCTTGCTGAGCCGCCACACTTGCTGGAATCTCAGTCGTTCTTGAGGCCACGGCTTGCCGCTGATGTCCCTCACTCCGGGCTCGGGAGCGCACATGGGCGGCGTGCCGTCCACGCTTACTTGGACCGGGATCAAGCTAAGCACGCTAGCCAAGGCCGCTGCGCCACAAGTGGTGAGCACAGCAACGCAGTCTGCCGCATCGAACAGGCTCTCCCTAGAGATCCCGACTTGGTTAGAAATATCTTGAAATGGCCGCCAATGCCGGATGTGGCGAGATACGAAACGGATGATAGATGGCGGTATGTGCTCTTACCGCATAGGTGGACATCGTGGGAGGAACTCATGCCGGCGCCACAAGAGGGCGGCAATCCGGACGGGACAAGCAGAGACGGCATTGGCACTCCCGCGGCCGAGCGTCCGGTCCGGACTGAGACAGGGACCGCGGTCGCCGGGTCGCCGGACTCTGTCGAGGACGCGTACGCTGACTACATTCACCAGTACCGCGAGGGCGACTATCCGCCGCCAGCGCCGCCTGGCCTATCCACTGGCGATAGCCAGGCCCAGCCGCTCCTCAACCGCGTCGATCCCCCAGCGCCCAAAAAAGACATGTTCATCGACATCGGCGCATTCGAGGATCCCGCCACGGGCAAGCCTTTGCATGATTCGCCCATCGAGTGTCTCAAGCGCGACCTCACCTACCTTCAGGAGGGAAGCTCTGCCCAGCAACCCGGCTTGCGAAGGCTCATCTCCGCCGACCGATCCCGTCTGATCGACAGAGACCTTGGGGCCTGGCAGGCAGCGGCCGATCTGAGAGCCACGACTGACACCGCCCACAGCAGCATCTCCACCGCTATCACTCACATCCTCACTGTCTACGAGAGCATCGTGACGACGCTCGAGGACACCGTGAAAGCAGCGAAGGCGGCCGATCGGGCCACTGCGGAAGGCTTGAAGCAGCGCAAGGAGCAAACGGCGTGAGCCAGTACACGCTCTATCCGCTCAGGGACGCCGCGGCACCTCAACCGGACGAGGGCGTCCGTCCCTTGACACCTGAAGGCGACGCTGAGTCCAGCGCAGGCGTCGTGAAACTGCTGGAGGCCACAAATCCCGACAAGGTCGCTGCAGCTGGCGCCAATTACAACAGCATCGCCTCGCTGTGCGCCAACTCGGTGGAGATCCTGCACAGGGAGGCACAGCGTATCGCCGAACACCTTGGAGGCGAACCCCTTGAAGGGATCTTCAAGAAGATCGATGAACTGCAAAAGGACCTCACGCGTATACAGCAGGCCGCGCGGTCCGTCGGTACGCCGCTTGTCTGGTATGGCGAACACGTGTTGCCCTGGTTCCAGCGGAACGTGCCCAGGACGGGTGAGGCGTGGCTGGTAGCTGACGCCGATGACGCCATCGGCGACACGTTCGGCACCCATACCAATGCGCACGCCCTCGCCCGCCACCATCTTCACCAGCTCAACACGTTCATTCGCGCCGTTTATGACGCTATCGATCCCGAGCTGGAGCAGAGTTCCTCGTCTACTCCTGGTACGGATGGCAACGTGCCCTTCAACAAGGGAGGTCAGGACGGGCTGCATGACCCCTATCAGGGCGCTGGGTTGGCCGGTCGGGATCCGCTAGGCGCTGGCAACCTGCCAAATCTGAAAACCTCGGACCTGTATTCACCGCCAACGGGAACCTCTCCTGAGCTGAGAGCACCCGCTGACCTGAAGACGCCCGAGCTGAGAGCACCCGCTGACCTGAAGACGCCTGAGATGAAGCCATCCGACTTCAAAACACCGGCCTTGAAAACGCCCGACCTTAACACGCCCGACCTCAAAGCGCCCGACTTCAAAGCGCCGGACACCAAAACTCCCGACTTCAACACCCCTGATACCCCGAATATGCCCAAGGCCAACGCCACAAACCTGTCCAGCTTGCCGACGCTCACCACACCCTCTGCACCGGTGATGCATCCCGACACGTCCCTGCCGACCGCCGGCCCTCAAAACCCATCCGGCAGTTCCACCGTCGCGCAGAGCCTTGGCCCTTCTACCCCGCAAGGCGGCCACGGACGCGCCGCTGCGCTGGGCATGCCGATGGGGATGATCCCGCCCATGGGCGGCGCACCCTCTGGCCAGGACCAGGACCGTGAACGCGCTAGGTTCCCCTACGTCGAGGACGAGGTGTTCGACACCGACGACCTGGGCGGTCCTGCAGTGATCGCATGACCATAGGGGAGAAGGTTCGCGGCTATCGGCTGCTGGAACGCGTGGGACATGACGGCCCTTGGACCGCCTACCTGGCGGTTGCCGACCGTACAGACAGTGAGGTCCTGCTGAAGACGCTCGCATGCGAGCGTGTGAACAAGCGTGCGTTCAAACGGCTCACACGTGGCTTCCGCTTTCCTCACGATCTAGCCGTCCATCCATGCGTTGTTCCCGTGCTGGACATCGGTGCGACAACGGCAGGCCGGCCGTACGTGGTCACAGAGCTCCTAGACGGCTCCATCCTCGCCGAGTGGCGCGCTCGAGGGGTACCGACACCACTGGGCGAAACCCTCAGCGTCGCTAAGGCGGTGGCATCGGCTCTTGCGGCCACTCACGCGGCCGAGAGTATTCATGGAGATGTCAGGCCGGAGCATGTAGTCCTCCCAGCGGGACGTGAGCCCATGCTCACCGGATTCGCGACGGCGAGTCTGATGTCGCTGGCCCAGTTGCCCGACGGGACGTCAGCCTCGGTTCACACCGCGCCCGAGGTATTCATGGGGCGCGCGGCTTCGCCCGCGTCGGACGTGTACGCCCTCGGCTCGATGCTGTACGAACTGCTGACGGGCAGCCCGGCCTATTCAAAGGATGGGCCCGAAACGACGGCAGAATTCGTGCTGGCCGTCCTCAGCACCGAGCCCCGGCCGCTGACTCGGCACGATTTGCCACCAGGACTCGGGGAGGCGGTCGCGTGGGCGATGGCCAAAGACCCGGAGACCAGACCCACCTCGGCCGCCCTTGCCGCCGCCCTCTTCGACGTAGACAACCGCATTCGGCGGTTACCGCTCACCGATCCAGCGACTCAACGTCTCCAGCCTGGCGACCAGCCCACCGGCGATACGAGAGGTGACAAGGGCCGCCCGGCTTGGCGATCGCTGCCGAGCGATGTGTGGGTCGCGGGCACCCGGTCGGCCGAACTTGAGTCGGCTCGACCCGCGGCATCGGATGAGGCGACCACCCAACTGGTATGGGCGGTCAATTCCCAGGAGCCGGTAACCCCGCCCCCGTTGCCGGAGCCGTACCACCACCCCGAGGTCGTCACACGACAGCCACAGCCAACAGCGAGACGTGAAAGAAGGACGCTGCTGTTCATCGGAGGCATCGGCGCACTCGTGGTGCTCATCGGCGTAGGCAGCATCGCCGCCGCCATGAACAGCGGAATGACCCCCATCGGGCACCGTCAGGATGCCGCGATCATCGATCCGACCGAGGGTGCCGGCCATCTCCAGGACGATCAGTCGCAAGGCACTGTGGGGAAGACGACCCAACCAGCCGCCCCCTCGACCACGCCGGCGGCCAAGCACTCGGCTCACGTCAAGCCCGTCGATCCTGCCACTGTCGCGGCTCACCGTCCGACGAATCTGACCATGATCACCGATAGCGGTTCCACCGTCACGCTTACGTGGAAGACGGCACGGAAGAGCGACTACCCCATGGTGATCCAGCAATCCCCTGGGGAACGACTTGTTCCCTTGGAAAGCGGCAGTACTACATTCACCGTCGGTAACCTTGACCCCGCTATTGGCTATTGCTTCAAGGTGGGGGCGGTGGTGAGCCTGGGACAGCCTTCTGTAGTTGCTTGGTCGACTGCCCTTTGCATCCGAGGCGCGGCCGTTGCCGACCCGAACACCCACCACGACAGCGAGGTTCAACCGCCCATCGTGTTCCCTCCCGCGACCGTTCCGCCTTCTTGACAGCTCAGCGGATCAAGGAACTTGGCCTCAGCCGTACTATCAGTCTCCGATAGACCGGGATGGCCTGCCTTACCAGCGCATCCACCGTCTCGTAGTGCCGCCATGCCGCATCTGCTTCCTCCTGGCTCATGGCCGTCCCGCCGAATCGGTTCAAGTTGGCCACCTCGGCCAGTGCTACCAGCGGTTTATGCGCCTGTACGCCAAGCGCAGACGCTGCCAGGGAAGCCACCTCGTGCGCCGTTAGGGCCTCGGGCGAGGCGAGAACTCCGACGACCCGCAGTCGCGAAACGGTCTGCCGCCATGCGCCGGCGACACGTACTGCAGGTACGCCGGCCCGGCGTCGGTGCGCTCGTCTGAGCGGTGGCAGCGCCGCTACCCCGAGCAGATATGCGGTCGCCGCGCCGGCGAGAGTGATTGCCGAAACATGGCTCCACGTGTCAAGCCTGCCGCGGCCGTCCGGAGGTGACGGGGACGCTGGCGTGGGGGTCGCGGAGGGTGCTGGGGAAGGGATAGCGGGGGCGGGTTCGGCGCTGATTTGCCGCTCGATTTCCTGCCGCTGTTTGGACACGCCCTCGGCTGCATCTCCGGTCTCGCCGGAACGGCTACGTGAAGGGGTCGGGTAGAACGGCACCCAGCCGATCTCCTTGAACTCCACTTCAGCCCAGGCCAGTACATGTCCTCCCAACACCTGCCTGACATCTCCCGGACCCATCGGCGTGCCGGGTCTGAAGCCCACTACCACCCGAGTGGGCAGCCCTAGGCTCCTGGCCAGGAGCGCGTAAGAGGTCGCGAACTGTTCGGTCGTGCCCTTGCGGGCGTGGGTCAGGAAGAACTCGATACTGCGATAACTGTGCCCCGGTGGACTGTTCACGTCGTTGACGGCGTGCTTGCGCAGGTAAGCGGCGAGTTGCACGGCCTGCTGCATGGGGCTGATCGCGCCTGCAGTGGCGCGCTGAGCGATCCTCCGTAGCCGTGCCCACTGTGTGGTGTTGCGACCGTCCAACCCTTCAGGAAGCAGTAGTGCGGAAGGGTTGCCGGCGGGAACTGCCTCGCGCAATTCCTGAGCGGAGTAGCGGGGAAGTCCCGAGGTCACCTCATAGGTGGTGCTCTCACGCGCGAGCATGCTCGCCAGCGTCCCGGTCGCAGGATCGACCATGAGGCCCTTTACGCTCGCCCGCACTGGCCGGTCTGCCGCAGGGAGCCAAGGAGTGGGCAACTCCTGCAGGGTGAAGCGCTGATCCAGAAGGTCACGTGGCCTGTCGTTGGCCTGGGCGGGGATTCTGCCGCCAGTCGGCAGGTAGCCAGCACTCGAGGACCAGGTAACACCGTCGAACCGGTCGAAAGTGGCCAGCCGCCAGTTCGTCGCCGTCGCTGAACTGACCGTGAAGAGCTTCCTGCGCGGGTTTTGCAACCAAGCGGAAATCTGGTCAAGTGGGCTGACCGCGCGCAGCGGCGTGGGCGGCGGAGGGTTGACCAACTCCCGCACGTCGTACGGTTCAGCCGCCATCGGTAGTGCAGGGGCGATCAGTGCGGCGGTCGCCAGCAAACTGCCGAGCACTGGAATGCCGGCCATGAATGTCCTGGCAGAGTTGGCGGACCTGACCAGCGCTAGGAGTAGTGCGAGTCCGACGAACGCCGTCGCGACGGGCAGTGAGGATCCTGGTCCTGCCACGCCCAGTACGACGGCGGCGGCTAGCACGGGCAAGGCCGGTGCCATCAGGAGTACGGCTGCTCTTGTCCGCAAGGCGGTTTCCGCTCCCGCCATCGCCGCCGCCCAGACCAGGAAGTGCGCGAGCACGACTGTTTCGCTGTCCGCCTCCACCGGCAGAATGGTCGTGAGCAGTGCCTTCCAGGCATCCCGCACGCCAAGCAACGCGCCACGCACACTCGCAAAGCTTGGTAAGAAGCCGGCCCACGCCTCAGTTCTGAACACCATGATCGACACCGCGACAAGCCATGCGAACGCATTGACTGCCAATGACGCCCACAGTGGGAGCCATCCCGATATGAGCAGCGCCAACAACGACGGCACCAGCGATGCCACGACGACCACGGGCACAAGTGCGTCGAGAGGAAACACCCCGTCGAACGCCAGGCCTGAGGTGCCCGCAAGCAGACCTGTCAAGGCTACTGAGGCCACTCGGCGAAGCATGGGCAAGCCTTCACCTGCTGCTGTTTCAGTCCTGGGCGAGGCCATCGATCGCCTCCAGCCGCTGGCTATCGAGGCCACATGGCCGCCAGCTCATCCAATCCGGTGGCCTCGATGACCGTCACACCAGGTATGAGGAGCGGATCGCTTTCGTCAGGATCTCTGATCCAGACGCAAACGACCTTGTCGAAGCGACGCCGAGCCGAAGCCGCGGCCGTGAGTGCCCAGCGGGCGCCACTGATGAGGACGAGTGTTCCGCCTGTGCCTGTCCTGCGCAGCGTCTTAGCCGTGTCTTCTGCTTCCTGCGCTCTCTCGACCAGTGCGAGCCTGTCCAGTACAAGCTCGGCGTCCTCGTTACCACCTCTCACATCCAGCGGCTTGTCCCAGCCGGCAAACAGTCTCACAGGGAATCGGTCGCGTGCCGCCGACCATGCGACCGACGCGGCCGCGTCCACGGCCATTTCGAAGTCGTCATCACCGCTGTAGGAGTCTCGGCGCGTGTCCAACACGATGGTTGTGTACGGCAAATTGACGTCGATGAGTTCCTTCACCATGAGCACGCCGGTACGCGCTGTCGATCGCCAATGGACGTGCCGCAGGTCGTCGCCAACCACGTATTCCCGTACTGCGTTGAACGACGTTGCCCCGCGCGGCGCGGAACGTGAGGTGAGCCCGTCGAGGTGCCGCCGGCGCCCCGACGCCTGGGGTTCAAGGATCACCGTGCGCGGTCTGACGAGAAGCGTGTCAGCTTGCCCACACGGCGTCGTCCGACGGACCAGCCCGAAGGGGTCTGCGCGCTCCAGTCTTAGAGGTCCGATCGGCATCTCACCGCGCTTGGTGGTGGGTAGCCGATATGTCGCCGTCTTGGAAGCGCCCCCCGCCAGCGATGGCACCTGTACGGTGATCCAGGTGGACCGACAGGCATCGCGGGCGATGAGGTTGCCCTGACTCCATCGAGCAGCGTTGGTGACCCTTAGCATGGCGATCGCCGCCTCGCCCCTTGCCACCTTCATCGGCATGACATCGCGGCTGACCTGCAGCCGGGGACGACCAATCGTCCACAGCAGGCCCCCTCCGACCGCGCCCAACCCTGCCAGGGCCAACAGGGCGAACGGGTAGTAGCCCAGCGGTGCGCCGATGCCGTAGAGCAGCAAGGAGCCGGCGAGCGTGCCCCACCCTGCTCTTGTGATCATTGACACTCCCACAACGGAGCAGCTGGAAACCCGCCCTTCGGCGTGGCCATCAGCACATCGTTGAGCCAGCCACTGCCATGGCTGGACTCGACCCGGTTCCAAACATCACTGCTGAGACCGGTGTCGCTGTCCGTGAATGAAGCACCCTTCGTCTGGCACAGCACGGTCATGGTGATGTAGACGCCTTTGGGGATCCTGCCAGCTTCGGCCGCGGCCGAAGGAGCGGAGCGGATAAGGGTGTCCCTGTGGTCGTTGTGCGCGTTGGAATACTGCCCTGAAGGCGGTTGCAGATTGGCCTTGGCCTCCGCGCGCTCTTGGCTTTCGCCCGCAGCGTTCTTGGCCCGCAGCGTCCAGGTGTATTCCTGGCCGTTGCTGAGCCCCGTGACTTCGGCGCTGGTGCCTTCAACGGACGTAGAGTGCTGGCCTGGGCCCTCCAGAAGATAGGTGACACCGCCGTCCTTGGCGTTATCTGGCGCCGACCACGTGAGGTCTGCTCCGTGGTTTTTACCCTTGGCTTCGAAGCTTGCCGGCTTGCCCGGCGCGACGCATGGCCGTACCGGGATGCTGGGCTCAGAGGTTACTTCGCCGCTCCCATATTCGGCCGCGACTCTGAAGGTGTACTCCTGGTTGCACTGGCCGCCCGTGATCCTGAACTGGAAGGGGCCATCAGGCTGGACCTTGCCCGGGGTGACGTCTGCCCCCTCGGGAGCGCCCTTCAGTACATACCCGTGGGCCGTTCCCCCTCCCGAGGGGGTGAAGGTCACCTCCATCCAGCCAGGGCCCGAGTTGGCCGTGACGGATCCGGGTGGTCCGGGGGGCGTGGGCGTCGGTGTGGGGGTCGGTGTGGGGGTCGGTGTGGGGGTCGGGCTCGGGGTGACTGTCTGCGTCTGGGTAGGGGTCGGCGTGGGGGTGGCGGTAGGGGTCACAGTCACAGTCACAGTCGGGACCGGCGTCGTGGAGGTGGAAGTTGCGCTCGGCTTCGTGGACGGCTTGCCGGTGCGTCGGACGGTTGGCGGCCTGTTCGTCGGCGTGGCCGCGGGAGTCGGCGGTGCGGCCGTGGGGACGGTGGTCGGCACGGGCAGGGGGCTGGGGATGTCGCTCTGGCCGAGCGCCTCGTCATACTTGCCGATCCTGTGCGCCTTGCCATCCGACTCGATGACGAGGGCGGTCTCGCTGAACTGGTCGTTGACCCACAGCAGACCGTCTTTGACGAAGACCTCCAATGGGCCCGGCTTGCCGGTGACTACCTGGTCAGCCTCGAACCTCTTCGCGGAGGCGTCATAGACGATGAGCCGCCCCTTGTGCTCGTCGGGAATGTAGATACGCCGCCCCAGTGCCTGAGGCTTGCCAAGCTTGACGCCCTTCACTGCAACTGTGCTGAGAGAACCGCTTGCAACGTCGATCAGAACCAGGGCGCCCTGCTTGGCCGCCAGGAGTGGCACGAGTTGGCCCTCGGCTACGACAGGCACCAGCATCCCACCGGGACCCGCCTCGGTCACGGTGCTGGGCAAGCTGACGGTAAGCCTGCTCCCAGTCGGACCGACCAACATCGCGGAGGCCGAGGCGGAGTTGGTGACGAGGGGGACGCCGTTCGCCATGGTAAGCGTGAGAGGGTCGCCGGGCTGGCCAACGGTGACAGATTTTCCTTGACGGCCACCGCTGATATGGGCCAGCTCACCCGTCTCCGGAAGCGGCACCCACAGCGTGCCGTTCTTGTCGACTCCGGCATGGCCGAACGGAGCTTTAAGGGTTATCACGCCGCCGATAATGTCCAGTGTTGATGGGTCGAGCTGCTGGACAGTACCTGCCTGTGGGTCTATCGCGTACGCTTTCCCCGCCCCCATCGCGAGCTGCATACCGCCGGCCCCAAGCGTCTTGGTCTGATTCACATCTAGCTGTGTCGGGTCGATACGGCTGATCTGACCGCTTGCCTGATCAAGAACGATCACGCTGCTACCGTCCTGCACTACCTGAAGCTCACGCCCTTTTGCCGATGCGAGGTCTACACGACCATCCACTTGGCCAGACATCCCGTTGGCGTGCACCACCTCGCCGTTGAGGGCGCTAGCGAGCCATGCGCCGACGTCGGCCAGCTTGGGCTTGGCACTGGAGACTCCGGCACCCAGTAGGAGGCATACACCTACCAGCAGGCCGACGAGGCCGAGCACCACGGCGCTCACAAGGCGTCGTTTTATTGCCGTTTCCCAGCCAATAGCCACTCGACTCACGCTCCGCGATATTGAGCTATGCGTATCCGCGGATACCCTAAAAGCATGCGCTCGCAAAGCGGTCATCCTTCGAAGAAATTCGAAGTGTCAGCCACGATCCCTGTATGCATCATGGATGACCTGGAGGCGCTCATCCATCGTCGCGGTGTAGGAGTCAAGGACGCCGGCGAAGCGCTCTTCGATAGCGGTAGGATCAGCGAACGGCGTGTCTCCGAGCACGTCGGCCATCAGCGCCTTGACCTTGGCCTCGGCGTCGTCGTGGGCTTGCTGAGCGACGATCAGCAATTCCTCGGCGAGTTTTTGACTTTCCATGCGCATCGCCCGAGGAGCCAGGGCGATCTCAGTGACTCTGCCGGACGCGGCGACGCTGACGCGTACTTGCCCGTCCCTGCTCTCACCGGTGCCAACGACGCCTTCAATCTCATCTTTGAGACCCTCGGCTCGGGCCAGCAATTCCTCCGCCTGCGCAGCAATCCTCTCCAGGTCACCCTCCCGGAAGGCAGCAGGATTCATGTCAAAGGTGTCCACCTACCGCACTTTGGCAGAGATCCGGCTGTCAGCTATCCCACTTCCCAGAAAATCGAAGCGTTGGAAAAGTCGCTGATTGAGCGACTATTTCAGCGATCCTTGGAGGGAGCGAGCAGCACCTGAAGAGGAGGTGTTGTGAGCGGTAGGAATCCACCTGGGCCCGGCGAGCTCAGGGCGACGAGCCAGAGCTGCCTGGCGCCGCCGAAGCCCTAGTAAGCTCGGCCAGCCGTTCACCCGCTGGTCCATCCGCGAACTCCTCGACTACCTGCACCGCCAACCCAACCGCGCTTTCACTCTCGGCCCGGAGGTCTTACGCCCTGCTGCACCGGCACGCCCTCACCTTCCAGCGCACCAAGTGCTGGAAAGAGTCACGATCCCGACTTCGAGACCATGGGATCCCGCCGCGCCGTTCCACTTCGTCGACAACGTGACCGATGCCGTGCGCCTGGCCAAGGAACTCGCCGGGGACCGGACCGTCTCGATCGCGGGCGGCTGACGTCGGCGGGCAGATCTTCCAGACCGGACTCGTCGATTGTTCGGCCAGATTCTCAAGCAAACCGGCATGCGGCGAGGGCGGCGACGTGGGGGTACTCGCTGTCGGGGGTGACGGCCCTGCGGGACCGGACCACGAGGTCGTACTCGGTCATCTCCTGCCTTCTCACGGTGGACGATCGGTGACGGTCAGAGGCGTTCTTCGGCGACGCGGGCGGCGAGGCGTTCGAGCAGCGGCCCCGCCTCTGCCATGCAGCGCTCGGGGTCGGGTTCGAGGTCGGTGAGGGCGTAGGCGGCCTCGATGCCGGCCGCGCGCAGCTCCTCGTCCGACAGCGTCCGGCGTCCGCAGACCGCGACCACGGGGACGCCCGCCCTGGCCGCGGCCTGGGCGACGCCGACGGGGGCCTTGCCGCGCAGCGACTGCTCGTCGAGCGAGCCCTCGCCGGTGACGACCAGGCGCGCCCCCTTGACCTGCTCGTCGAAGCCGAGCAGGTCGAGCAGGTAGT
>NZ_BAAATE010000045.1:0-60128 GCF_039533245.1 Nonomuraea recticatena | reverse complement strand
CGGCGTCGAGGCAGAGCGCCACGGCGTCGGCGTTGCCCTCGGCGATGACGTGCGCGCACTCGATCATGCGCAGCGTCTGCCTCAGCGAGCCCTCGGGCCTGAAGGCGTCGTCGATGAAGACGGGCAGCACCTGCAGCCGCACCCCGCCCTCGCGCAGCTGGGGCAGCCACTGCTCGGCGAAGAAGGGCGCCCACCGCTCGGGTGGGCGCGCGGCTACGGCCATCAACAGGTCGTTATGGGTGTCCGCGACCACGGCGCGGCGGTGGAGGTCCAGCGACATGTCCGTGACGCTATGCCAAAGCACAAGTCCCGAATTCGTCCTGTGACATCAAGACCGGGCCGTTCTTCGTGCGGGAGCCCAACCGCTCAGCCGAGCGGGATCCACTCCGTGGAGGTGGTGACCTCCTCGAGGATCTCCTTGACGGGATCGACGCCCAGGCCGGGGCCCGACGGCACGGTGAGGTGGCCGCCGTCGAGCTCGAAGGGCTCGGTGATGTCGGTGGCGTAGTAACGGCGCGAGCCTGAGGTGTCGCCCGGCAGCGTGAAGCCGGGCAACGCGGCCAGCGCCACGTTGGCGGCCCTGCCGAGGCCCGTCTCCAGCATGCCGCCGCACCACACCGCGATGCCGTGCGCCCTGCACAGGTCGTGGATGCGCCGCGCCTCCAGGTATCCGCCGATCCTGCCCGGCTTGATGTTGACGATCGAGCAGGCCTTGAGCGAGATGGCGGCCGCTGCGTGCTCGGCCGACTCGATCGACTCATCCAGGCAGATCGGGGTGCGCAGGCGCTTGGCCAGCTCGGCGTGCTGCACCAGGTCGTCGTTCGCCAGCGGCTGCTCGATCAGCAGCAGGCCGAAGTCGTCGAGCCTGGCCAGCTGCTGGGCGTCGACCAGGGTGTAGGCGGCGTTCGCGTCGACCTGCAGCAGCACCTCGTCGCCGAACCGCTCCCTGACCGCGCGCACCGGCTCGACGTCCCAGCCGGGCTCGATCTTCAGCTTGATCCTGATGTAGCCCTCGTCCAGATAGCCCTCCACCGCCTCGAGCAGCTGGGGGATGGAGTCCATGATGCCGACCGACACCCCGCACGGCACCCTGTCCCTCGTGGCGCCGAGGAACTGGCCGAACGACTCGCCCGAGGCCCTCAGCTGGGCGTCGAGCACCGCCGTCTCCAGCGCCGCCTTGGCCATGCGGTGGCCCTTGATCGGTTCGAGGGCGTGGCCCACGCCGTACGCGTCGACGTTGTCGGGCAGGGCGGGCAGCAGGAAGCGGCGGATCACCGCGGCGGCTCCGTCGACGTACTCGGAGGAGTAGAGCGGCTCCGACATCGCCACGCACTCGCCCCACCCCTCGGCGTCGGGGGTGACCACTCTGACCAGGAGGACGTCCCTGTCGTGCTCGGTGCCGAACGACGTGCGGAACGGCGCGACCAGCGGCATCGCGATCCGGCGCAGCTCCACTCCGGTGATTTTCATGCTCTCTCCACTTCGTAGCACGGACTCCGTCCGACGCTAGGCCACGACGGTCCCCCGACGATTCGTGCCGGACGCCCGAATCAGGCGGTTTATTCGTGTCCTACCCCCAATCGAGGGGGACCTATGATCTCCAGGTGAGCGACGAAATCCGCGCGGTGCTGGGCTGGAGCGAATGGACGGCCGAGCCGCTGACGCACAACGCCATGAACGCGGTGACCAAGGGCATCTGGCGGCTGCGCGGCGACCGGCCCGTCATCCTCAAGGTGCTCACCAGCGCGGACGAGGGTGGGCTGGGGTGGGCCGCCTCGCACGATCCCAGGCACTGGAACTACTGGCGCAGGGAGGCCGAGGTCTACGCCGACGGGCTGCCCGAGCTGTGGAAGGGCAGCGGGCTGCGCGCGCCCGAGCTGGTCGCGATGGTCGAGAGGGACGACGGCGACGTGGCGCTCTACCTGGAGGACGCCGGGGGCGAGCGGCTCACCTTCGAGCGGCACGCGGTGATGGCCAGGCAGCTGGGCAGGGCTCAGGGCGGCTCGCTCGCGCCCGACCGGCCGTGGCTGAGCAGGTCGTTCCTGCGGGAGTACGTGGAGTCGAAGGACGTGCCGTACGAGCTGCTCGACGACGAGGCGGCATGGCGGCACCCGCTGGTGAGCGAGCACTTCCCGCCCGGCCTGCGCGCGGAGCTCGTCAGGCTGCACAGGGACCGCGAGTGGTTCCTGCGGCTGATGGAGTCGCTGCCGCGCGCCCTGTGCCACCTGGACGTGTGGCCGAACAACCTGCTGGCGCGCGGGACGGAGACCGTCCTGCTGGACTGGGCCTTCGCCGGTGACGGCGCGCTCGGTGAGGACATCGGCAACCACGTGCCCGACAGCGCCTTCGACCTGTTCGTGCCCGCCTCCGAGCTGCCCGCTCTCGACCGCGCCGTCTTCGGCGCCTACGTGCGGGGCCTGAGGGAGGCGGGCTGGTCGGGTGACGAGCGGCTGGTACGGCTGGCGGTGTGCGCCTCGGCGGTCAAGTACGACTGGCTGGTGCCCATGATGCTGCGCGCGGTGGACAGGGAGCAGCTCGACTACGGGGGCGGGCGGCCCGTCGAGGCGGCCCGCCGCTACCGTGAGCGCGGTGCGGCGATGATGTTCCTGGCCGGATGGGCCGACGAGGCCCGCCGCCTGGCCGACGCCGTGGCGCTCTAGGCGGTGCCGCCGGTAGGGAGCGACGCGGGCTTCTCGCAGCCGTCGCGGGCGGTCGGGCGGCGCCGCGCAGTCCCGGGCTCTCCGCGACCTCCGTGGCACGAAGCTGCCCTTCGGTCGTGCAATGTGACGCTCCATCCGTGAAGCTCCAGCTCAGCGCGGAATGGGCACGATCAGGGACCATACATCAGTTGGACCTAATGTCTTAACAAAGGTTTGACACGGCGCTGTCCCACTCGATAGAAAATCCCCACAAGCGACACGAAAGGGGATGTCCCTGATGGCCGCCGAGCTGCTCAGCCTCGAGACCTGCCTGCATGACCCCGGTCTCGACCCGCACCACGTGCCCGAGGGGACGGGCGAGCGGCCCAAGGACGGCACGTCACCTTCGAACACCGCCGCACGCCGGCCACCGGCTCGACGGTCGGGCTGACGGCCGAGCGCTTCACGGTCATCGTCAAGGACACCGGCGTCGCGTGACGCCGCTCATCGGACAGGAGTCATCCATGCGCCTCGGCGTCATCGGTCTCGGGCTCATCGCCCAGGCCGTCCACCTGCAAAACCTCCAGACGCTGCGCGAGAAGTACCAGGTCACCCACGTCTGCGACCTGTCGGCCACGCTGGCCGCGCAGGTCGCCGCGGAGTACGGCGGGCCCGTGCGGCACTCGACCGACGCCGCCGAGGTGCTGGCCGACCCCGAGGTGGACGCGGTCCTCATCCTGACGCCCGGCACCCACGCCTACCTGGCCCGCAGGGCGCTCGAGGCGGGCAAGCACGTGCTGGCGGAGAAGCCGTTCGCGCACACCACGGCCGAGTGCCTGGAGCTCGACGCGCTGGCCGCGGCCAAGGGCCTGGTGCTGCAGGTGGCCTACATGAAGATGTACGACCCGATCATGGCTCGCGCCCGCGCCGAGCTGGCCGGCCTGGGCGCGCTCAGGCTCGTGCGGGTGACCGTGCTGCACCCCGACGACGACCCGCAGTTCGCCCACCAGCGCCACCTGCGCTACGGCGACGTCGACCCCGCCGCCGTCGACACCTCCTACGAGCGGGCGAAGGCGGCCGAGGCCGTCGGCGACCTCGGCGAGCCGTACGTGTCGATCTACACCAACGTGCTGCAGGGCTCGGTCGTGCACGAGCTGTCGGTGCTGCGCGCCCTGTTCGGCGAGCAGCCCCTCACCATCGCCCACGCCCAGGCCGCGGGGCTCAAGCCCGGAGTGAAGCTGGAGGAGCCGCCGCAGCTGCAGGCGCTCGGCACCCTCGGCGACGCCCAGCTGTCGCTGTCGTGGAACTGGCTGCCCGACTTCCCCGACTACGGCGAGGAGATCGCGGTCTTCGGCTCGGCCGGCCGCCTCTACCTCAGCATGCCGGGCCCCTACCTGCGCGACGCCAGGGCCGAGCTGGTCGTCGAGAGCGTGCAGGGCGGTGAGCGGGCCACCACCCGCCTCGTCTCCGACCACCGCACCGGCTTCGTCCACGAGCTGCTCGCCTTCCACGCCTCCGTCACCGAAGGCGCGCCCGTCCTGTCCACCGCCACCGGCGCCGCATACGACACCGCCGCCCTCCAGCAGATCGCGAGGAGCCTCGCATGAACAAGATCGCCTCTGCGCCCTGCAGCTACGGAGTGTTGGGCGGCCAGACCATCGACATGAAGCCGGTCGAGCTGCTCGAGGCCATGGCCGCGGCCGGATACACCGGCAGCGAGCTCGGCCCTCCCGGATTCTTCGGCTCGCCCGCCGAGACCGCCAGGCTGTTCGCCGACAACGGCCTCACGGTCGTCGGCTCCTACGTGCCGCTGCACCTGTCGTTGTCGGAGGAGGTGCTGGCCGCCGACCTGGCCGCCATGCGCCACACCCTGGAGGAGCTGGCCGCCTCAGGCAACCCCGACGTGGTGGCCGTCCTCGCCGACGAGGGCGACGACGCCCTGCGCGCCAACCCCTGGCGCACCGGAGCCGGCTGGGACGCCGCCACCTGGCAGCGCGCCGCCGACCGCGTCGCCGCCGCCTGCGAGGTCGTCAGGTCGTACGGCGTGCGCCCCGTCTTCCACCCCCACTACGCCACCTACGTCGAGCAGGCCGCCGAGATCGACAGGCTCATGGAGCTGACCGACGTCTCGCTCTGCCTTGACAGCGGCCACTTCGAACTCGGCGGCGCCTCGCCCGCGGCCTACGCGGAGAAGTACGCCGACCGCGTGGACCACGTCCACGTCAAGGACGTGCGCCACGCCGTCGTCGCCGCCGCCAAGGCCCGCGGCGACGTCCATCTCGAGTCGTGGTGGGCTGAGGTGGCCTGCCCGCTCGGCCGGGGCGACGTTGCGCTCGAGCCCTTCCTGGCCCAGCTCAAGGCCAACGGCTACGCCGGCTGGTACGTCATCGAGCAGGACAGCGCCGCCGTCACCGCCGAGACGTGGGACGCCGTCATCGCCGACCAGCGGCACAACCACGCCTGGCTGGCGGAGCGTCTGTGACCGAGCCGACCACCGGGCTCGTCACCGGGCTCGTCACCGAGCTCATCACGATGGGCCGGATCGGGGTGGACGTCTACCCGCTGCAGAGCGGCCTCTCGCTCCGGCACGTCGAGACCTTCGGCAAGTACCTCGGCGGCTCGCCGTCCAACGTCGCCGTGGCCGCGGCCAGGCACGGGCGCTCCTCGGCGGTCATCACCAGAACGGGCGCCGACCCGTTCGGGGAGTTCCTGCACGACGCGCTCAGAGGCTTCGGCGTCGACGACAGGTACGTGACGCCGGTCGCGGGGATGCCGACGCCCGTGACGTTCTGCGAGCTGTTTCCCCCCGACGACTTCCCGCTGTACTTCTACCGCTTCCCGACCGCGCCGGACCTGCAGATCCACCAGGAGGAGCTGGACCTGTCCGCCATCGCGCGGGCCGAGATCTTCTGGGCGACGGTGACGGGCCTGTGTCAGGAGCCCAGCAGGTCGGCCACCCTGGCCGCGCTGGGCGCCGCCACGGGGACGGTGGTGCTCGACCTGGACTACCGGCCGATGTTCTGGGCCTCGCGCGAGGAGGCGGCCCGCTTCGTCCGGCAGGCGCTGCCGTACGCCACGGTCGCGGTCGGCAACCTGGAGGAGTGCGCGGTCGCCGTCGGCTCGCACGACGCCGAGTCGGCCGCCGCCCTGCTGCTGGCCGCCGGGGTGAAGATCGCGATCGTCAAGCAGGGACCGCACGGGGTGCTCGCCACCGACGGCGTCACCACGGTCGTCGCGTCGCCCGTCCCCGTCGAGGTCGTCAACGGGCTTGGCGCGGGGGACGCCTTCGGCGGCGCTCTGTGCCACGGCTTGCTGTCCGGCTGGGACCTGGAGCGGACCGTCCGCTTCGCCAACGCGGCAGGCGCGATCGTCGCCTCACGGCTGTCGTGCGCCGACGCCATGCCGACCTCCGCCGAGGTGGAGGCGGTGCTGGAGCTGGCCGCGTCGGGAACCACCCTGACCGCCGCCCACTCCGCCTCTCTCGCCCCGGCCTCCGGCCTCGCACCCTCGTCGAAGCCCCCGGAGACCTCCCGCCCCGTCCCGGTGGCCGGACCGCCGCGCGACCCTGGCCCCGTGCCCGCCTTCGATCCGCCGAAGAACCTCACAGGAGAGCGCTCATGATCCAGGACAGGCTCGCGACGCTCGTCGAGACCAGAGCCAACAGGCCCGCCGCCATCGCCGAGGCCGCCGCCCTGCGGCTGCGCCCCGACAGCCTGCTAGGCGAGCACGGCAAGCTCATGGTGATCGCCGCCGACCACCCCGCGAGAGGCGCGCTCAGCGCGGGCAACCGCCCCATGGCCATGGCCGACAGGCTCGACCTGCTCGACCGGCTCTGCACCGCCCTGGCCAGGCCGGGCGTCAACGGCGTCCTCGGCACCCCCGACATCCTCGAGGACCTCCTGCTGCTCGGCGCGCTCGACGGCAAGGTCGTCATCGGCTCGATGAACCGCGGCGGCCTCGCGGGCTCGGCCTTCGAGATGGACGACAGGTTCACCGGCTACGACGCCGCCAGGATCCAGGCGATGCGGTTCGAGGGCGGCAAGACGCTGACCAGGATCGACTACGCCGACCCCGCCAGCGTCGACACCCTCGAGGCGACCGCCAGGGCAGTCAACGACCTGGCCAGGCGCGACCTGCTGGCGATGGTCGAGCCGTTCATCTCGCACAGAGTGGACGGCCTGGTGCGCAACATCCTGACCGCCGACGCCACGGTGAAGGCGGCCGCGATCGCCGCGGCGCTCGGCAGCACCTCCGCCTACACCTGGCTCAAGCTGCCCGTGGTGGACGACATGGAGCGCGTGATGGCCGCCACCACGCTGCCCGTCGTCATCCTCGGCGGCGAGGTGGACTCCGACCAGGAGGCGGTGTTCGCCCGATGGCGCAAGGCGCTGGCCTGCCCGACCGCGCGCGGCCTCGCCGTCGGCAGGTCGCTGCTCTACCCGCCCGACGACGACGTCGTCTCCGCCGTCGACGCGGCGGTGGGGCTGCTGTGAGCCACCACCGCAGGGGTCCCGCCGACCCCGGGCTGCTCTTCGGGAGGACGTCATGACCGTGCTGACCGTCGCGCAGGCGACCGTCAGGTTCCTCGCCAACCAGTGGACCGAGCGCGACGGCGTGCGGCAACGACTGTTCGCGGGGTGCTTCGGCATCTTCGGGCACGGCAACGTCGCGGGCCTCGGCCAGGCGCTGCTGGAGGCGGGCGACGCGCTGCCCTACCACCTGCCGAGGAACGAGCAGGCGATGGTGCACACAGCCGTCGGCTACGCGCGGATGAGGAACAGGCTGTCGACCTTCGCCTGCACCACCTCGATCGGGCCGGGCGCGACCAACATGGTCACGGGCGCGGCGCTGGCCACCATCAACAGGGTGCCCGTCCTGCTGCTGCCCGCCGACGCCTTCGCCACGCGCGTGGCCTCGCCGGTGTTGCAGGAGCTGGAGCTGCCAGGCTCCCTCGACGTCAGCGTCAACGACTGCTTCAGGCCCGTGTCGGTCTTCTTCGACAGGATCAGCAGGCCCGAGCAGCTGGCCTCCTCGCTCCTGGCGGCGACGAGGGTGCTCACCGACCCCGCCGCCACCGGCGCGGTGACGCTCGCGATGCCCCAGGACGTTCAGGCCGAGGCCCACGACTTCCCCGAGGAGCTGTTCGCCGAGCGGGTGTGGAAGGTCCGCCGTCCCGCCCCGGACGCCGAGGACCTCGCCGAGGCCGTCGAGCTGATCAGGACCGCGCGCAGGCCGCTCCTCGTCAGCGGCGGCGGCACCATCTACAGCGAGGCGACGGGCGCGCTGCGGGCGCTGGCCGAGGCGACGGGCATCCCGGTCGCCGAGACGCAGGCGGGCAAGGGCTCGCTGCCCTTCGACCACCCCTCCGCCGTGGGCGCGATCGGCGCGACGGGCACCACCGCCGCCAACGCGCTGGCCCGCGAGGCCGACGTGGTGATCGGCGTGGGCACCAGGTGGAGCGACTTCACCACCGCCTCCCGAACCGCCTTCCAGCACCCCGGCGTGCGCTTCGTCAACCTCAACGTCGCGCCCGTCGACGCCTACAAGCACGCGGGCGTGCCGCTGGTCGCCGACGCGCGCGCGGGACTGCTCGCGCTGGCCGACGGGCTGCGCGGCTGGTCGGTGGAGGGCGACTACGCCGCGCTGGCCGTACGGCTGGCGCAGGAGTGGGAGCGGACGGTCACCCGCGCCCACACCCTCGGCCACGGCCCGCTGCCCGCACAGTCGGAGATCATCGGCGTCGTGCAGGAGCTGAGCGAGCCCGCCGACGTGGTGGTGTGCGCGGCCGGCAGCATGCCGGGCGACCTGCACAAGCTCTGGCGCACCCGCGATCCGAAGGGCTACCACGTCGAGTACGGCTACTCCTGCATGGGCTACGAGATCGCCGGAGGGCTCGGCGTGAAGATGGCCGACCCCTCGCGCGAGGTGACGGTCATGGTGGGCGACGGGTCGTACCTGATGATGGCCCAGGAGATCGCCACCGCCGTGCAGGAGGGGGTGAAGCTCACCATCGTGCTCGTGCAGAACCACGGCTTCCAGTCGATCGGCGCGCTGTCGGAGTCGCTCGGCTCGCAGCGGTTCGGCACCCGCTACCGCTACAGGGGCGCCGACGCGCTGCTGCCCGTCGACCTGGCGGCCAACGCGGCCAGCCTGGGCGCCCAGGTGCTGAGGGCGAGCACGGTGGAGGAGTTCAGGAAGGCGCTGGCGCAGGCCAGGGCGGCCGAGGTGACCACGGTCGTGCACGTCGAGACCGACCCTTCGGTGCCCGCGCCCGACTCGGAGTCGTGGTGGGACGTGCCCGTCGCGCAGGTCTCGGAGCTGGAGAGCACCAGGCGGGCGCGCGTCGCCTACGAGGAGGGCAGGCGCGCCCAGCGGCCGCTGCTGTAGGGACGGCTCAGCGGTCGAGCACGTGGAGGGCGGGGGAGCTGGGAGTGAGCAGCAGCGCGCCGTCGCGCCCGCACGCGATCGTGTCGGCCACCCGCGCGCCGAACAGCCCGCTCAGGTGGATGGCGGGCTCCAGGCACAGGGTCATGCCGTCGGCCAGGGGCTCGGGCTCGTCCAGCCTGGGCCCCTCGTCGTGGCCCCAGCCCACTCCTCTGCCGCCCACCTGGCCGAAGTCGCCGTAGCCGCTGTCCTCGATCACCTGGCGCGCGCGGCCCGCGACCTGCAGGGCGGCGGCGCCCGGCCGTACGGCATCCAGCGCCGCCGCCCTGGCGGCCAGCACCACCGAGTACATCGCCTCGAAGTCCTCGGGAGGTTCGGCCACCGCGAACACCCTGGCCACCTCGGCGAAGAAGCCGTCCCACCTGCCGCAGACCGACACCTGCAGCGCGTCGCCAGGATTGATGACCCGCGCCGTGGGCGGCTGCGCGCGTGAGGCGGTGTGCTCTCCCGCGGCGACCCGTACCGACAGGATCTCCTCGCAGCCGCCCTGGACCATGAGCGTCCGCAGCCTGGCGGCCATGTCCCTCTCGGTCGCGCCGAACCAGGCCAGCTCACGGGCGGCCGTCAGGACCGCGTCGGCCGCCCGCGCCGCCCGCGCCACCGCCTCGACCTCCTCGCGCGACTTCCTGAGCCGCAGCGGCCGCAGCACCGCCGAGGCGGGGATCAGCTCGGCGTCGATCCGCATCGCGAACAGCTCGGCGACGCGCATCTCGTCGTCCACGCCGACCCTGCGCGCCCCCCTGGGCACGAGCGAGGCCGGATCGCTCGTCTCGACCGGCGGGCGGCCCTGGAGCACGACGAGGAAGGACTCGCCCGTGCCGCCGAGGAAGCGGTGGTCGGGGGAGGGGCGCAGCACCAGCGCGTCCACGCCCGCCGCCGCCATCGCCTCGCGCACCAGCTGCTCCCTCATCACTCGGGGGCGTGCAGCCAGCAGGCGACGGGGCCGAACTCGGGCTCCTTCACCCTGCACACGTCCATGACCAGCGGACAGCGCGGGTGGAACCTGCACCCTTGGGGCGGGTCGGCTGGATCGGGGACGTCGCCCGGCAGCTCCGCCGGCAATACGCCCAGGCCGTCGGGCTGCGGGATCGCGCCCAGCAGCGCCCTGGTGTAGGGGTGCTTCGGGTCGGCCCACACCTCCTCCGTCCGGCCCACCTCGACGATCTTGCCGAGGTACATCACCGCGATCCTGTCGGCGATCAGCCGCACCACCGAGAGGTCGTGGCTGATGAACAGCAGCCCCGCGCCCGAGTCCACCGCCAGGTCGCGCATCAACCTGGCCACCTGTGACTGCGCCGAGGCGTCGAGCGCGGAGATCGGCTCGTCACCGATGAGCAGCGACGGCCTGGCCGCCAGGGCTCTGGCGATCGCGATGCGCTGGCGCTGGCCGCCGGAGAACTCGTGCGGGTGCCGCCCGGCGAACTCGCGGGGCAGGCCGACGCGCTCCAGCAGGTCGGCGGGGGCGGTGGTGGTGTCTCCCGCGGTGCGCAGGCCGTCGGCGATCTGGTCGCCGACGCGGCGGCGCGGGTTCAGCGAGGCGTAGGGGTCCTGGAAGACCATCTGGATCGCGGTCAGCTCGCGCCTGCGCAGGCCCAGCGGGCCGACCGGGCGGCCGCCGAAGGTGATCTCGCCCTCGGCGGCGGGGTGCAGACCGCACACGGCCCTGGCCAGCGTGGACTTGCCGCAGCCGGACTCGCCCACCAGCCCGACCACCTCGCCGGGGGAGACGGTCAGGCTCGCCCCCGCCACCGCCCGCACCACGGGCCGCCCTGGAGAGCGGTGCTCCACGACCAGGTCGCTGATCGTCAGCGTCGTCATGCCGTCTCTCCGTCTCCTGCGCTCTGCTGCCCGGACTCGCCCGGGACGGCGTGCGCCTCGGGCAGGGAGTCCAGGAGGGAGCGGGTGTAGGGGTGGGAGGGCGTGCGCAGGACCTGCCCGCGCGGGCCCGACTCGACCACCAGGCCGTCCTTCATCACGCTCACCTCGTCGGCCACCGCCGACATCACGCCGAGGTCGTGCGTGACCAGCAGCACCGCCAGCCCGAGGTCGTCGCACAGGCCGCGCAGCAGCCGCAGGACGCCCGCCTGGACGGTGACGTCGAGCGCGGTCGTCGGCTCGTCGGCGATGAGCACCTTCGGCGAGCAGGCCAGCGCGATGGCGATGGCGATGCGCTGGCGCATCCCGCCGGAGAACTGGTGCGGGTAGCGGCCGAAGGCCTCCTCAGGCCCGGGGATGCGGACCTTCGCCAGCAGCTCCACCGCCCTCGACCTGGCCTCCGAGCGGCCGAGCCCGAGGTGGTGACGCATGTGCTCGGTGAGCTGCCTGCCGATGGTCAGCATGGGGTGCAGGCTGGTGGCGGGGTCCTGGAAGACCATGGCGATCTCGCCGCCGCGCACCCTGTTGAGCTCCTTGGGCCGCAGGCCGAGCAGGTCCCTGCCCTCCAGCGCGATCGAGCCCGTGGCCCTGGCGCCGTGCGGGAGCAGGCCGAGGACGGCGAGGCCGGTCATGGTCTTGCCCGACCCGCTCTCGCCCGCCAGGCCGTGGACCTGGCCCTGCCGCAGCGACAGGTCCACGCCGCCGAGGATGTCCCTGCCGCCGATGGTGACCCTGAGATCGGTGATGTCGAGCATCAGAGCGCACGCTCCTTGATGGCGCGGGCCGTACGGGGGTCGAGAGCGTCGCGCAGCGTGTCACCGAGGAAGTTGAAGGCCAGCACCACGGTCAGGATCGCCAGACCGGGGAAGGTGGCCACCCACCAGCTGTCGAAGACCTCCACGCCGCCCGCGACCATCGCGCCCCACTCGGGGGAGGGCGGCTTGGCGCCCAGGCCCAGGAACGACAGCCCCGACAGCAGCAGCAGCGCGGTGCCGATGTCGAGCGTGGCCAGCACGAGCACGGGGCCCGTGACGTTCGGCAGCACGTCCACGCGCAGCGAGCGCCACACCGAGAAGCCCAGCAGCCTGCCGCTCAGCACGAACTCCCGCTCCCGCACGCCGAGCACCAGCCCGCGCGTGACGCGGGCGTAGGCGGGCCAGGCCACCACCAGGACGGCGAGCACCGCGTTGACCAGGCTCGCGCCCAGCGCCGCCGCGACCACCATGGCCAGGATGACCGTGGGGAAGGCGAAGACGAGGTCGGCGACCCGCATGATCGTCTCGTCCACCCATCTGCCGAAGTAGCCGGCGCAGGCGCCGAGCAGGCCGCCGATCAGCAGGCTCAGCACGACCAGGAGGAGCGTCAGCGGGATGGAGACACGCGCGCCGTACATGACCCTGCTGAGGATGTCGCGGCCGAGCTGGTCGGTGCCGAACCAGTGGTCGGCGCCCGGCGGGGCGAGCCTCGGCAGGTCCTGGGCGAGCGGGTCGTGCGGGGCCAGCAGCGGGGCGGCCAGCGCGATCACCAGCCAGGCGAGCGCGATCACCCCGCCGACGATGGCCAGAGGTTGCCGCCATGCTTCGGGCAGTCGTCGTCTCACTGCAGTCTCACTCGGGGGTCGATGACGCCGTACAGCACGTCCACGATCAGGTTGATGCCCAGGTAGACCCCGCCGACCACCAGGCCCACGCCCATGACGGCGGGCAGGTCGAGGGTGGTGGCGCTCTTGTAGGCGTACTGCCCGACACCGGGCCAGGCGAAGATCGCCTCGACCAGGACGGTGCCCGACAGCAGGCTGCCGAAGGCGAGGCCCGCCACCGTGATGATGGGCACCAGCGCCGAGCGGAGCACGTACCTGAACAGGATCACCCTGCCGGGCAGGCCCTTGGCGCGGGCGGCGCGGACGTAGTCCTGGCCGAGCACCTCGAGCACCGCGCTCCTGGTGAAGCGGGTGAGCAGGCCGATGGTGTAGAGGGCGAGGACCAGCGCGGGGGTGAGCAGATGGCCGACCGCGCTGGCGAAGACGTCCCACTGGCCCGCCAGCGCCGAGTCGACCGTGGCGAGGCCGGTGACGGGCGGCGGGGCCTGCAGGCCGGGGTCGATGCGACCGCTGCCCGGGGTGATCTGGAGCCGGTAGAAGAAGACGTAGAAGGCCACCAGGGCCAGCCAGAACGTCGGCACCGAGATGCCGATCAGGCTGAGCACCCGCAGCACGTGGTCGGGCAGGCGGTCCCTGCGCAGCGCCGCCACCACGCCGAACGCGACGCCGAGGATCAGGGAGACCACGATGGCCGCTCCTGCCAGCTCCAGCGTGGCGGGGACGGTCTCCGCGAGATCCTGGCTGACAGGGCGGTGGCTCTGCTGGCTGACGCCGAGGTCACCCTGCAGCATGCCGCCCAGGTGGATGAGGTACTGCTGGGGGAGCGGCTTGTCCAGGCCGTGGTCCTGTCGCCACTGGGCGACGATCGCGGGGTCGCCGAGGGCGCGCTGGCCCAGGTTGGCGGTCGCGGGGTCGCCGGGGACGAGGTTGGTCAGGACGAAGGTCACCACCGTGATGCCCCAGGCCAGCAGGACCGCGATGAGGACCCTGCGCAGGAGGAACCTGGCGAGGGGATGCCGCAGGGCGCGCCGCCGCCCCCGTGTCCCTGCGGCTTTCTCTGGGGGCTCCGGTACGGCCGTGGCCGTACCGGAGGGGCCGTCGGGGTCGGTCATCGCGACGGCCTACTTGGCGCCGAGGTCGGCGAGGTCGACCGTCCAGACCGGGTGGTACTCCAGTCCGGTCACCGACGCGGCGGTGACGATGTTCTGGCTCGGCTGGATGAGCGGGATGAACGGGCCGGAGGCGTTGAGCTTGGTCTGCACGTCGGCGTAGGCGGCCTTGCGGGCCTCGTCGCCGATGGTCGTGGCCGCCTTGTCGCCCGCGGCCGAGACCGCCTTGTCGGCGCCGTCCTTCCACCCGGCCCGCAGGCCCACGAGCTTGCCGGGCAGGAAGGCCAGGTAGTCGCTCGGGTCCGGGTAGTCAGGGCCCCAGTACCACAGGCCGAGCTCCTCCTTGCCGTTGCGGTAGTTGTCGAGCGCGGTGGTGACCGGCGCGGGCGCGAGGTCGACGGTGATGCCGACCTCCTTCAGGTTGGCCTGGATCCGCTCGGCCAGCGGCTGGAAGGACAGCCCGTTGACGGTGAGCTCGCTCGGGAACTCCAGCTTCACGGTCGGGTTGGACAGCCCGCTGGCCGCCAGCGCCGCCTTGGCGCCCTCGACGTCGCGCTTGGCCGCCTGGTCCTGCGGCAGGGCGCCCAGCAGCTGCGAGGGGATGATCCCAGGCGCCTGCGTCGAGCCCTCACCGGCCAGCTCCAGCAGCCCCGCGTAGTCGACGCCCTTGCGCAGGGCCTCGACGAACTTGGCGTTGGGCGTGGTCTTGCTGACCGAGGAGTCCTGGTTGGCGAGCAGGAAGATGACGTTGGCCGAGGCGGTCTTCTTCACCTGCAGGTTCGCCGGCATGCCGGTCACCTGGTCGCCGGAGAGGTTGAGCGCCACCTGGCTGTCGCCGCGCTGCACGTTCAGCTTCTGCGTGGCGGCCTCGACGTTGCGGATGACGACCCTGTCGTAGGCGGGCTTGGCGCCGTAGTACTTGGGGTTGGCCTTGAGCACGACCTGGCTCGACAGGTTGAACGACTCGATCGTGTACGGCCCCGAGCCCGCGGAGGTGGTGTTCAGGTACTGCTCGGCCTTGTCACCGGCGTCGGTGGTCGCCCCGTGCTCCTTGGCGACCTTGCTGTTGATCACGCCGAGCGCGGGATTGGGCAGGATGTAGGGCAGCGCGGGGTTGGGCGCCTTCGACGTCAGCGTGATCGTCGTGTCATCGGTCTTGGCGACCTCGACCCCGTCGAGCAGGAACGAGGGGGTGCCCTTCATGTCGCGCACCCGCGTCAGCGAGAAGACCACGTCGTCGGCCGTCAGCGGCGAGCCGTCGGCGAAGGTGGCGCCCTTCTTCAGCTTGAGCGTCAGCACCTTGCCGTCCTCGGACAGCTCGTACGACTCGGCCAGCGCGGGAACCGGCTTGGTCACGTCCGCGCCGTCGAAGGTCAGCAGCGTCTCGTAGACGGCCTTGCCGACGAACAGGCCCGTCGGCTCGTAGGTGCGGCCTGGATCGGCGGTCTTCAGGTCGAAGGACGTGTCGATGACGAGGGTCTTGGCGCCGGACTGCGGTGCGGACGACGGCTTGACGCCGCCGGCGGAGCAGGCGGCGAGCGCGAGAGCACCGACGACCAGCAGAGCTGCCGTCTGAGAGCGGGTCGCCATGGGGTGTCCTCCGAAGCTGGACGGTTGGTTGCGATTGGTGCTGGATTGTCCGGCAGAATGTCCAGCTCATGTCACAAGACTGAGACGTACGTGAAGGGATTGATCACCTAATGACGGAAATGTCTTCAAATAGCGGGCGCCCAGCTGATCCTTCTGGACGGATCGGCATCGGGCTCGAACTGGACGGCATCCATATGAAGATCCTCGAGGTCCTGCGCGAGAACGGCAGGATCTCCGTGGCGGCGCTGGCCGAGCGGGTGGGGATCTCGCGGGCGAACGCTTACACCAGGTTCGAGGCGCTGAGGGCCGATGGGGCGATCAAGCGGTTCACCGCGGAGATCGACCACGTCAGGGCAGGGCTCGGCATCACCGCGCTGGTCTTCGTGACAGTGCGGCAGCAGATGTGGAAGCAGTTCAGGGCCGAGCTGGCCAGGATGCCCGAGGTGGAGTACTGCGCGATCACCACCGGCCAGCACGACGCCATGATCCAGGTGCGGATGGCCGACGTGGCGGCGGTGCACAGGCTGGTGACCGAGCGCATGGCCAACATCCCTGCGGTGAAGGCGACCGAGACGGTCTTCATCCTCGACGAGGTGCTCAGGCGGCCGTACGTGCTGCCCACCGACAGGGACGCAGGCCGTACGGCCAGGCGGCCCGCCGCGCCGGAGCCCGCGGAGGTGCCGCTGGGGAAGATGCGCTTCGTCGGCGCGGCCGAGGGCAGGGCGGCGCTCAGGAAGGAGGGAGGCTGAGACCTTTCATGTCTTTCGCCGCGCGGCCGAGGAGGGCCGGCCGGACCGGTCCTCCTCGAGTGGATCTTCTGGAGGGCGGCCCGCGAATGGAAGTTAGGAAAGTTTCCTAAATTCCGTTGACCCCCGTGACTTTCTGTGGGATCACGGTGCAAAGCTCCTATCTCTTCACGGAGACCCAGATGAAGTTACGCACCCTTCTGGCCCTTACGGGATTACTCGTCGTGTCCGCCCCTTCGCTCGCCTTCGCCGCGCCCACCCGTTACGAGGCCGAGAACGCCACCGTCTCCCAGGGCGTGGTCGAGTCCAACCACGCCGGATACTCCGGCACCGGCTTCGTCAACGCCGACAACGTGGCCGGCGCCTACACCCAGTGGACGGTCACCGCGCCGCACGCGGGCACCGCCACCATCGCCCTGCGCTACGCCAACGGCGCCACCGCCAACCGGCCGAGCGACATCTCCGTCAACGGCACGCTCGTCGCCGACGACCGCGCCTTCGGCCCCACGGGCGCCTGGTCCACCTGGGCCACCAGCACGCTGACCGCCCCCGTGGCCGCCGGCCAGAACACGATCAGGGCGACCGCCTCGGCCGTCGGCGGCAACCCCAACTGGGACTTCCTCGACTTCGAGGTGCAGGCACCCAGCGACTTCACCGACTACCAGGCCGAGAGCGCGACGATCTCCCAGGGCGTCGTCGACACCAAGCACGCCGGCTACACGGGCTCGGGATTCGTCGACTACGCCAACGTCGCGGGCTCCTACGTGGAGTTCACCGTCAGCGCGGCCGCCGCGGGACAGCAGGCGCTGGCCTTCCGCTACGCCAACGGCACCACGACCAACAGGCCGCTGGACATCTCGGTCAACGGGACCGTCGTCGCCAGGGACTTCCCCGGCACCGGCGCGTGGACCACCTGGCAGGAGGTCACCCTCAACGCGACGCTGAACGCGGGCGCGAACGTCGTCAGGGCCACCGCCGCCACCGCGAACGGCGGGCCCAACCTCGACAGGCTGCGCGTCAGCGGCCCCGGCGACGCCGAGAAGCCCACCCCGCCAGGACAGCCGTCGTGCAGCGAGATCACGCACAACAGCCTCAAGCTGACCTGGGGCGCCTCCACCGACAACCTCGGCGTCGTGGCCTACGACATCTTCCACCAGGGCACCCAGATCGCGACGGCGCCGGCCTCGCCGTACACGCTGACGGGCCTGAACCCCGACTTCGGCTACCAGCTGTCGGTCTTCGCCCGCGACGCCTCGGGCAACGTCTCGCTCAGCAGCCCTGAGGCCGCCTGCCGCACCCTGCCCGCGCCGGCGGACAACCCGCCCACCCAGCCTGGCCAGCCGACCGTCTCAGGCGTGCAGCCCACCCAGGCCACGCTCACGTGGGGCGCCTCCACCGACGACGCCGGCGTGCGCGCCTACCTGATCCGCGACGCCGCCGACACCGTGCTGCAGACCGTCACGGGCAGCCCGCCCGCGACCACCGCCACGGTCCCTCTCGAGTGCGGCAGGACCTACCAGCTGCGCGTCGTCGCCCGTGACACCGCCAACCAGCTGTCCACGCCGAGCGCGCCGTCGGCCGCCTTCACGACGGGCTCGTGCGGGAGCGTGCCGCAGACCCCGACGACGATCGCCGGCGGCTGGGACGTGCCGTGGGACCTGTCGTGGGCCCCGGACGGCAGCTACGCGCTGGTGACCGAGCGCGACACCTTCAGGGTCTTCAAGGTGACACCCTCGGGCGCCAAGACCCAGGTCGGCACCGTGCCCAACGTCGTGACCACCGACGGCGAGGGCGGCCTGATGGGCATCGACTTCTCGCCTGGCTGGAACGGCACCACCGACCAGGAGGTGTTCTTCATGCACACCGCCTCGGAGGGCAACAGGGTCGCGAAGATGAACTTCAACGGCACCTCGCTCAGCGGCTACGCCTCCGTCCTGCAGGGCATCGCCAAGAACCGCTACCACAACGGCGGCCGCCTCAGGTTCGGCCCCGACGGCCACCTGTACGTCACCACCGGCGACGCCCAGCAGACCAGCACCGCCCAGAACCTCTCCTCGCTCAACGGCAAGATCCTGCGCATCACCAAGACCGGCGCCGCCGCCCCCGGCAACCCGTTCGGCACCCGCGTCTACAGCTACGGCCACCGCAACCCGCAGGGCCTGGCGTGGGACTCCGCGGGACGGCTGTGGTCCTCGGAGTTCGGCAACGCCACCCGTGACGAGCTCAACCTGATCCAGTCGGGCAAGAACTACGGCTGGCCCACCTGCGAGGGCACCTGCAACGTCTCCGGCATGACCAACCCCAAGCACACCTGGACGGTCTCCGAGGCCTCGCCCAGCGGCATCGCGATCGTCAACAACACCGTCTTCGTGGCGACCCTGCGCGGCCAGCGGCTGTGGCGCGTCGTGCTCAACGGCGAGAACGTCTCCTCCGTCAACTCCTACTTCACCAGCACGTACGGCAGGCTCCGCCTGGTGGAGAAGGTGCCCAACGCCAGTGCCATCTGGTTCGGCTCGAGCAACTCCGACAACAACGGCAACGGGAGCGCCGACGTGATCAGGCGCTCGACGATCCAGTAGGAAGGACCGCCATGCGTCTGTCGCGACGCCGGCTCGGCGCGCTCGTCGGGGCGGCGCTCCCGGCCCCGCAGCAGCCGGGCCGCCCGGCCGTGGCCGCGCCGGCCTGGAAGCTGATGTGGTCGATGTACATCCCCTCCTAGCTGAAGGCCACGACCTCCTTCACCCACATCATGCAGACCAGGATGCCCGGCACGGGCACCCCTCCGATCACCGTCACCTCGCTGCGCAGGGTCAACGACGACGAGGCGCCTCCGTACGACCTGGTCGCTGACTCGCTGTTCCACGCTCTCTCCGACCAGTTGTACGCGGCCATCAGCTCGCCGGACTTCGCGTACCGCCTTGGGGAGCGGGGCCTGCGTGTGGGGCCTGCCCTCGACGAAGGGGAGCCGCCGGAGCCGCCGATGGGTGGGCGCAGGAGGTACTTGGCATCCGCAACCCGGACGGCAACCCGGTCGAGCCGGTCGAGCTGATCGACCGGCTGTACGCCGAAGCATGGTGGGCAGGGTGGGAAGCGCACGCCGCGCTTCCCACCCCGGCCGCCTCTATCGAAGGGGAGGTATCGAGCACGCGCGTACGGGGTCGCATGGGCGATCTACCGGCGCGGGTGCTTCCGCGGCCGTCCGATCGGTGTTCAGCTGCTTCGGATGATGTTCTACTGCTCGTCGAGAAAGACTTCTTCGATCGTCAGGTCGAACACCTTGGCGAGGCGGAAGGCGACGGGAAGGCTCGGGTCGAACTTGCCTTTTTCGATCGCGTTGATCGTCTGCCTCGACACGCTGATCCGCTGAGCCAGATCGGCCTGTGTCCAATCGCGTTCGGCCCGGAGTTCCGTAATACGGTTCTTCATCGGTATCTGATCATGCCAGCGGCAAAGGCGATCACGAAGACGACTCCCAGGAGCGCGGGCAGGACTGCGGTGTTGACGTCGTAAGTGATGAGGCCGGCGGCATCCGCGACGACATAGGCGAATCCGCCGACCCACCCTGCTCCGAGGGAGATGGCCAGAGCCTCCTGCATGACCTTGCGCTGCAGCTCATCGATTCTCTGAAGAAAGCGAGTGAAGGCGACGATCCATCCGATGCCGACGGCCAGGTTGACGGCGACCGCGGCCCAGCTTGCCACCGGTTGCTGAGAGTCCCACAGGAGTTCGGGACCGAACTTGGCCAAGGCGAGGGTCGCCGTCCAGGCGAGTGTCCAGAGTACGAGCCGGACTGCTGCCTTGGCCGACTCCCGGTAGTCCCCGGTCGTGGTGTGTGCTTGCACGGGTCGCCCTCCTGCGGCGAGAAGTCAAGGACACTTGACACGGTAGGAGGAGGCCGCCGTGATGTCAAGTGTGCTTGACTTCGGCCGGGTAGCCTCAGCGCCCGGTGGTGCGCCTCGCACTCCGGCCGAGGGACTTTTGCGAGCCCCTTGACGCGCGTGCGCGAGGACGAGCCGCGTGCCGGTCGGGATTGGTAGCGTCGCGGTCATGCCGCCGTCGAAGCGCGCCGTGGAGGCGTGGTCCGCGCTGAACGAGCGTCAGCGCATCTACATGCGGATCATCTTCCGCGCTGATCAGGATGCCGAACGGTTGGCGAAGGGGGCGTGGTCGCGGGGTGAGGACTCGCGGCCGGCGTCGGAATGGCGGTGGCTGGAGTACGGGCCCGTGGGCAGTCCCTTGGGTGCCAAGGGGTCCCGCTCGTCGCGGGCGCCAACACGATCAGGGCCACCGCCACCACGGCAGGCGGCTGCCCCGACTTCGACTACCTGGAGATTCTGGGCTCGCGGCGACCGGCGTCTCCGTCACCGGCGACGGCGCCTTCCTCGCGGCGGCCCCGCTCCTCGCCGCCTCCCTGACCAGGGATCCGCTCGCCGTCGCGGCGGTGACGGCCGCCTTCTTCGTGCCCTGGCTGGTCATCGGCCTGCCCGCGGGTGCTCTCGTCGATCGCTGGAACCGGCGGCGGGTCATGCTGGCGGCCGACCTGGTCAGGGCGCTGGTCCTCACCGTGGCCGCCGTCCTGGTCGTCACCGGCGGCGCGAGCGTGCCCGCGCTGGTGGCGGCGGTGCTGGCCGTGGGCGCCGCGCAGTGCTTCTTCGACTCCGCGGCGCAGGCGACCATTCCGGCGGTCGCTGGGAGGGACAAGGACGCGCTCGCCCACGTGAACGGCCGCTTCTGGGCGCTGGACACCATCGGGCGAGGGCTTCTCGGGCCTCCCCTCGGCTCGGCCGCGTTCGCGCTGGCACGAGCCCTGCCGTTCGCGATCGACGCCGCCTCGTTCCTCGTCTCGGCGTGGCTGGTGCGCCGGCTGCCCGACACCGGTACGGCAGGCGCCGCCCGCGAGGGCCTGCTGTCGGCGGTGCGGGCGGGCCTGCGCCACGTGTTCCGAACGCGGGAGCTGTGGGCGCTCGCGCTCAGCCTCGGCGCCTACAACTGTGGCTTCAACCTCGTCCTGGCCACCTTCGTGCTGTACGCCACGGACGTGCTCGCCGTACCGGCCGCGGCGTACGGCGCGCTGGTGGCCGCGGGCGCGGTCGGCGGCGTCGTCGCCGGATGGCGGGCCCGCGCCCTCACCAGGCGCCTGTCCTACCGGCAGACGACGGCTCTCGCGCTCGGCGTCCAGGCGCTGGTGTGGCTGGGCGTCCTCGCCGGCGCGAACGTCTGGATGACGGGCGTCCTGCTCGCCGTCGGCGGCGCGGGAGCGACGCTGACCAGCGTGGCCGTCGGGTCGGGCCGCCAGGCCCTGACCCCCGACGACCTGCTCGGACGCGTGGTCGCGGTGTTCCGGCTCTTCGGGATGGGCGCGGCGGGCCTGGGGGCGCTGATGGGCGGCGTGCTGGCGCGCCTGTTCGGGCTGAGCGCGCCGTTCCTCGTCGCCTCGAGCCTCGTGGCCGCCGCCGCGCTGCTGGCCTGGCCCCGCCGGCCGCGCGCCTAGCGGATGCCGGCCTCCTGGGGTGGTGGCCCGGCCGGTCGCGGATCCCGCCGGGGAGCCAGGCAGGGCGCCTGGCGGGCGAGCGCTACCGTGTCCGTCGTGAAGTGGCACGGACGTCAACGGCGGGGCCGCGCCCCGCGCCCGAAGAGGCGGCGGGACTCCTCACCGGTGACCCTGTCGGGTGGGGACGTCCTCCTCGTCGGCTTCTTCTCCGCCAGGCAGCGGCGGCACGCCATCCTCATGGCAGAACTCGCCGAGGCGGTGACGGCCCTCGGCGCTCGCGTGGTGGGGTGCGTGGTGCAGCGCAGGGGCGTCTCCGACGGCGGCGTGAAGGCGATGGACAGGCCCTACTCCTCGCGCACGCTGGTGAGCGCGGGCAAGGCGCGTGAGATCGCACTGGCTCGTGAGGAGAGCGGCGCCGACGCGGTCGTCTTCCTCCCTCCGCTGACGGATCAACAGCGCGACGTGCTCGCGGAGCTCGTCGGCTGCCCCGTGATCAGCTCCACCGACCTGCGGGCGTGACCTCGGGGGCCGCGGGGTGAGGGCCGGCCGCGCTGAAGGCGGAGACGGCGGCAAAGAGCCGTGGAGGCGTGTCCCGGCTGGTCAGCGGTGCCGGACACGGCGTCAGAGCCCTGCCGTGTCTCGTGGGGCGTCGTAGACCAGGGTGTACCGCCAGAAGAGGCGACGCCGGATCCGGGCGCCGGGCAGCTCCCTTGCTGCCGCGGCCCGGATGTCGGCGAGGGTCTCCCGGGCCTCGGTGGTGGGCGCCGTCATGTGCAGGGGCGGCGCCTCGGCGCGGGCCGGGTGTTTGACCAGCCCCATGATCGGATTGGCCGCCATGGCAGGCAGGGCGGCGAGCAGGTCGGCGGGTCCTGACTCCCGGTAGCAGCCGACGATCACGAGGCGCCCGCCTGGGGTCAGACAGCCGCGCAGCTCACGAAGGGTCGGGGCCAGGGGGAGGTGATGCAGGACGGCGACGAGGGTGACGGCGTCCCAGCGCCCCTGAGGACGCCCGGCGAAGTCGGTGTTGACGATGGTGACCGCGGACTCGCCGGCGAAGCGCTCCGCCGCGGCGCGGGCCGTCGGGGGATGAGGTTCGAGCCCGGTGACGGTGGAGGCGCGCCGGCTGAGCAGCGCGACGAGGTTGCCTGTGCCGCATCCGACGTCGAGAACGGTGCCCGCCCCTGAGGAGGCCACCTGGGAGGCGACCCACGGGCCGTAGTGGTCGTTGTGGCTCCACGGGTGCCGCCGGTTGAAACGGTCGAGGCGAGACAGCAGCGTCATGACGATCACCGTAACGATCAGCGCTCCCGCGCGCGGTCCTCCCGGCGCCTCCGGGACCGGATGGTGAGACTGGCGCGGACACGGACCGCCCCGACGACCTCAGGTCGTGCGCTCGGAGACGAACACGAACTCGCGACCTGGACGATCAGCGGCATCTCGCACGTCCAGCACGCGGAAACCGTGCGCGACCAGGCTCGACTCCACCTCCTCGCGGCCTCGGAAGCGGAGAGTGGAGTCGGAGGTGACCACCGCGCCGTCCGACAGGAACCTGTAGGTGTGGCGGAAGGAGACCAGCGGAAGGCTGACGTCGGTGACCTCACGGTGCTGCTCCACCGGCCCGCTCCCAGGGACGTCGAGGACGATGGGAGCAGGGTCGGCGGCCCAGTCCTCCCATGCCCGGCGTTCGGGGCGCCTGGTCTCGAAGACGAGGTGGCCGTGCGGGCGAAGGGCGGCGTGGATGCCCTGGAGCGTCCGTGTCCAGTCGTCGTCGGTGAGGAAGACCTGCGCCACGTTTCCCGTCATCAGGGCGAGATCGGCGCCGAGCCCCTGCACTGCCGTGGCATCCCCGTGGACCCAGGTGATGCTTGCCTCTCGATCCTTCGACCTCGCGATCTCAAGTGACGCCTCGGCCGGATCGACTCCCACGACAGTGTGGCCCCTCTCGGCGAGCAGGACGGCCAGGGATCCTGTCCCGCAGCCGACGTCGAGCACCTGGTCGGCGCCCAGCTCCTCGACGATGTCGAGGTAGGCCGTCAGATCATCGCGCTCGCCGTCGAAGGCGTCGTAGACGGGTGCGAGACGAGGGTGGGAGAAGATCGCATCGGGCACCTGGCGACCATATCCATGAGCAGGCCGCTCCGGCGACGGATTTTCGGCATGACGGGAGAGCCCGTCAGGCGGTGCCGTGCGCGGAACGCCATTCGGGCGCGAGCACCGACCAGATCTCGGTGTCCTGCCGTACGCCCCGGTGGAGGCTGTTCTCTCGCTGGACCCCGTCGCGGCTCATGCCCAGGCGCCTGGCCACGTTGATGCTCGGCGTGTTCTTGGAGGAGACCTGCCACTCCACCCGGTGCATGCCGCGCTCCGTGATCGCCCAGTCGATGATGACGCGCGCCGCGCGGGTGACCAGGCCGCGTCCCGCGGCGGCCGGCTCCAGCCAGCAACCGGCCTCGCAGGTGCCCATGCCCGCGTCGAACACCCTGAACAGGACGCCGCCGACGAGGAGCCCGTCGAGCCAGATGCCGTACAGCCGCCCGGTGTCGGCGGCGGCCCTGTCGGCGTACGACTGGAGCCATCTGCGCGCGGAGTCGAGGTCGCCCACCACGTCGGCAAGCCCGATGTGCTGGCCGACGAACTCACGGCCGCGATCCATGTGGGCGAGGAACTCCTCGGCCTGCCAGGGCTCCAGCGGCCGAAGCTCAGCTCCATCACCCAGGGGAACGGCGAACATTCTCATCCTCCACAGTGGTCGTGCACGATCCCCGGATCCTCGCACGACCGTCCGGCGCGCTGCCCCGCGCCCCCGCACGCCCGCCCGCCCCCGCACGCCCCTGCACGCCCGCCTCCTCCCGCAGCCGCGACCGTCGCCGCCGCTCGGCGGGCCGACGCGCCCCCGACGCGCCCCCGACGCGGCAGGCGGCTACCGGTCGAAGACGATCACCTGGCGGAGTGCGGTGCCGTCGGCCAGGTGATCCATCGCCTCGTTGACGGCCGAGAGCCCGATCCTGGCCGAGATCAGCTTCTCCACCGGTAGCCTGCCCTCGCGCCACATGCGCGCGAACACCGGGATGTCTCTGGCGGGCAGCGCCGAGCCCAGGTAGCTGCCGACGATGCTGCGGCCCTCGGCCACCAGTGCCAGCGGCGAGATCGAGACGCGGGCGTGCGGCGCGGGCAGCCCCACGCTGACGGTGCGGCCGCCGGGGGCGGTCGCGTTCACCGCCGTCTCGAACGCCGGTGCGCTGCCCGCCGCCTCCACCACGATCTCCGCCTTCTCCGGCAGGTCGGCAGGGAGGTACGCCTCGTGCGCGCCCAGCTCGCGGGCGGTGGCGAGCTTGTCCTGGTTGGCGTCCACGCCGACGACCCTGACGCCGTCGAGGGCACGTGCGGTGAGCAGCGCCGCCATGCCGACGCCGCCGAGCCCGACGACCATGACGGTCTGCCCCGCGCGGGGCCTGCCGACGTTGAGCACCGCGCCCCCGCCGGTCAGTACGGCGCAGCCGAGCAGCGCGGCCACCTCGGGCGGCACGTCGTCGTCGACGGGGACGGCCGAGCGCTGGTCGACCACCGCGTGGGTGGCGAACGCCGACACCCCGAGGTGGTGCAGCACCCGCGTGCCGTCCCTGTGCTGGCGGACGGCGCCGCTCAGCAGGGTGCCGCCGTTGTTGGCGGCGCTGCCGGGAAGGCACGGCGCGACGCCGTCGGTGGCGCAGCCGTCGCAGCCGCCGCACCTGGGCAGGAACGTCATGACGACGCGTCGCCCGGGGGCAAGGCCGGTCACTCCCGGTCCGACCTGCTCCACCACGCCTGCCGCCTCGTGTCCGAGGAGCATGGGCACCGGGCGCGTCCTGTTGCCGTCGACCACCGACAGGTCGGAGTGGCACACGCCCGCCGCCTCCACCCTGACGAGCAGCTCGCCAGGGCCCGGCGGGTCCAGCTCCAGACTGATCACCGGCAGTTACCAGCCGACCGCGAAGTACTGCATGGCCTGGGTGAGCGAGATGACCGTGGACAGCACCGTTCTCGGCAGGTAGGGCGGGCGGAACAGCACGCCGGCGTCGCGTATCCCCACCCGCCTGTCGCCCTCAGATCCGCCCTCCTGAGGCCCTTCCTGGACGGCGAAGCCGTACAGCCGGCGCAGGGCCGCGGCGGACTCGCGCAGGCGGCCCTTGGCGGCCAGCCAGGTCGGGCTCTCCACGAGGAAGGTCAGCTGGAGCAGGAACAGCGCGAGCGCGAAGGCGGCCGAGGAGGCCACGGACCAGCGCCAGATGTCTGCGCCCACGTCGAAGCGATAGAACACCAGCGTGAGCAGCAGGTTCGTGGTGGTGGCGGTGTACCAGACGCCCTGCCAGAAGTTGAGCCTGCCCTTGAGCGAGGCCGGGGTGTACTCGGCCAGCAGCGCCATGGCCACGGCGAAGTCGATGCCGTAGGCGATGCCGACCAGGGCCCGCCCGGCGAAGACGGTCTGGAAATCGGAGCCGGCCGCGGTCAGCAGCGCGCCGAGCGCGAAGACGACCTTGGTCATCAGCAGCGGCTTGACCCGGCCGATCCGAGCGGCCAGCCAGCCGCCGAAAGGATTGGAGACGATGGCGATAGCCGGCGCCATCGCGGTGAGCAGTCCCACCTCGGTGGGAGACAGGCCGAGCTGCTTGACCATGGGAGACAGCCCGGCGCCCAGCGCCGCGTTGGAGTAGGCGTCGAGGAACAGACCCGCCAGGGCGAGGAACCAGATCCAGCTGGCCCTGCCGGTCAGGCGCGTGAGGGTGTCGATGAGGCCGGCCGCGTCTGCGGCGTTGCGGATGCGGGTCGTACTGGTGGCCACGGGGGCGTCGCTCATGCCCAGCCGCCTTTCAGGGGGGTTCAGGTCCCTTGCCAGCGGTCCGGAAATGACAAAAGCACAGACGAAGACCACTGACAGGGATGTCTTCGTCTGTGCCTGCCGATTGACGGGACGTTATGCCCCCGTCGTCCGGAATGTCAAGCAACAAGCGGGGCGCGAATGTAGCGTTGTATTGGTACATTGTGCGCGTTCGCCTCCGGGAGCGGCGGCTACCACTACTTCCTGGGCGTCGCCGGATATCTGGCGGGGGCGCTGCTCGCCGAGGTCGGGGCGTCCCTGCCGATGCCCGAAGGCCGTCGCCGGGCCAGCCTCGTGGTGCGCAGGCCGAGCGACCGCCTGACGTGGGGAGCGCGCTGGGGGCCCGTCCTCATCGTCGCGACGCTGGGCGTTCACACCTGGATCTACCAGGCGCGCCGCCGATCTCGGCGCGGCCGACGACGCGATCAGGGCGAGCTCGCTGCAGGCCATCGGCGGAGCGTCGCTGGCCCTGATGTGCATGGCCGCCCTCGACGTCATGTGGGCCATGACGCTCGCCCTCGACGCCCCGGAACCCGCCAACTGGATCATGAATGCGCTGGGTTTCGCGATGGTGCCGGCAGCGCTGTACTCCTGGTTCGGCATCAGGGCCAGGCCGCGCCCTGCCCCGAAGGCCCCGGCATGATCGTCGAGATCGATCCGGACGCGGCCGCGCCGCCGTACGAGCAGCTCAGGGCCCAGATCGCGGCGCTGATCCGGACCGGGAGGCTGTCGGTCGGCGACCGCCTTCCGAGCATCAGGCAACTGGCCCACGACCTCGGTCTGGCGGCGGGGACGGTCGCCCGCGCCTACCGCGAACTGGAGGCCGCGGGCTACCTGCGCGGTCGGGCGGGCCAGGGCACCGTGGTGCGCGACATCCCCCACCTGCCGGAACGTGAACGCACCGCCCGTCTCGCCGACGCCGCCCGCGCCTACGCCGCCGCGGTCCGCGAACTCGGCGTCGACGTCGACGTGGCCCTCGCCACCGCCCGGCACCACCTCACCGACCCTGGCGATTGACCCGCCGCGCCTCGAGGCGCGCGTCGCCGTCACTCTCACCCTCGACGGACCGGAACCTTATCGACACCCCGTCCCGCGCGTCTTGTGACGCCACCGGCGGCTGAGCGCCGTGGGAGCCGCCCGGTAGTCTGCATCCGAACGATCACCTGATCCTGGGGCGAGACATGCTTCATCGTGACCCTCTGACGATCGCGGTCGCCCAGCCGCCGACCATGGCGTTCGACGTGGCCGCGAACGCGCGGACCCACGCCGCCGTCGTCCGCGCGGCCGGCGCGCGCGTGGTGGTCTTCCCCGAGCTGTCGCTGACCGGCTACGAACTGGACGCCCCCGTCATCACCTGCGAGGACCCGCGTCTCATCCCGATCGTCGAGGCGTGTGCCGAGACGCGATCGGTCGCCCTGGCGGGCGCCCTCGTGCGGGGCGAGCAGGACCGCCCGTCCATCGCGACGCTGGCCGTGGACGCGAGCGGTGTCCTGGTGGCCTACCGCAAGATGTGCCTGGGCGGGCAGGAGCCGGAGCGCTTCCAGGCCGGCGAGAAGCCCTCGGTGCTGGAGGTCGGCGGCTGGAGGCTGGGCCTGGCCATCTGCAAGGACATGGGGGTGCCACGGCAGGCTGCCGAGACCGCCGAACTGGGGATGGACGCCTACGTGGCCGGCGTGTGCGAGCTGGAGGAGGACCTGCCCATCATGGAGGAACGGGCCCGCCGCGTCGTCGCCGACCACCGGGTCTGGGTCGCCGTGGCCAGCTTCGCAGGACCGACGGGAGGCGGGTTCGCGCGCACCGCGGGCCGCTCGGGCCTCTGGTCGCCCGAAGGTGCCGTGATCGCCCGCGCCGACGCCGACCCAGGCTCCCTCGCCCGCGCCACGCTCACCGGCTGAGCCGCCGGCCCGCGGCCTCGCCGGGCAGCAGCCCGCACCCTGCCACGGTGAGCGCCACGGCCAGGACCCTGTGGGCAGACCCCGTCAGCCAGGGATCACCGCGACGGCCTCGACCTCGACCAGCTGGTCGTGGTAGCCGAGAACGGTGACGCCGAGCAGGGTGCTGGGCACGTCGTGCTCCCCCATGTACTCGCGGTAGACCTGCCACGCGCTGACCAGGTCGGCCTGTCGGGAGGAGGCCACGTACACGGTGGTCTTGGCGACGTCGGCCAGCGACGCTCCCGCGCCCTCCAGCGCGGTCACGAGGTTGCGCATCACCTGATGGGTCTGCCCCGCGTAGTCGCCGACGGCGACCGTGTTGCCGTCGAGGTCGAGCGGGCACGCGCCAGCCACCCAGATGGAGCGCACGGGCGCGTCGGCGACGGCGGCGTAGGCGTAGTCGACCGCCTGCGTGAGACGGTCGTTGCGAATCAGTCGGACACCAGAGTTCATAGGCATCCGCCTATGGTGTCCTCATGCTTATTGTGTGTCAAAGCATACTATTCAGGCCGTAAGTAGTGACGCGGGGTACGGCGTGCTCACCGCGCTCGACGGCGCGCCCTGACGGTCTGCCCGCCGGAACAGCGAAGCGGCCGCGGGTTGCTAGGGTCAACTGTGATCACTTGTGTCGTCGAGTACGTGATCGACCCTTCGAAGATCGACGCCTTCGAGCGCTTCGGCCGCCGCTGGATCGAACTGGTCAACCGCCACGGAGGCACGCACCACGGCTACTTCCTTCCGGCGGAGGGCGCCAGCGACAAGGCCCTGGCCTTGTTCAGCTTTCCCAGTCTGGCCGCCTACGAGGAGTACCGCGCCCTCTTCGGCGTCCATCCCGACTTCGTCGAAGCCGACCGCATCAGGGACGAGAGCGGGTGCGTCCTCCGTTACGAGCGGACCTTCATGCGGCCGTTGCTTCCCGAACCTCCGGACGAGGGATGAGCCAGGGGCGCGCCGCACGCGTCCACGACAGCTCAGGGCCGCAGCGCGGCCGTCCACGCGTTCATCCCCGCCTCGGTCAGGACGTGGTCCAGCGCGGTGAGGGCGGCTCCGTGCAGCGCGCCGTCCTGGCCCAGGACGGCGGCCACCACGCGCGGCGGGTCCGCCCGGCGAAAGCGCATGAGCCCGCCGGTCAGCGCGGCCTCGAACTCCGGCGTGGCCGCCGCCCGCAGCGGCTGGGCGAGTCCGCCGAGCGTGACGACGTCGGGGTCGAGGGCGTTGATGAGCCCTGCCAGGCCGCCGCCGAAGCTGCCTGCCGTACGGCCGACGGCCGCGGCTGTCGCCGCGTCCGCTGAGGTCCGGGCGATGGCGGCCAGCGCGTAGGTCCGGGGATCGTCCGGCGGCGGCTCGCCCAGATGGCGGGCGATGGCTCTGCCGTCCACGGCCAGGTCCCAGCAGCCGGTGGCCCCGCACGGGCAGCGCAGCCCGGGTTCCCCGAGCGGGAGGTGGCCGAACTCGCCGCCCGCTCCCGTCGCGCCGCTGACCGGCCGCCCGTCGACGACCAGGGTGCCGCCGACCCCCACCTCGATCATGACGTGCAGCGCCGTCGCCGCGCCCGCCGCGGCGCCCTCGCGGGCCTCGGCGACCCCCGCGAGCGTCGCGTCGTTTCCGATGAGCAGGGGCAGCCGCGCGTCGGAGGCGAGCGCGCCGAGGTCCACCGCGTCCCAGCCCAGCGTGGCGGCCTGGACGACCCTGCCGTGCTGCACGGTCGCCGCGACGGCCACCCCCACGGCCCTGACCCGCCGTCCGTGGCGGGTGTGGACGCGTCGCACCGCCTGGGCGATCGGGCCGATCACCTGCTCGGGGCCGCGCCCGGCGTGGACACCCGCCTCGACGATCTCCGGCCTGCCGTCGAGGGCCGCGACCGCGCACCGCCAGTCCTCCTGGCGCAGGTCGACAGCGATCACGAGCGGGCCCTCGGGGTGCGGACCGAGGACGGTGGTGGGACGGCCCCGCCCCGAGGCCGCGGCCGGTGTCTCGGACAGAAGCGCCAGCTCACGCAGGCGCGCGGTGATCTCGGTGGCCGAGCCGCTGCTCAGCCCGAGCCGCTGCGCCACCACCGCTCTCGTCACCCCGGGCTCGCGGCGCATCTCCTCGAGAACCGCCAACGCCCCGCGCCAGCGAGCGTCGCCGACGCGAGAGGGGCTTGCCATCCGCACCACTGTCTCCTTTATGCTCGATGGACGAGTTTATACAGAAGGAGGCCCCATGACACGACGGCCGGACCTCGGTGAGGTGGAGGCGGTACTTCTGGACATGGACGGCACTCTCGTCGATTCCGACGCCTGCGTCGAGCGCGCCTGGACCACCTGGGCAGGCGAGTACGGCGTCGCGGTGGAAACGGTGCTCGCGATCGCCCATGGCAACCCGTCAGGCCGTACGGTGCGACAGCTCTTCCCGCAGCTCGACGAGGAGGCGGCCACGATCGCGGCCCAGCGGCAGCTCGCTCTGCAGTACGACGACCTGTCGGACGTCGCCGCCGCGATCGGCGCGTCCGACCTGCTCGCCGCGCTGGAGGAGTCGGGCCTGCCGTGGGCGGTGGTCACGAGCGCCGACGGACGGCTGGCGAAGGCGCGGCTGGCCACGGCCGGGATCGAACCGCCGCTGCTTCTCACGATCGACGACGTACGGCAGGGCAAGCCCGATCCCGAGGGCTACCTGCGGGCCGCCGCCGAGCTGGGCGTCGACCCCGCCGCATGCCTCGTCGTCGAGGACTCCGCCCCCGGCCTCGCCGCGGGCACGGCGGCGGGAATGATCACCGCGGCGCTCCGCGGCCTCGACGGCGACCTGCGCGTGAGCGACCTCGGACACCTGGCCCACCTGCTGCGCCGCGCGCGAACCAGGCGTGAAGCCGTCGGCCACCAGGTGCAACCATGAGCTGGGACCGGCGCGTGGTCCGCCAGGTCGGGCTCGCGCAGGCGGCGCTCGGCTTCACCGTCAACAGTCTCGGCGCCTGCCTCGTGCTGCTGGCCGCCGACCTGGACAGCGCGCCGGAGGAGCTCGCGTGGCTGTCGTCGTCGTTCGGCGTCGGCCTGCTGGTCGCCGGCGTCACCGGACGCTGGGCGCTCCGCCCCGGACCGCGACCGGCCCTGCTCGGCTCCGCCCTGGTGGCCGCCGCGGGAACGATCCTGCTCGCGATCGGCGCGAGCGCGGTCATGGCGGCGGCAGGCGCGCTGCTGCTCGGCCTGGGCGCGGCGGGGTTCGTGCTGGTCACCCCCGCCCTGCTGAGCGGACCTGACGCCGCTGCAGGGCTGGCTCGGGCGTACGCGGCCGGGAGCGTCAGCGCGCTGTTCGGGCCGCTCGCGATCGGGGCCTTGGCCGCCACTGGTCTCAGCGGACGGCTCGCCCTGCTGATCGCCGTCCCTCCTCTGCTGTTCCTGGCAGCCGACACCCGCCTCCGCCGCTCACCCGCCGCCACCGGCCCTGACGCGGACGCCGTCTCTGTGCCGGACGCCGTCTCTGTCTCAGCCACCGCCACCGTCGCCAGCTCGGACGCCGTCTCCGTCTCCAGTTCGGGCTCCGGGCGTGGAACGGGTGACGGGCCGCTCGGCGCCGTGGAGCGCGCCCGGCCTCAGGTGGAGGTCGCGCGGGTGCCGTCCGTGTGGCGGGCCGCGGGGGTGTGGGCCACGATCGTGGTGGCGGTGTCGATCGAGTTCTGCTTCACGATCTGGTCGACCACCAGGCTGCAGGCCACCGGCCTGCCCGCGGGAGCGGCCGCGGCCGCCGCGACCACGTTCCTGGTCGGGATGGCGGCGGGACGGCTGGCGGCGCCCCGCCTGATCGCCCGCCGAGTCCCCGTCATCCTCGTGGGTTGCGGGCTCGCGGCGGCCGGAACCGTCGTCGTCGCGCTGTTCGACGCGCCGGTGCCGGTCACGTTGGGGCTCGCCCTGGCCGGCCTCGGCGTCGCGCCGTTCTACCCGGTCACGCTCGCCCGGTTCGTCCAGGTGCCCGGCCTCCCCACGGCACGCGCGGCGGCCTACGGCGCGCTCGCCTCGGGCACCGCGATCCTGGCGGCGCCCGCGACCCTCGCCGCGCTCGGCGCCGCCCTCGACCTGCGAACCGCCTACCTCGTCGCGGTGCTTCCCCTGGCACTCGTCCTGGCCGCCGCCACGCTGCCCAGGCGCGCTCGCCCCTGACCTCTCGCCTCGGCAGCCGGCCCTCCTCCACGACCAGGACCGCTGCCTCGCGGCCTCCAGCGGCGGCGGCTACGCGCTCGCGGGGACGACGGCGTGGTCGACGAGATTGAAGACCGTGTGCGCGTCATGTCCGCCGTACAGCAGCGAGATCATGATCGCGGCCATCGCTTCGAGGTGGTGCGCATGCCGAAGATCTCCGACCGGCAGTGGGTCGCAGCCGATGTCGGTGATCAGTTGACGCGTCGTCTGCAGCGCCGCCTGGTCGTCACCGCAGTAGGGCACGACCAGGCTGCGGTGGTCGAACACCGGCGGCCGCATCTGCCAGACCCGCGCGTGACAGAGGTTGAACGCCTTGACGACATGTCCGCCGGTCGCCTGCTCGATGTCCTGCGCCATCGACCGGCCCGGCGGGGTGACCAGCGTGAAGTGCTCGACCTCGACCGGGTTGTTGCAGTCGATGATGGGCTTGTCCCGCAACGCGTCGCCGATCGCGGCGAGCGTGCCCGCCATTCCCTGGTAGAGCACCGCGATCAGGGCGACGTCCGCGAACTCGGCCACCTCCCTGGAACCGCCGGCGCGAGCGCCCCACTTGCTGGCCAGCGCCTGCGCCTTGCCCGCCGTCCGGCCGGTGATCATCAATTCGTGTCCCGCGGCGGCCCACTGGGTGCCGAGCGCGTCGGCCATCGCACCGGCCCCGAAGATTCCGATTCTCATGGCCGCAACGCTAGGAGCGCGTGGGGCACCGACCGGTTCCCCACGGCGTCAGTCGTCACCCAGTTCGTCGGCGTGCTCCTCGGCCCACCGGGCGAGCACCGACACCGGCTCGAGGAGGCTCTCGCCGAGGCGGGTCAGCCGATACTCCACGCCCGCCGGGGCGGTGGCCAGGGTCCGCCGCTCCACGAGGTTGCCGCGTTCCAGCTTGCGCAGCGTCTGGGTCAGCATCTTGTTGCTGATCCCGCCGATCTGGTCGCGCAAATCGCTGTAGCGCCGCGGGCCGCGTCCCAGCCCGAACACCACCACGACCGACCAGGTGTCGGCGATCAGATCCAGCGTGGTGCGGGCCGGACAGTCGGCAAGGAACACATCGTAGTCACTCATGTACAGGCGCTGCCCCGCATCCGACCCCCTGGTTACGGCCTCCCAGTGTAGGCGGGCCGACCTTTCCCGACGGGCACGTGATCCGCGAGCTGATCGTCACGAGCGACGACGACGCCCGCCGCCTCGCCTACGCCGTCGTCGAGGGCGCGCGGCCCCCGGTCGAGCACCACCACGCCGCATTCGAGGTCAGGGCGGAGGGCGCGGAGGCGAGCCGGCTGATCTGGACCACCGACGTGCTGCCGCACGCGGTCGCGGCCGAGATCCGCGTGCGCGTCGAGCGGGGCGCGGCGGAGATGAAGCAGACGATCGAGAGCTCCGCACGATCACCCCGACGGTGATCGTGCGGCTTCGTCGTGGTGCGCTCAGTGGTGCGGCTGGGCGTGGCGGGGCAGCAGGCGGACGAGGGCGCAGCAGACCAGGACGCCGGCGGCCACGACGGACAGGCTGAGGGCGGTGCCGCCGGCGGCATGGAAGTAGACCGTGGTGACGGCCGCCGCGCCGATGCTGTTGGCCAGTTGCTGGATGGCAGAGAGGGAACCGCTGGCGCTGCCGGGCTCCTTCGGGTCGATGCCGCCGAGGGTGATCTGATAGATGGTGCCGAAACAGGTCCCCATGCCCAGCCCGGTGACGAAGACGGGCGCGACGAGCGCGGGGACCGCCGGCCCCGATCCCAGCGCGAGGAGCCAGAGCGTCCCGGTCAGGGTGAGGACCAGACCGGCGAGAACGAGGGTACGGCCCAGGCGGGCGATGAGCCGGTGGGCCGCGATCGAGGCGACGACGATGCCCGCCGCGATCGGCGCGAGGCCGAGCGAGGCCTGGGTCGGCGTGCGGTGCAGCACGTCCTGCAGGAAGAGGGAGAGCACGAACAGCAGGCCGGAGATCGCCGCGTAGAAGACCAGGCCGAGGACCAGGCCGGAGACGAAGCCGCGGTTGCGCAGCAGCGAGGGCTCGATGAGCGGACTGGACGCGGTGCGCTGGCGCAGGCAGAACAAGGCGAAGAGGACGGCTCCCGCGGCCAGGCACGAGGCCGGGCGCAGCGTCCACCCGTGACCGGAGCCGTCGATCAGGCCGTAGAGCAGGCCGAGCATCGCGCCCGCCAGGAGACCTGAGCCGAGGCCGTCGACGGTGACGCCACGGTCGCCGTCGTCGTGGGGGAGGAGCCGGACGGCCAGGCCGATCGCCAGGCCGCCGAGCACGATGTTGATCAGAAACATGGAGCGCCAGCCGAGCCCGAACAGGTCGGCGTCGATGAGGACCCCGGCCAGGACGGGTCCGCAGATCGCGGACAGGCCGAGGGCGGGCGCGAAGACACTGAAGGCCCTACCGAGCTCCTCACGGGGGAAGACGGCGCCCAGGATGCCGAACCCCTGAGGGATGAGCAGGGCGCCGAAGGCCCCCTGGAGCAGCCGGAAGGCGACGATAGAGACCGGGTCGAAGGCCAGGCCGCAGGCGATCGAGGCCACGGTGAAGCCGGTGATGCCGGTCAGGAACAGGCGGCGTCGTCCGTACTTGTCACCGAGCCTGCCGCCGACCACGAGCAGGACGCCCATGGCGAGGGCGTAGCCGGCGCCGAGCCACTGGACGAGGGCATCGCCACCGCCCAGGTCGGCGGCGATGGTCGGTGCGGCGATGTTGGTGATCGTCGCGTCGAGCAGGTCGAGGATCGCGGCGAAAAGGATGACGGCGAGGACGGCCCAGCGCCTTCGATCGGTGGATCGCGGTGGCGCGGAAGCGGGGAGGGTGGTCATGGTCTGCCTTGTCGAAGGTCGGGATCAGTGTCCGGAGAAGGCGGCGGCGTTCTCGGCCGCCCACTGCCGGAAGGTGCGGGCGGGCCGGCCGAGGAGGGTCTGGGTGGTGTCCTCGATGGCGGCGGGCTCCTCGGAGGCGGCGGCCCAGTACGCGAGCAGGCAGCCGACCACCGGAGCGGGCATGTACCGGCTCATCTGCTGCTCGGCCTCGGCGTGAGTGATCCGCACGAGCGGAATGTCGCGGCCGAGAACCTCCGACAGGACGGCCAGCTGCCGGCGGAAGGTGAGCGCTTCCGGTCCGGTCAGGACGACGGCGCGGCCCTTGAGCGAGGGACCGGTCAGCGCTTCGACGGCGATGTCGGCGATGTCGGCGGAGTGGATGGGGGCGACGTCGGCGTCCGGGTAGGCGAGTTCGATCGGCAGGTTCCTGCTGATGAAGTGGGCCCAGCCGAGGGCGTTGCCGGCGAAGGCTCCGGCCCGCAGGAACGTGCTGGGAAGGCCGGAGGCGGTCAGGGCCTGCTCGACCTTGAGGCTGTGGCCGGCCAGGGGATTGCTCTCGGCGTCCGGGCTGAGGACCGAGGCGGACGACAGCAGCACGACGTGCTCCACGCCGGCGTCCTGCGCGGTCTTGACGAAGGCGTCGATGCCGCCGGGCTCGGGATACAGGAACACCTGGCGGACGCCGCGCAGCGCGGTGGCGAAGGTCTCGGGCCGGTCGAGCTCGAGGTGGAAGGCCTCGACGCCGGCCGGAACGGTCAGCTCGGCGAGGTTGGCGCTGGCGGCGCGCACCGGCAGGCCGGCGGTGTGGAGGCGGCTGATGACGGCCTGGCCGACTGTGCCGCGAGCGCCGGTCACGAGAGTGGTCACGGGAATCTCCGTTCGTTGATGAAAGCATGTGCATGCTGTCATGCACATAAATTCATGTCAACACATGCCTGTAGAGGCGCACGGAGATGCCATGGCCCGGCTGGGCGCTCGTGGGGCGCGCGGGAAGAGCGCGACATCCATCGCGGTTGGGCATGAACGTGAAGCGTACGGACGTCGTCGTCATCGGCGCGGGGCAGGCGGGACTGTCCAGCGCCTACTTCCTGGCCCGCTACGGCCTGGACCCCGTCGTGCTCGACGCCGCCGACGGTCCCGGCGGCGCGTGGCGGCACAGGTCCCCCTCGCTGACCATGGACAAGATCCACAGCATCTTCGACCTGCCCGGTGTGCGCAGGGAGCCGACGGCCGACGGCCGGGCCCCCACCGCGCTGGTGGTGCCCGCGTACTACGGCGACTACGAGCGCTCGGTCGGCCTGCACGTCGTACGGCCGGTGCGGGTGGGCGCCGTCACGAGAGGCGAGGACGACAGGCTCGTCGTCGCCTCCGACGCGGGGAAGTGGGCGGCACGGGCGGTGGTCAACGCGACGGGCACCTGGACGCGTCCGTACTGGCCGTTCTACCCGGGCGGCGCGGGCTTCCTGGGCAGGCAGATGCACTACGCCTCCTACAGGGGGCCCGCCGAGTTCGCCGGGCGCAGGGTGGCGGTCGTGGGCGGCGGCGCCTCGGCGATGCACGTCCTGTCGGAGCTGGGCGGGGTCGCGGCGGGGACTCTCTGGATCACCCGCAGGCCGCCGGTCTGGCGCGACGACGACTTCGGCGAGGAGGCGCGCAGGGACGCGGTGGCCATGGTGGAGGAGCGGGTCCGCCAGGGGCTCCCGCCACAGAGCGTGGTCAGCGTGACGGGCCTCGGCTACACGCCCGTCGTGCTGGAGGCGCTGGCCAAGGGGACGCTGCACCGGCTGCCGATGTTCTCCAGGATCGAGCCGAACGGCCTCGCCTGGGCCGACGGGCGCTTCGAGGAGGCCGACACGATCGTGTGGGCGACCGGGTTCCGCTCCGCACTCGACCACCTGGCCCCGCTGCGGCTGCGCACGCCCGGAGGCGGCATCCAGGTGGACGGCACGCAGGCGGTGGCCGAACCCCGGCTGCAGCTGGTGGGGTACGGCCCTTCGGCGAGCACGATCGGCGCCAACCGCGCGGGCCGTACCGCCGCCCTGAACGTCCGCCGCCACCTCACCGCCACGCGAGCCCCCGACCAGGTGCCCGTCACCCCCTGATCCCCTCGCGAGGGAGCCGGGCAGGGGCCCGCAGGGGCGTTGACGTCGGGATCGTAGGGGCCTAGCTTGCGGGAAAGCCCTTTCCCAGCTCCTGTGGAGGTCCCCGTGGCTGAGCTCCCCGGCGCCGTCGGCGTCTCGCGGCTGTGCGTCTACGACACGCTCGCCCCCGACGGTCAGGTGGGCGGCACCCCCCACCTCCACCTGTGCTGCAGCGAAGCCTACGTCGTCACCTCGGGCGAAGGCCTGGTCGAGACCCTCAGCCTGGACGGCTTCGCCCGGACGCCGCTGAGGCAGGGCGCCGTCGTCTGGTTCACCCCTGGCACCATCCACCGCCTCGTCAACCACGGCGGTCTGCAGATCGTCGTGCTCATGCAGAACAGCGGCCTGCCCGAGGCGGGCGACGCGGTCCTGACCTTCCCCCAGCACCTGCTGGACGATCCCGAGGCCTACGCCGCAGCCGCCACGCTGCCGGACGGCGGCGCCCCCGGATCGGACCTGGGAGCCGCGTTCAGGCGGAGGGACCTGGCGGTCGAGGGCTTCACGGTGCTGGCCGAAGCGGCGAAGGGGGGTGACCTCGGCCCGCTGAAGACGTTCCACCAGGCCGCCGCCCGCCTGGTTCGTCCGCGGCTGGCGGAGTGGCGCCGGCGCTGGGAGAGCGGGGCGCGGGCGGTGGCCGAGGAGACCGGCAGGCAGCTGGACGCGCTGGAGCGCGGCGACGTCGCGCACTTCGAGGCCGCCGCCGTCCACGAGCTGGCAGGGCCGAGCGAGCGCGAGCGCAGGGGGATGTGCGGCCTGCTGGAGGTCTACCACGTACGGAAGGGGTAGGCAGGTGGTGACCAAAATGCTACTTTGGTCACCAGTCATCAGTCACCCCATGAGAGGGGGAGCGTGTCCCAGCTCGAACGCGCCGACCGGATCCTCGACACCGCCCAGGACCTCCTGCTGCGATGGGGATACCGCCGGGTCACGATCGACGAGATCGCCAAGCGCGCCGGGGTCGGCAAGGGCACCGTCTACCTGTACTGGCGCACGCGCGACGAGCTGTTCCTCGGGGTGGGCGCGCGGGAGGCCGTGGCGATGATCGAGGCGGTGGCCGCCGCGATGCGGGCCGACCCCGCCGAGATCGCGCTGCACGCCTACATGCGCAGGTTCTTCCTGGAGGCGATGCGGCGGCCCGTGCTGCGCGCCCTCTTCACCAGGGACACCGACACCCTGGACAGGTTCCTGTCCAGCCCCGCCAGGCAGCCGCTGCAGGGCGCCAAGCTGCTCGCCTCACGCCAGTACCTCGGTGCGCTCGCCGGCCACGGCCTGCTGCGCGAGGACCTTCGTCCTGAGGATCTCGACTACTCGCTGCCCACCATCGCCTTCGGCTTCTTCGCCATCGAGCCGCTGCTGCCCGAGGAGCTCGCGCTGGGCCTCGAGGAGAAGGCCGATCAGCTGGCCGACGTGCTGCGCCGGACGTACGGTCCCGCGAGGCCGCCGTCCCCGGCGAGGTTGGCCGCCGCGGCGCCGGAAGTCGTGGAGATCTTCGAGCGGCTCGCCCGCGAGTACAAGGCCGTCGCCTACGGGACCACCAAGGGAGGAGACCCCGAGCATGGGTCATGACATCGACGGCCTGCACCACGTGGGACATGTGGTGCGCGACATGGAGCGGGCGCTCGAACGCTACCGGCTCTTGGGCTTCACGCTGCCGCCCCCGGCCTACCCCGCGCTCCCGGGAGCCGCGGGCGCGCCCGCCGAGCCGTTCGGCGCGGGCAACACCCACGCCTACTTCCCCCGCGACTTCGTCGAGCTGGTCACCGTCGTCGACGACGCCGGCGGCGCCGTTCCTGCCGACGCCCACCTCATCCCGCTGCGGGTCCCGGACGACAAGCTGCCCGCGGTCATGGCCGCCGTGCGCGGCACCGCCGAGAACCTGGCCGCGTGCCTGCGGCGCTTCGAGGGGATGCACATCCTGATGTTCGACTCCGCCGACGTCGAGGGGGCGGCGGGACGGCTGGAGGCGGGCGGAGTCGGGCATGGCGGAGTGCACGCCGTGCAGCGCCCGGTCGAGACGGCGAAGGGGACGCGGATGGAGCCCGTCCGCTACCTGGAGATCGACGGCGACGACCCTGCGATGCCGCGCGGGCGCGTGCCCGAGGGGAGGGTCGGCCTCGCCGAGAGCCCTTCGGCGGAGCTGGTCGACGCCCAGCGGCGCGTCGACCACCCCAACGGCGCGATCGGCCTTGCCGAGTGCGTGCTGTGCGTCGCGGACGGCGAGCTCGGCGAGGCGGAGCGGCGCTACGAGAGCTACCTCGGCCGCCCGGCGAGGGGCGACGCGCTCACGCGGGTGTTCGACCTCGGTGGCGCGAAGGTGGTGCTGGTCGCCGCGTCCGCGCTCGACCGGCTGCTCCCCGGCGAGCGCGCCCCCGTGCTGCCCGCCTTCGTGGCGTACGGCGTGGCGGTGCGCGACCTGTCCGCGACCGAGCGCCTCCTGCGCGGGAACGGCTTCCCGCTCGTCCGGAGCGCAGGGGGTGACCTCTTCGTGCCCGCCGCGCAGGCGCTCGGCGTCGCGATCGTCTTCCGCCAGGCGAGCCAGCCGTATTGACGGCGTGTGACGTTCAGTGGTGGTAGGCGTGCACCACGGCGTGGCCCTTGCCCTTGCCGATGAGCCACTTGTTGATCGGGGTCGTCACCACGAAGGCCACCAGGAACGCCACGGCCAGCGCGCCCCAGAACAGCCACGACGCCAGCCCCGCGTCCATCGCGCCAGGGATGATCAGCATGACCCCGTTGTCGACGATCTCCATCACCAGGATCGAGACGGTGTCGGCGGCCAGCGCCACCTTGAGCGCCTGGCCCCAGCCGAGCCCCGCCTTGCGCACGCCGATCATGGTGAGCAGGTAGCCGAACACGAAGGCCAGCGCCACGGCCAGGGCGATCGTCGGTCCGTTGGACCAGCCGAGCGCGGTGCCGATGACCATGCCGAGCACCTCGCCGATCGCGCACCCTGTCAGGCAGTGCAGCGTCGCGGTCATCGCCATGCGCCACGAGACACCTTCGGCGGCATGCCCGCCGTGACCCCCGTGACCGTAGACACCGTCGTGACCGGCGTGGTCTGCGTGGCTCCCGTGCGCGGCATGCGCTCCGTGGGTCGCGGGCGCGCCCTCCGTCATGCGGTGCGCGCCGTGCGAGCCGCGGTGTCCCGCGTGCTCGTCATGTGCGTGCCCGTGAGCCGTTGGTTCGGACATAACTTGCTCCATCCACCCAAAGCGATCTAATCTCCCCGAAACCTAAACCCCCTACGGGTATCAAGGCAAGCGGGGTCGTTCCGTTACTCCGAAGGCGGTCCACCCCTGGTCGGGGAATCCGGCGGCCTCGGCCACCGCCGCGGACGCCGCGTTCGACGTGGCGTGCATGTACGTCGGCACCGCCCCTTCGTCCAGTACCCGCCTGGCCGCCTGAGCCACCAGCCGCCTGGCCAGACCTTTGCCCCTGGCGGCCTGCGCGGTCACCACCGACAGCTCGTGCCCATGGGCGTCGTGCCGCTTGACGCCCACCCCCGCCAGATGCTCGCCGGAGGTGGGATCCTCCACCACCAGCACCTCACCGCCGAACGGTCGCAGCCACTCGGGCACGGAAGCATCGTCCGCCGCCTTCCACACCCCGGCGTCCGGCAGCGCGGCGGGAGCCGTACTCCATCGGAACGTGGCGGTGAACCACCCCCGCTCGCCGAACCCCACCAGCGCCGGCACCAGCGGCCCTAGCGCCGCCAGCCCCTCGCCGGCGCGCGCGGCCACCTCTTCCCCGTACGGCGGCGCCACCGACAGGACGGCTCCCGCAGGGGAGCCGACCCCGATCGCCGGATGGACGTTGCCGTCCCAGCCGGGAGTGGAGCGCCGGATGCTGCCGACGACGCAGAGCGGGGCGGAGGGCGGCCATGCGCCGAGCCAGTCGGCCAGATGCCGGTCAAGTCGTGAGATCACGCCACAGAGTACTACAGGGCATAGTTCCACTGGAGATCTCGACAGCCTGTGAGGATCGGGTTAACGTCCCGGATATGCGGGTGCCTGGCTACACCGAAATAAGGGAGCTCGGCCACGGGGGCGCAGGACGGGTCATGCTGGCCGTGCGCGACACCGACCGATTACCCGTCGCCGTCAAACACCTGTCCGACCCCGACCTGATCGAGCGATTCAGAGCTGAGGCCGTGCTGATCGCCGGGCTGGACAGCCCGCACATCGCCCGCCTCATGGAGTACGCCGAGGACGACGAGGGCGCCGCCATCGTCATGGAGCTGGTCGACGGCGTCACGCTGCGCCACCTGCTCGCCCACGAGGGGGCCACGGGCCCCGAGGCGGCGCTCCTGATCCTGAGGGGCGCGCTGCTCGGCCTGGCCGAGGCGCACGCGGCGGGCGTCGTGCACCGCGACTTCAAGCCCGAGAACGTGATGGTCACCGCCGAGGGCCGCAGCCGCCTGGTGGACTTCGGCGTCGCCGCCCATGCGGGCCAGGAGGGCCCGCCGGAGGGGACGCCGAGCTACATGGCGCCCGAGCAGTGGCGCGACACTCCCGCTGGCCCCGCCACCGACGTCTACGCCGCCACGGTGGTGTTCTACGAATGCCTCACGGGTCACCGCCCCTTCGACGGCGACGACCCGGCCGTCCTCGCCTTCCAGCACCAGCACCTGCCGCCGCCGCTCGAGGAGGTGGACGAACCGCTCAGGCCGCTGGTCGCGCACGGGATGGCCAAGGATCCCGCCGACAGGCCCGCCTCGGCAGGGCACTTCCTCGCCGAACTCGAGGCCGCGGCCGCCGCGTACGGCGACAACTGGCAGGAGCGCGGCAGGACGGACCTGGCGGTGCTCGCGGTGCCGTACAGTGCGCTGTTCCCGCTGTCCACTCCGGTGGCCGAGACCTCCAGCACGCTGGCCCTGACGATGCCGGGGGGCAGGCTGGCCGTCACCACGGCCGTGACCGTCGCCGCCGTCGCGGCGGTGATCGCCACCTTCACGGTGTGGCGCGAGTCTCCCGCTGAGCCGGTGCAGGCGCAGCGTCCGGCCGCCTCCAGGCCGGCCGCGCTGCCCGCCCCGCCGTCCGTCCCGCCGTCCGTCCCGCCGTCCGTCCCGCCATCCACGCCCTCGCCCGGCACGGCGGAGCCGACGCCGGAGCCGACCCTCCTCGTCCCCGTCGACGAGCCCGAGCGCCTGGCCGAACGCGAGCCGGAGCCCGGTGTGCCCGAGCGGCCAAGGACCGTGCCGACGACCAGAGGGAGCGCGGCCCCCGAGCCGAGGCCGTCCCCCACGCGCCGCCCCACCGAACCCGAACCCGAGCCCGCCCCGGAACCGGAGCCCGAGCCGGAGCCGGAACCGGCGCCCGAACGCGAGCCGGCCCGGTCCGAGATCACCGAAGCGGCCGACCCTGGCCCTCAAGGCCCCGGCCGCCCCCAAGATCCCGGCCCCCAAGATCCCGGCCCCGAAGATGCCGGCCCCGAAGCCCCGGGTCCCGGCGCTCCTGGCCCCAGCGATCAGGGGCCCGTGCTCCCGGGCGTTCCGCAGGGCGCGGATCCGTTGATCTCGCTCGAGGTCTCGGCGTCGGTGAACCTCCCCGCGCTCAGCGGCGAGGGCGAGGGCCTGGTCGACGCGGGTCTCGGCATCAGGGTCGGCGGCGACCTGCTCGGTGGGGCCTTCCTGCCCGGTGTGCTCCTCCTCGGCCGCGTGCCCACGCTCGTACGGCACCGCCGCGTCAGGAGGGAGCCGTAGCCTCGGGGCCGAATGTCGCACTTCTCCGCTGATCCTCTACTATCGTCCATCGGACGGAAGGCGGCCCTCGCCCGCCCTCACCCTCGGACGAAGGAGAAGCGTGGCGGTTGCGGCCCCCGGCGACCGGCGGCGCGCCCCGCTCCGCGTGCTGCTCGCGGTGGGACTGGCGGTGAGCCTGCCGATGACCGTCCCGGCCTCGGGTGGTCACGCGGACCCGAAGCCGACGGCCAAGCAGCTGCGCAAGGAGCTCTCCGCCCTGCAGAAGAACTCCGACAAGCTGATCGCCGAGTACTACTCCAGCCGCCACGAGCTGCAGAAGGTGGAGAAGGCGGAGAAGGCGGCCCGCGAGCGGCTGCGCGTGGCCCAGGCGGACTTCGACAGAGAGTCGGCCCAGCTGCGCCTGATGGCCACCGAGCAGTACATCTCGGGCGGCACAGGCGCGATCGGCGTGATGTTCGGCGAGGTCGACCTCAACGGCCTCGCCCTGGTGGAGGCCATGGCCGCCGAGCAGGGCGCCAGGCTGCAGGGCTTCACCGACGTGCGCGACAGGCACCGGCGGGCCAGGACCGAGGCCAAGGACCGCGCCGACGAGCTGAGCGACCGCATCAAGGAGCTCGAGAAGCAGAAGAAGGCCGCGGAGAAGGTCATCGGCAAGATCAAGGACCGGATCGACCGGCTCTACCCGACGCCGGGCGTGCGCAGGCCCGACGGCTCGTGGGTGCCGCAGCTGCCGTCGGGTCCCGACAACATCACTCCCAGGATGCGGCTCGTGAGGAACCTCATCGCGGAGCGGTTCGGCGTGCCGTACGGGATCGGGTGTTACCGCTCCATCCAGGACGGCGGCGAGCACCCGCTGGGCCGCGCCTGCGACTTCATGCTGAGCAGGGGCGGCGCGATGCCGTCAGCCGCCGAGGTGCGGCGCGGCAACGAGATCTCGGCGTGGGCGATCAAGAACGCCCAGCGGCTCGGGATCATGTACATCATCTACCGGCAGCGGATCTGGCACGCCAGGACGGGCGCCTGGAAGGTGATGTCCAACAGGGGCGGCACCACGGCCAACCACTACGACCACCCCCACATCTCGGTCTACTGAGCCTCGAAGGCGCGTCGCTCCCTCCTCGACGGGCAGAGGGGAGGGAGACGACCATCGCTGAGAGGTAGCTTTCCGCATGATCGACATCGAGAAGGCGCGGGCCGAGACTCCAGGCTGCGCGCACGTGGTCCACCTCAACAACGCCGGCGCGGCGCTGCCCCCTCGCGTCGTCCTCGACGCCGTGAAGGGCCATCTCGACCTCGAGGCGCACATCGGCGGCTACGAGGCGCGCGAGCGGGCGGCGCCGGAGCTGGATCGCTTCTACGACGCGCTCGCCGAGCTGCTCGGCGCGCACCGCGACGAGATCGCCTACGTGGAGAACGCCACCCGCGCGTGGGACATGGCCTTCTACAGCGTCCCCTTCAAACCCGGCGACCGGATCCTGACCACCACCAGCGAGTACGTGAGCAACGGCCTGGCCTACCTCCAGATGGCCCGTTCGCGGGGCGTGAGCGTCGAGGTGGTGCCCGACGACGCCGACGGCACCATCTCGCTCGAGGCGCTGGAGGCCGAGCTGGGCAAGGGCGGCGTGAGGCTGGTCGCCATCAACCACGTGCCCACCCACAACGGCCTGGTCAACCCGGCCGCCGAGGTGGGCGGGCTGTGCAGGCAGGCGGGGGTGCTCTACCTGCTCGACGCCTGCCAGTCGGTCGGTCAGCTGCGCCTGAACGTCGCCGAGCTCGGCTGCGACATGCTGTCGGGCACCGGCCGCAAGTTCCTGCGCGGCCCGCGCGGCACCGGCTTCCTCTACGTACGGCGCAGCCTGCTCGCCGAGCTCGAACCGCCCTTCATCGACCTGCACGCCGCGAGCTGGCTGACGCCCTCGACCTTCGAGATCCGTCCCGACGCCCGCAGGTTCGAGAACTGGGAGCGCTACTTCGCCGGGCAGATCGGCCTGGGCGTCGCCGTCGACTACGCGCTCGCGCTCGGCATCGACGCGATCGAGGCCCGCGTCCGCGACCTGGGCTCGGACCTGCGCGCCCGCCTGTCGGAGCGGCCGGACGTGACCGTGCACGACAGGGGCGCCCGCCGGTCGGGCATCGTCACCTTCACCGTGGCGGGCCAGGACAGCGAGGAGCTCACCAACCGCCTGCGCGAGCGGGGCGTCAACGTCAGCGCGACAGATCCGGACCAGCGCTTCGACAGCGTGGCGCCGGAGTCGGCGGTGCGCGCCTCCGTGCACTACTACAACACCGGCGACGACCTGGCCCGCCTGATCGAGGCCCTCTGACGCCGCCCGATGCGGCAGGCGGGTCCAGTCACAGCGTCGGCACGATCCGCTCGGTCCTGCGGCTGTCGGCGACGCTCATCGAGCACGACCTGCCGTCACCTGACCCGGCCGCGCGGCTTCAGCCTCGCGGTCGGGAGGGCGGGGGCGCGCAGCGGGTCGCCGTCGAAGCCGGTGACCGTGCCGAACAGGGCGCCCTCGGTCCACTCCTTGCGGAAGGCCTCGATCTCCTCGTGCGAGCGGCCCACGAAGTTCCACCACATCACGATCTGCTCCTCGAAGGGCGCACCGCCGATCAGCAGCAGCCGCCCCCGCCCCGACACGGGCAGCGAGGAGCGGCCCTGGCCGAGGTAGAGCAGCGGGCCCACGGGCAGCGCGTCGCCGTCGACGACCGGTGATCCGTCCAGTGTCAGCACGGCGTGCTCGAAACCCGGCTCCAGCGGCAGCTCGGCCACGCCGTCGACCACCACCTCCGCGCCCACCAGCGGCGTGTACGTGGTGGCAGGCGAGCTGACCCCGCCGAAGGAGCCCATCACGACCCTCGCCTCGTAGGAGGGGCCGCGCGCCACCGGCAGGTCGGCGTGGTGCTCGAAGCCGGGCGCCACGTGCCTTGCCTGCTCGGGCAGCGCCACCCACAGCTGCACGCCGTGCAGCTCCATCTCGGGCGACTCCTCGGAGTGGGAGATGCCCCGCCCCGCCGTCATCAGGTTGAGCTGGCCGGGGCGTACCTGCTGGAGGCTGCCCACGCTGTCGCGGTGGAGCACCTCGCCCGACAGCAGCCACGTGACGGTCTGCAGCCCGGTGTGCGGGTGCGGCGGCACGCTCATCGCGGCCGTCTCGGGCCCGTAGCGGTCGACGAAGCACCACGCGCCCACCATGCGCCTGCCCACCGCGGGCAGCGTGCGGGTCACGGTCATCGCGCGCGGCCCGCCGAGGGCCACCTGGTGGCCGCTCACCAGCTCGCGCACGGGCTCGCCCGCCTCGCACACCAGCTCCTGCGGGTCTTGCTCCACGTTGCTCACGCTACGACTGTACGGCCTGCCACCAGGCGTCCACGGACGGGAGGGAGGCGGTGTCGACCAGCTCGCCGGGACGCGGCACCGCGATCTTGACGTCGCGCGCCTTGGCCTCCCGCCACAGCCTGTCGACCGGCTCTGACCACGGATGCAGCGCCAGCGTGAACGTCGCCCAGTGCACGGGGAGCAGCAGCGACCCGCCCAGCTGGACGTGCGCGTTCACCGCCTCCTCCGGGTTCATGTGGATGTCGGGCCAGGCGGCGTTGTAGGCGCCGATCGGCATCAGCGTCAGGTCGAAGGGACCGTGGTCGGCGCCGATCTTGGCGTAGCCCTCGAAGTAGCCCGAGTCTCCGGCGTAGAACACCCGCCGGTGCGCGCCCGCGACGACCCACGAGCCCCACAGCGTGTCGTTGCGCCTGAGCGAGCGTCCGGAGAAGTGGCGGGCGGCCGTCGCGACGAACCGCAGGCCCGCGACCGTGGTCTCCTCCTCCCAGTCGAGCTCGACGATCCGGTACAGCGGCACGCCCCAGCGCTCCAGATGCGCGCCGATGCCGAGGGGGACCAGGAAGGGCGCCCTGGAGATGCGGGTGAGCCTGCGGACGGTGGCCAGGTCGAGGTGGTCGTAGTGGTCGTGGGAGATCACGATCGCGTCGACGGCGGGCACCTCCTCGAGCGGGACGGGCAGCGGGTGCAGGCGCCTGGGGCCGACGAAACGGGTGGGCGAGACCCTGTCGCTCCACACCGGGTCGAACAGCACCCGCCTGCCCTCGATCTCGACCAAGGTGGAGGCGTGGCCGTACCAGACGGCGTTCAGGCCCGTGGCCGCGGGCAGGCCGGCGGCGGGCCTGCGCAGCGGGATCGGCCCCGGCGGGCGGCGCGACTCCCTGTCCTTGGCCAGCTCCCTCAGCAGCCCAGGCGAGGGGGCGGCGAGACTGGTCGGCTCGGGCATCGGGTTGTGGAAGACGCCGTCCTTGAACTGCGGGGAGCTGCGGATCCTGCTCGCGCGCTCCTCGCCCGAGCTCAGGGGGCGCACGCCGAGCTCGGCTCGCACATCGCGCAGCGCCCATCCGGCCACGGCCAGGGCCGCGCCGCCCGCGAGAGCCCGCCGTACCGTCCGCATACCTGCCATCGCTCACACTCCAGAAATCAGTCTCTCTCCGGACAACTGCTTCCGGAGGCCCACATGTTCCTGGCTACGACGATATATCGCGATATGTTTGGGTGAGCGATCGGGGTGATCGTCAGGGACAGCCTACTCGTCGATCACGGGGAACCCGCGCTTGGACCACAGCGCTCTGGAGGCCGCCTCGGGGTCGCGGACGTCCGAGGGCTCGACGTCGAACACGTGGGTCGAGGCCGTGACCGGCTCGTAGGCGGGCCAGCCGGGATCGCCCGTCTTGGCGAAGCGCGTCCACGCGGCGCGGAACTGCCTCGACACCGCCTCGGCCTCGGGCGCGCCCCTGATGATCCACCCGGCCAGCGCGCCGTTCACCGTGCCGAAGGTCAGCGGGACATCGAGGGCGTGGCAGGCACCCAGCTCGGTCGGCGCCCAGGTCAGCTCGTAGGCGTAGGTCGCGCCCGCGTGCGCGTCGGCCAGCAGCGCGCTCGGCATCCTGAACAGCCAGTCCGACAGCACCACGTTGTACAGCTCGACGGCTCCCGCGTCAGGGTGCGCGGTGCGGTAGACGACGTCGGCGTCGGGCAGCGCGAACTCCTTCAGCACCTCGGCCAGGTCGTGCTCGGTCGCGGGCGGGGCCATGGCGGCGAACATCCTGAACTCGTCGCGGTTGTAGCCCACCACGAGCTCGATGTCGCTGCCCGCGCCGTCGGCGAAGGCCTCCCACGGTGTCTCCGGCAGCACCTCGCCGTCCACCACCGGCGAGAACGGCAGCGCCACGCCCTTGCCGCGCGCGACGAAGCGCCGCGCGGCGGCCAGCAGCTCCTCGGGCGAGCAGTCGTGCGCCGACCTGCCCTCGAGCAGGTCGCGGCTCACCTTGCGCGCGTAGGCGGCGCTGAAGAAGGTGCCAGGCACGCTCTGCGCGATCGCCCGCCCGAACAGGCCGCGAGCCATGGGCATCGACATCAGCGCCGCCACCGAGCCGGCCCCCGCGGACTCGCCGAAGACGGTGACCCTTCCTGGGTCGCCGCCGAAGCCCGCGATGTTGTCCTGCACCCAGCGCAGCGCCGCCACCTGGTCGAGGAAGCCTCTGTTGGCGGGCGCTCCGTCCACGTGACCGAAGCCCTGCAGCCCGACGCGGTAGTTGAACGTGACGACCACCACGCCCTCGGCGGCCAGCAGCGAGCCGTCGTACTCGGGCATGTCGGCCGAGCCCGCCTGGTAGGCGCCCCCGTAGATCCACACCATCACCGGCAGGCCGGAGCCGCCCTCGTCGGGTGTCCAGACGTTGACCGTGAGGCACTCGAGGCCCTCGGCCGCGCTCCACTCGGGCACCCCTGGGGCGATCGAGACCTGGGCGGGCCTCGGGCCGAACGCCGTCGCCTCGCGCACGCCGTCCCACGGCCGCGCGGGAGCGGGCGCGGCCAGCCAGTGCTCGCCGTACGGGGCCTGGGCGAACGGGATGCCCTTGAAGACGGACAGGCCGCCCTCCCTGGATCCCCGTACCATTCCTGCGGTTGTGCGCACCATGACAGCCAGTCTGATCACCGGCGGGAGCGGCCGGAAGCCCCGCTTCCACTGGCCGGAAACGGCCACGGGTTGGGCAGGCAGAGCTCCAGCGACTTCGACTGCTGCACCATGACCGGGGCCGGCATCCCCCGTCCAGGGCAGCCGACGTGGTGGTGACCGAGCCCGTGCCCCACCTCATGGTTGACCAGATAGTGGCGGTAGCCCTCCAGATCGCCCCGATACTGGGCGACGCCCCTGGCCCAGCGCCGGGCGTTGATGACCGACCTGCGGCCGTTCCAGCACGACAGCTCGCCGCCCGTGCGCAGCGGCCAGCACTCGCGGTCGGTGGTGAAGGGGCTGGTCAGGGCGACGCTGAGCCGGACGGGGCCGTGGTCGACGCGCAGGAACCTGCCCCAGCCGCGCGGATCGTTCAGCGTGGCGTGCACGTCGGCGGCGAACTCCTCGCCGTCGAAGGGCAGGCCCTTTTCCACCTCGACGAGGTAGCGCACCAGGGGACCGCCTCCCCTCCTCGGCGCCGCCCTGCCCCCGACCACGGCGTAGCGGCCGCTGCCCCTTCTCGGCACCTTCACCTGCGGCGCCGGCGCGCTCCCGTACGGCGGCTGCGCCCTCGCCGGGCCGAAGGAGACGGCGGAGCCGCTCGCGGGAGCGGGGACCGGCGGCGCCGAACAGCCGGTCAGCAGGACGGCCACGGCCCCCAGCGCCACAACGCGCACGTCGTCCCCCAGATGATCGTCTCATCGGGGGAGGGTCTGATCATATGGCGAAGGGCGCCAGGTCCAGCGCAGGCTTCTCGCCGAGGGCCAGACCGGCCGCCAGCAGCCCGGCGAAGGGCCCCGCGGTCAGCCCGTACGCGCTCAGACCCGTCACCGCGACCACCCTGTCGCTCACCTTCGCGATGAGCGGCCTGCCGGTGGCCATGACCGGGCGCAGCCCCACCCTGGTCTCGGTGAGCGTCGCCCCGGCCAGGCCAGGCGCGACGGCGAGCCCCGCGGCCACGACCTCGTTGAGGCCCGCCACGGTGATCCTCGGGTCGAACCCCACCTCCTCCACCGTCGCCCCCACGACCACCCGTCCCCCTGGGAAGCCCAGCAGGTAGGGCCCGCGCCTGGGCAGCACGATGGGCCAGGCCGAGCTGTCGGCGCCCTCCAGCGTGGCGTGCACGATCTGGCCCCTGCGCGGGAAGACGGGCAGATCGACTCCGAGGGGCCCGCACACCTGACCCGTCCACGCGCCGGCCGCGACGATCACCGCGTCGGCCTCCAGCCTGGCTCCTCCTGAGACGGTCACCACGCCGTCGCCGGTGAGGGAGGCGGATCCCTCGTGAACCGTGGCGCCCCGCCGTACCGCCGAGCGGAGCAGGCCGTCGCGCACCACGCGGCCGTCGACGCGGGCCGCGCCCGGCACCAGCAGAGCCGACAGCTTCGGGTCCAGCGGCGGGAACAGCTCCGAGGGCCGCGCGACCTGGCGCACCTCGCCCATCTCCGGAGCCTCGGCGTACCTGGCGGCCAGCAGCGCCCGCACGGGCTCCAGCTCGGCGGGGTCCTCTGCCACCAGCAGCGCGCCCACTCTGGCGTGCCCCACGCTCTCGGGAAGGACGGCGTAGTGACGGGCGCCTTCGAGGGCCAGCCGGTACCAGGCGTCGTCGTCCTCGTGGTCGACCCATGGGCAGACGATGCCCGCGCCGGCCGCCGTCGCCTCACCGGCCCGCCCGCCGTCGACGACCGTCACCTCGGCGCCCCTGAGGGTCAGGTGGTAGGCGGCGCCCGCCCCGACAATTCCGCTCCCGATCACGGTGATCCTCATGTACCCGATGATCTCAGACGGTTAGGTTGGGCAGGAGGTCCTCGACGGGGAGGTGGCGCAGGTGGCAGTGGTACTCATCGGCACGCTCGACACGAAGGGCCGCGAGTACGCGTGGCTGCGGGAGCGGCTGAGCGAGCTCGGCCGCGAGGTGATCGTCGTCGACGCGGGCGTCGGCCAGGAGAGCACCGGCCCGGTCAGCGACTTCGGGGCGCCCGCCAGCGCCTCGCCCGAGGACGTCTCCAACGTGCGGGTCGCCGCCGCGGGGGGCGCGGAGCTCGCCTCCCTGCGGGCGGCGGGCGACAGGGGAGCGGCCGTCACGGTCATGGGCGAGGGCGCGGCGAAGGTGCTGGCCGAGCTGCACGCCGAAGGACGGGTGGACGGGGTCCTCGCGGTCGGAGGGAGCGGCGGGTCCTCGATCGCCGCGCGGGCGGTGCGTGACCTGCCGATCGGGCTGCCCAAGCTGATCGTCTCCACGATGGGCTCGGGGGACGTCTCGCCGTACGTGGGGGCGAAGGACGTCACGATCATGTACAGCGTCGTCGACATCGCGGGGATCAACCGCGTCTCCCGCCTCATCCTGGGCAACGCGGTCGCGGCGATCGCGGGCATGGCCGCGGCCTGGTCCGCCTCATCGTCGGTCGCCGTTCCTCCGGGCTGGTCCTCCTCGGCGGCGTCCACGTCAGCGTCCACGGCGGCGTCCACGGGGGCGGCCTCGACGGCTGGAGCCTCGGCCGCGACGGCCTCGTCAGCGGGCCTCTCGCCGGAGGGCGAGGAGCGCCCGCTGGTAGCGGCGTCGATGTTCGGGGTGACCACGCCCGCCGTCGACGCCGCCCGCGAACGCCTCTCCGAACTCGGCTACGAGGTGCTCGTCTTCCACGCCACCGGCTCGGGCGGCCAGGCCCTCGAGGGCCTGGCCGCCAGCGGGCTGCTGGCGGGCGTGCTCGACCTCACCACCACCGAACTGGCCGACGACCTGGTCGGCGGCGTCCTGTCGGCAGGGCCCGACAGGCTCACCGCGGCAGGACGGCACGGCGTGCCCCAGGTCGTCGCGCCCGGCGCGCTCGACATGGTGAACTTCGGGCCGCTCTCGACCGTGCCCGAGCGCTTCGCCGACAGGAACCTCCACGTCCACAACCCCACCGTCACGCTCATGCGCACCACCCCCGCCGAGATGGCCGAACTCGGTCGCCGTGTCGCCGCCAAGCTCGCCGCCGCGACCGGGCCCACCGCGCTGTTCGTGCCGCTCGGCGGCGTCTCCGCGCTCGACGCGCCCGGACTGCCCTTCCATGACCCCAAGGCCGACGACGCCTGCTTCGAGGCGCTCGGCGACTTCCCCGGCACGACCCGGCTCGACCTGCACATCAACGACCCGGAGTTCGGCCGCGCGATGGCCGACCGGCTGCACGACCTGATCAGGGGTGAGGGATGAACCGCCAGACCGTACTCGAACGGCTCCGCCGTACCGTCTCCGAGGGCAGGCCCGTCATCGGCGCGGGCGCGGGCACCGGCCTGTCGGCCAAGTGCGCCGAGGCCGGAGGCGTCGACCTCATCATCATCTACAACTCGGGGCGCTACCGGATGGCGGGGCGCGGCTCCCTCGCGGGGCTGCTGCCGTACGGCGACGCCAACCAGATCGTCGTCGAGATGGCGAGCGAGGTGCTGCCCGTCGTGCGCGACACCCCCGTCCTGGCGGGGGTGTGCGGCACCGACCCCTTCAGGGTGATGCCACGCTTCCTCGACACGCTGAAGGACATGGGCTTCGCCGGCGTCCAGAACTTCCCGACCGTCGGCCTGTACGACGGGGTCTTCAGGCAGAACCTCGAGGAGACCGGCATGGGCTTCGACCTCGAGATCGAGATGGTACGGCTCGCGCACGAGCGTGACCTGGTCACCGCCCCCTACGTCTTCACCGCCGCCCAGGCTCGTGAGATGGCCGCGGCGGGGGCCGACGTCCTGGTGCCGCACGTCGGCCTCACCACCAAGGGCTCGATCGGCGCGGGCACCGCCCTCTCGCTGGACCAGGCGGTCGCCGCCGTCCAGGAGATGCGCGACGCCGCGGCCGAGATCAGGCCGGACATCCTCGTGCTGTGCCACGGTGGACCGATCGCCGAGCCGTCCGACGCCGCCTATGTCCTGTCGCGCACCAAGGGGGTGGTCGGCTTCTTCGGCGCCTCCTCCGTCGAGCGGCTGCCCACCGAGCTCGCCATCACCGCGCAGGTGGCCGCCTTCAAGAATCTGGAGATCTAGATGCTCGTGAGCCCCTCCCAGGTCCCCACGATGACCTTCGACTGGGGGTCGATCAAGTGGTTCGTCACGCCGTCCGCCATCCCCGGCGCGGGCAGCACGCTCGGCGAGGTGATCGTCAACCCGGGACGCGGCCACGCCCGACACAACCACCCGAACGCCGAGGAGATCATCTACGTGATCTCCGGCGAGGCGACGCAGATGGTCGGCGACGGCGAACCGTTCCCCATCAGGGAGGGGGACACGGTGCACATTCCGGCCGGGGCCTTCCACTCCACGTTCAACTCCACGTGGCGGCCGTTGCGCCTGATCGTGACGTACACGCCAGGCGGGGAGGAGAAGGCGCTGGAGGGCGCCCCTGACTACTGCCTGCACGAGGCAGGCGCCGTCGCGGAGTGGCGCCAGGCCTGAACCGGCGTTTCGCCGAGGAGGCGCGGCCGGGCAGGCCGCGCCTCCCGCGGTCTCCCGCGGTCTCCCGCGGGCTCAGCCGTCGGCGGCCCACCCGTGCGTGCGCATGAGCGTCTTGGCCACCACCGCGAACCTGTCGCGGTGCAGCACGGCGCCCTCCCTGCGGATGTCGTCCTCGTCCAGCGCGAAGACCCGGTCGAGGCGCAGGTACGACACCCGCCCGTCGCCGCCCCACGAGCCGACCTCCAGCCATTCGGGCCCGTCGTCGCCCCTGCTGGAGAGCATCATCGCCAAGAGCCTGCGTCCGTGCCGCCCCACGACCAGCAGCGGGCGGTCCTTGCCCCTGTCCGGGTCCTCCTCGTACGGCACCCACGCCCACACGATCTCTCCAGGGTCGGCCATGCCGTCCAGGTCGGGAGAGTAGGCGAGGGCCGCGGCCCGGTCCACCGAGTAGATCTCTTTGACCGCGCCGCGCATGGGGCGGGGGTCATCCTGGTGATCTCGCACACTCGGAGCCTAGACCACTCCGGGTTCGCCACCCCGTGCGCGGCCGCCAGGCAGGGGGCTTGTAGCATCAGCCCTCCGTCAGCGACCCGGAGGCCGCATGTTGTTCCGTCCCACGACCGAGGCTGACCTCGATGGCGTCACCGCGTTCGCGGTCGACGAGCCCGTCAGCTGGATCCCCGCCGACCGCTACCTGGCCGAGTTGGCCGAGGGGATGTACCGGCCCGAGTGGACGTGGATAGCCGAGGCCGGCGACCGGGTCGTGGGCCGGGCGCTCTGGTGGGGCCAGTCCGACAGCGAACACCCGATCGCGCTCGACTGCCTGCATCTCGACCCGTCGGCCGGCGACCGCGTGAGCGTCGCGGCCGGGCTGCTCGAAGCGGGACACGCCGCCTTCGCGCGGCAGGGCGCGCCCAAGCCGCCGCGCTACAACCTCACCCTCCCCAACGGATGGCGTGACGATGCCGCCGTGGCCTCCGCGGTCGCCTGGCGCAGGGAGGCCGCTCGTGCGGCGGGGCTCACGGACGAGGTCGAGCGCCTGAGGTTGGAGTGGACGCCCGAGATCGGCGTCCCCGAGACCAAGGGGCGCCTCCGGTTCGCCGAGGCGTCGGACGAGGAGTTCCTCGAGGTCTTCCAGCTGATCGCGGTCGGCAGCCTGGACGCCGAGACGCGCAGGAAGGTCGCCGCGATGGGCGCCGTCGAGGCGGCGCGGGAGGAGATGCAGTTCTACCTGGAGCGTCCGGGCAAGCGTTCGTGGTGGCGCATCGCCTACACGCAGGACGGGGCCGTGGCGGGCCTGGCGATTCCCTCCGCCACGCCGTACAACGTGAATGTCGGATATCTCGGAATTGTGCCCGAGATGAGGGGGCAGGGGTACGTCGACGACGTACTGGCCGAGATCACCCGGATCCACGCGGAGAACGGCGCCGAGCTGATCACGGCCACCACCGACACGACCAACGCGCCGATGGCGGCGGCGTTCGCCCGTGCGGGCTACCGCAACTCCGAGATCCGTCTGCTCTTCTCGGCCCCCGCCGACTGACCCGGCTGTGGCCGGTTCGGGCCGGCACCGCATACCCTAGTCAAAGTTGAATAGAAGGTGGAGCGGGGGAGTACGCGGATGTCGGCGATTCGGCTGCTGGTCCTGGGCGCGGTGCGGCGCCACGGGCGTGCGCACGGCTATCAGGTGCGCAACGACCTGGAGTTCTGGGGCGCCGACGAGTGGTCGAACACCAAGCCGGGCTCGATCTACCACGCGCTGAAGCAGATGGCCAAGCAGGGGCTGCTGCACGCCTACGAGAGCGCCCCCAGCACGGCGGGCGGTCCGCCGCGAACCGAGTACGAGGTCACGGAGCAGGGCAGCGCCGAGTACTTCTCGCTGCTGCGCGAGGCCCTCACCTCGCACGACAAGATGGACCTGCTCGCGGCCGGGATCGGCTTCATCGTGGACCTGTCCCGCGAGGAGGCCGTCACGCTGCTGAGGCGGCGGATCAAAGGCATCGAGAGGTGGCGGGAGAGCGTCACCGAGTACTACAAGCCGGAGGAAGGGCCCGAGCAGCTGGGCCATATCGGCGAGATCATGCACATGTGGGTCCACTCCGCGGATGTCGGCGCGGAGTGGACGCGCGGGCTGATCGAGCGGATCGAGGGAGGGGCGTACATCTTCGCCGGCGAGGACGGCGACCCCTTCGAGGGCGTGCTCGCTGAGGAGCACGAGAACCCGCAGGAGGCCTGCGGCTCACACGGGGACGAGCCCGCCTGACCATCATGGCGCCGGAGCAGCGACCCGCCACGGCGCCACGACGGTCATAGGGCCCAGTCATTGGGCCCTGCTCGGCTTCAGCGGCTGAGGCCGCGGAAGCGGGCCGCCGCCATGGGGAAGGCGATCGCCAGCACCGCGAGGGGCCACGCCACGGCCAGCAGGTGGGCGTGCTCGGCGGCCCATGAGGCGCCGCCCACCCCCGGGTTGCCGAACAGGTCGCGTACCGCGGTGGCGGTGGCCGACAGTGGATTCCATTCGGCGATCACGCCCAGCACGCTCGGCATGGATTCGGGCGAGGCGAAGACGGCGGAGCTGAAGGAGACCGGCCAGACGAGGATCTGCACGGCCATGACCAGCTCGGGCCGCCCGGCGATCAGCCCGAGCCAGATGCCGCACCACAGCATCGAGAAGCGCAGCAGGAGCAGCAACCCGACCCCGGCCAGCGCCGCCGCGAACGAGCCGTGCCAGCGCCAGCCGATCGCGAGCCCCGCGCCGACCATGATCAGCAGACTGACCACCGACTCCAGCATGTCCGCGACGCTGCGGCCGACCAGGACCGCCGAAGGCGCCATCGGCATGGACCTGAAGCGGTCGACGACGCCCGTGTTGAGATCCTGGGTGAGCGCGGTCATCGTGCCTTCGAGGCCGAAGGCCATGGTGAGCACGAGCATGCCGGGGACCAGGAACTCCTTGTAGTCGCCGCCACCCGCGACCCGCATGCCGCCGCCGAAGAAGAAGGCGAACATCACCAGCATCATCACAGGGAAGGTGAGGCCGATCGCCAGCTGCCAGGGCCTGCGCGCCCAGTGGGCCAGCTCGCGCCGCGTCATGTTCCATGAGTCGGCCAGCCACCAGCCGACGTCCGATCCGATGGACCGCGCCGGCGCCGTGAGCGTCGTCATACGGATTCCTCCTCGCGCACGCCGCTCGGGCGGCCGCCGTCGCCGGTCAACCGCATGAACACCTCGTCGAGCGTGGGACGCCGCACGGCGAGGTCCTCGGCCTCGATACCGGCGTCATGCAACGCCCGTACCAGGTGGTTCAGCGCGGTCATCCGGTCGGCGACCGGCGCGCTGATCCTGCGGGTGTCCTCGTCGACGTCCACCGCCCCGCCGGAGACCCCGGCCAGTACGGCGGCCGCGGCCTGCAGCTGGCCGGCGGTGCGCACGACCACGTCGATGCGGTCGCCGCCCACCTTCGCCTTGAGCTGGTCGGCGGTGCCATCGGCGATCACCCGGCCATGGTCGATCAGCGAGATCCGGTCGGCGAGCTGGTCGGCCTCCTCCAGGTACTGGGTGGTCAGCAGCACGGTGGTGCCGCCGCCGACCAGCGAGCGCACCGCGTTCCACACCTCGCTGCGGCCGCGTGGGTCGAGGCCCGCCGTCGGCTCGTCGAGAAACAGGACCTGCGGATCGATGATGAACGAGGCCGCGAGGTCGAGACGGCGGCGCATGCCCCCGCTGTAGGCCTTGACGGGCCTTCGGCCCGTGTCGGTGAGGCCGAAGCGCTCGAGCAGTTCGTCGGCGCGCGCGGCCGCGCGGCGGGTGCCCAGATGGTAGAGCCTGCCGAACAGGTCGAGGTTCTGCCGGCCCGACAGATCCTCGTCCAGCGCCGCGTGCTGCCCGAGCAGCCCGATCCGCCTGCGGACCTCCTCGGGGTGGCGGCGCACGTCGATCCCCGCGACCTCCGCCCTGCCCGCCTCCACCCGCAGGAGGGTGGCCAGCGTGCGCACGAACGTGGTCTTGCCCGCGCCGTTGGGGCCGAGCACCCCGTGGACCGTGCCGCTCGGCACCGTCATGTTCAGTCCGTCCAGGGCCTTCTTCTCGCGGTAGGACTTTTCGAGGCCCTCCGCGACGATCGCCAGCTCATGACCAGCCACACATCCTCCCGGACTCAGTGGTCAAATTTGACTACCGGGATCAGGTTAGCCCTGTCAGGCGCGACTGGTCAAACTTGATTAGCTGACGCGTGCAAGCCTTGTGATCACGCGGCGCATGAACGGGCTGTCGGTGACGACCCGCTCCTCACGGTCACGAAACCCCAGCACCGGCGCGTTCGCTTCACCGTCAGCTTCCCCATGTACCTCAGGAAACCAGAAGCCGCCCCAGCCGAAGCTGAGGGCGGCCTGTCCTCTTCCGTGTCGCGCAGGGGCTGTAGAACCCGCTCGATCCGAACCCGAAGTTCGCGCCGATGTGCCAGCTCGTCCTGACCTGACGGCCGCCGCAGCGGTGCCGAATCACCTAAGGGCGAAAACTTGTACCCAGTAGACGCGGTTATTGTGGCCGGAGGCGCGTCCCACTCCGATCACTCTGTATTCACAGTTGAGGATGGCGTCGCGATGCCCCCAATTGGACGCTTCATCGTGGTACAGCCAGTTGTCCATCGCCTGCGCCAGCGTCTGGTTGGTGCCATAGGACCAGTTCTCGGGCCTCCGTGCAGGAGTGAAGCCACGCGCCCTGATCCGATCGGCGGGCAGTGATCCGTCAGAACCGTAGTGGCCTCGGTTGGGATCACCCGCCTTGGCGTCGATGAGTGTGGCGTAGTTCTTAGCGAGATCGGCGCTATGGGCGCGTGCTGCGCCGCTGAGCCTGGAGTCGATGCGCACGCTCGGGTCAGCGCACTTGCCCAGATCTCGCCGTACCTGGATGATCTGGTCACGCATCGCCAATTCCTCGGCGGTGATTGCTCTCCCTATGGCCCTACGAGGCCTGTTGTCCCAGGTTTGGTTGACTCCCCATCCGTCCCTACCGGGACGGAAGCACGACCACTGCTGTATGGCAGCGCCCACCTGTGGCGGCTTCGGAAGGGCCCCGTTCGCCGCATCGAGGCATTTCTTGCTATGAACATTCCGAACCTTGATGCCGCCTCGGCAGACAAACGCCTCGGGCGTACACTGCCCTTCCGTGACTGGTTCTCGATACCAGTATTGACTGGGGCGGGCGTTACAGTCTCGTTGGATTATCCTGACTCCATCGCCGCTGGAGGCCTGCTCGAGGTCGAGGCATCTGCCCGAACCTGGCGCAATGATGTTGAAGGTGCCGTCCCATCCTTGCGGCCCACCGGCAGGCCTGAACGTGAAAGTGTCTACGGCTGACGAGCGGCGCCCGAGAGTTAGTGCGCCGTCGGGCCCGATTTGCATGGTCAGCTCACTGCCAAGATTCGTGATGGTGCCGTTGACCGAAGGGATGAAAGTGCTGATACCGACGCTGGTCGCCGGCGGACCTGACGTCACGACGAGCACGGCCGACAAGCTTAGGCGCGACGCGCACTTTCTCAGGTTGGACATACCTTTCACCATGGCGATGCCCCACTTCCGAGCTGACAATATTGATTCGGCTCTTGAAAGAAGTGTCACGATATTCTCGCGCGACGCGAACCGTCACCCCGTGGAGCTTTCCAACGGCGCAACCCTATCGACTCGACGGCCTATTACAGAGTATACCTCTCTTCCCGACTGCCGCATAAATGCTTAAGTAATGTGCGTTTTACGGAACATTGGAGTCGCGGCCGACAGGGAGTTGAAAACGCACTCTGGCGGGAGCGCAAGACGTCCCCGTCGCGCGTGCAGGTTTCACCATCGCGGTCCATGACCGTCGGGTGCGTGACAGCATCCGTGGTTGTTACTCCCTCGCGAGTTCGCGGGCATCGGTCGGTTCGGCCTCTTCGTCCAGTCGCACCCATGTGGTGGGCGTTTCGAGCAACTCGGTACACCGCGGGCTCCCGGGCCGTTTGTTCCGGGTCCTCAGGGCTCCCGGTGTGGGCGTCTGTCTGGGAAGCCAGCCCTATGGTTGAAGGGCATGGCGCGGTGGGGAGGGGCGACCTGGGCTCCCGGCTTGGTGGCTCAGGGGGCTCCCAGTCTCCCGGGTGGCGTTGTGTCGGCGCCCACGGTCTCCGAATGGGCGTGCTGCCGGGCTCCCCGATCTCCTGTGTCTTTCCCAGGGATCCCGGTTTCCTGGTTGGAGGGCGTGGTGCGGTGGGGGAGGGGTCACGACCTTCGGGTGTTCTCCAGCTTCTCGGGTTCCCGCTGGCTTCCTAGGGTGGGATCCCGGCCTCCGAAGGGTCATCTACCAGGGTCGCCCTGCGCCGTGGTGGCGGTGACGGTGGGGGCGTTCACTCGCGCATCGTCCCTAAAACGTCCCGAAACATAAGAAGCGAGAGGGCAGTTTCGGGACGGTCGTTCCTGGGGAGACGCGCTCCCGCTCGACCACTTCGGCACCATCCCGTGAGCTCTTTTCACCCTGACGGCGCTGGTCGCGGTGGGTGTGCGCGGAGCGATGGCGGATGAGAGGAGGCTCCCGGTAAGACAGCAGTCGACCAAG
>NZ_BAAATE010000044.1:0-67015 GCF_039533245.1 Nonomuraea recticatena | reverse complement strand
TGGAACGCCTCGGCATCCTGTTCGACGTCTCCCACCTCGGCGCCTCAGGCGTCGCCCACGTGCTGGAGCTGGCCACCAGGCCCGTCATCGCCACCCACTCCTCGGCCAGAGCCCTGCGCGACCACCACCGCAACCTCACCGACGAGCAGATCAGGGGCGTCGCGGCGACGGGCGGCGTCGTGTGCGTGAACTTCTTCCCGCACTTCCTGGCAGCCGACCCCTCCGGCTACACCCTCGACACGCTCGTGGACCACATCGAGCACATCGCCTCCGTCGCCGGCGTCGACCACGTGGGCCTGGGCCCGGACTTCGTCCGCGAGGTGCTGCAGGACCTGACCCCGCCCTGCTGCGAGGATCTCGGCTTCGGCGAGCTCGACCCCTACGCCACCGTTCAGGGGCTCGAAGGGCCCCGCGGGCTGCCACTCGTCACCGAGGCCCTGCTCGGCAGGGGCGTCCCCGACAAGGACGTGCTCAAGATCCTCGGCGGCAACGTGCACAGACTCCTCGGCGAGGCCCTGCGGTGATCGAGATCAGGGAGCTGCACAGCCTGGAGGAGTTCGCCGAGGCCTTCAGGCTCTTCACCGGCATCTGGGGCTTCGAGCCAGGCAACCAGCCGGTCAACCCCGAAATGATGCGGGCGCTCTCGCACGCGGGCAACTACGTGGCGGGCGCCTACGAGGGCGGGCTGATGGTCGGCGCCTCGGTGGCCTTCTTCGCCGAGGGCGCCGCGCTGCACTCCCACATCACGGGAGCGCTCACCGGCAGGGGCATCGGGCTGGAGCTCAAGCGGCACCAGCGCAGGTGGGCGCTCGATCGCGGGCTCGACCGCATCACCTGGACCTACGACCCGCTGGTGCGCCGCAACGCGCACTTCAACCTGACCAAGCTGGGCGCCAGGCCCGAGAAGTACCTGCCCAGCTTCTACGGCGTGATGGACGACGCCGTCAACAAGGGGGACGACTCGGATCGGCTGCTGGCCGTGTGGCGGCTGGGCGCGCCCCCTTCGCCGTTCACCGTCGAGGGGGCGCGGGTGGCGCTGCGCGAGGAGGCGGGCAGGCCCGTCGAGGGCTCCATGGACGCCCGGGTCCTGCTGGTGGCGGTCCCCGAGGACGTGGAGTCGCTGCGCAAGGAGGACGCGGGCGCGGCGAAGGCCTGGCGGCACGCGGTGCGCGACGTCCTGGGCGGGCTGCTCGATGGTGGCGCCCGGGTAACAGGTTTCCACGCGAAGTCCTATTACGTGGTCGAGCGGCCCTGAGGGGCGCAGTATGGACGCGTACCTCTTTCGAGGAGGACGCGATGCTACCCGTGGAACCGCGTGTGATCGTCGGGGTGGACGACTCTCCCGCCTCCCGCTGGGCGCTGGCCTGGGCGGTCGGCGCGGCCCGGCTGTGGGGCATGGCGCTGGTCGCCGTCCATGTCAGCCGGGCCCCCGTGCACCCCTTTCCCGAGGCGCTGCCGTACACGCACGCGATCAGGCAGTTCGAGGAGGCCAGGAGCGTCGAGCTCATCCACGACCTGTTCGAGGACATGGCGGGCGGGACACCCTCCGACCTCACCACGGCCTCGCTCGCCAGGCTCGGCGAGCCGGGGCCGCTGCTGGTGGAGCTGGCCAGGCCAGGCGACCTGCTGGTGGTGGGCAGGGGGCGCAGGGGCGGGCTGGACAGGCTGCTGCTGCCCTCCACCCGCCGCTACTGCATCCGCCACGCGCGCTGCACGCTGGTCATCGTGCCCACTCCGCCCGCCTCCGAGCCGATGGCGGGCCCAGCCGTCGCGGCCCGTCCTTCGTGGATGCGGTGGCTGTCGCCGCGGCACCCCGCGAAGTGACGGCGCTCGGGCGGCCCGCTCAGGGAGCGGGCAGGCGCGGCACGGCCGCCAGCAGTTCGCGGGTGTAGGGGTGGACGGGTGTCTCCACCACCTGCCGGGTGGGGCCGTGCTCGACCACCCTGCCCTCCCGCATCACCGCGATCTCGTCGGCGACGTAGCGCACCACGGCCAGGTTGTGCGAGATGAACAGCATCGACAGCCCCAGCTCGGCCCTGAGGCCGCGCACGAGGTTGAGCACCGCGCCCTGCACGGACACGTCGAGGGCCGAGGTGATCTCGTCGGCCACCAGCAGTCTCGGCGAGGCGCCCAGCGCCCTGGCGATCGCCACGCGCTGCCGCATGCCGCCCGACAGCTCGCGCGGATAGCGGGCGGCCAGCTGCGGGGGCAGTGACACGAGGCCGAGCAGCCGCTCGACGTCCGCGGGCGTGGGACGGCGCAGCCCTTCGGCCACCGAGGCGCCGACGGTCATCCTGGGGTTCAGCGAGGCGTAGGGGTCCTGGAAGACCATCTGCACGCCGTCGCCGTCGACGATCTCCCCCGTGTACGGCACCAGCCCGCTCACCGCTCGCGCCAGGGTGGACTTGCCCGACCCCGACTCGCCGACCAGGCCGACGATGCGGCCCTCGGGGACCTCCAGCGTGACGTCGTCCACGGCGGTGAACGCGCCGAACCTGACGGTCAGCCCTTTGATGATCATGATGCCTCCCAGCAGGCGACACGGTGCGCCTTGCCGTGCTCTTCCAGTGGCGGGCGCGTGGCCGTACAGCGGTCGGTGGACAGGGCGCAGCGCTCGGCGAACGCGCACCCCTCCCCCACCTCCGCCGGGCCGGGCTGACGGCCGGGGATGCTGGCCAGCGGGAGCGACCTGTCGGCCGACATGTCGGGCACCGAGGCGACCAGCGCGCGGGTGTAGGGATGGGCGGCGCCCGAGACGAGCCTGTCGGCGGGCAGCTCCTCCACCACGCGTCCCGCGTACATGACCACCACCCTGTCGCACAGCGACCCGACCACGGCCATGTCGTGCGAGATGAACAGCGTCGCCGCCGCGCTCTCCTCGGTGACCTCGCGCAGCAGGCGCAGGATCTCCCGCTGGACGGTGACGTCGAGGCCGGTGGTCGGCTCGTCGGCGATGATGAGCCTGGGCACGCCCATGAGTCCCATCGCGATGACCGCGCGCTGCCGCATCCCGCCCGACAGCTGGTGCGGGTGCTGCCCGGCCCTGCGGGCCGGTTCGGAGATGCGCACGTGGCCGAGCCTGTCGACGGCCCTTTGCCAGGCCTCGGCTCTGGTCGCGCCCTGGTGGACGGTGGCCACCTCGGCCAGCTGGCCGCCGACCTTGAGTGCGGGGTTGAGCGAGGCCATCGGGTCCTGGAAGACCATGGCCAGCGAGGTGCCGAGCAGCTTCCTGCGCTCGTTGGCCGGCAGCGCGTGGACGTCCTGCCCGTCGAGCAGCACGGGGCCGCCGCCGACCACGCCAGGGTAGGGCACGAGGCCGCCGACGGCGTAGGCCGTCAGGCTCTTGCCGCTGCCCGACTCGCCGACCAGGCCGACGATCTCGCCAGGCCCCACGGTGAGGGACACCTCGCGCACCGGTGTGACGCCGCCGGGGAAGGTGACGGTGAGGTTCCTGACCTCCAGCACGGCCTCGGGGTCGGCCTCCCCCGCCTCCGGCGCAGGCGCGGCGGGCGCGGCGCCCTTCGGGACGGTGGAGCGGGTGGCGCTCTTGGCCAGCGCCTCGCCCATGAGGTTGAAGCCGAGCCCCGCCAGCACCACCATGAACGCCGGCCCGAGCGCGACCATCGGGTTGACGTAGATGCGCGCGAACCCGTCGAACAGCAGCCGTCCCCAGTCGTAGCCCGGCGCCTGCACGCCGAGGCCGAGGAAGGACATGCCCGCCAGGCCGACCAGGCTGGCCCCGATCATGACGGTCAGGTTGAGAATGAGGGGTTCGGCGATGTTCGGCAGCACGTGCCTGCGCACGATCGTCGTCTTCGAGACGCCCAGCATGCGGGCGGCGGCCACGAAGTCGGAGCCCGCGATGGAGGCGGCCAGCGTCTGGGTGAGCCTGGCGAACGCGGGGGCGAGCGCGACGCCGATGCCGAGCACCGCGCCACGCGCGCCGAGCCCCGCGACGACGGCGGTGAACATGGCCAGCAGCAGCCCGGGAAAGGCCACCAGCGCGCTGACCGTGGAGCTCACGAGCCGTCCGAGTCTGCGCGGCAGGACGGAGGGGAGGGTGCCGAGCACCACGCCGATCGTCGCGCCGATGGCGGTGGCCAGCGCGGCCAGCAGCAGGGAGAGCCTGGCCGCCACGAGCACCCTGGCCAGGATGTCGCGGCCGAGGTTGTCGGTGCCCAGCGGGTGCGCGGCCGAGACGCCCTGCAACGCGGCGACGGGGTCGATCAGCTCGGCCCTGTCGCCCCAGATCGGCGGCCCTGCGACGGCCAGCACGAGCATGAGCGCGACGATGGCCGCCCCTGCCAGACCTGAGGGGGTCCGCATCAGCTCTCCTTGATGGTCGACTTGGGATCGAGCACGGCCAGCGCCAGGTCCACGGCGGTGTTCACGACGAGCACGATCGCCCCGTAGACGAGGATCACGCCCTGCGCGACGGGGAAGTCCTTCTGCGTGATCGCCTCGGTCATCCGCATGCCGAGTCCCGGCCACGCGAAGACGGACTCGACCAGCACGCTGCCCGCGATGAGGCCGCCGAGCAGCAGCCCTCCCGTGGTCAGCGTGGCGGTGAGCGCGTTGGGCAGCACGTGCCGGAGGTGCACCCGCGCGGCGGGCAGCCGCTTGGCCCTGGCCAGGCGGACGTAGTCCTTGCCCAGCTCGCGGGCCGTCTCCGCCCTGACGAGGCGGGCGATGAGCGCGGCGGGCCCGATGGACAGCGCGGCCACGGGCAGCACGTACGACAGCGCTCCGGCCTTGCCCGCGGGGGGCAGCCAGCCGAGCACGACGGCGAAGGTGACGACCAGCGCGATCGAGTAGAGGAACTCGGGGACCGCGACCGCGGCGCCCGTGCCGGTGGTGAAGCCCACCTCGGTGCCCCTGTTACGGCCGTTCTCCGTGCGGATCGCGGCCCACAGCCCGAGCGGCACCCCCACCAGCAGCGACACCAGGGTCGCGAGGACGGCCAGCGACAGCGTGTTGGGCAGCCGGTCGATCACGATCTGGCCGACCGGCTCCCCGCTGAGGAAGGAGGTGCCGAAGTCGCCGGCGAACACGCCCCCGACGTAGTCGAGGAACTGCTGGACCAGCGAGTCGTCCAGGCCGAGGGCGGCCCTGCGGGCGGCGATCAGGTCCGGTGGGGCCTGGGGGCCGAGGGCCGCCCTGACCGGGTCGCCAGGGATGAGGTGGATCATCGCGAACGTGGCGACCATCAGGGCGGCCAGCCCCGCCGCGAACCTGAGCAGGCGGCGCAGCACGAACAAGGTCAGCTCGCCTTCGTCATACGGATCGAGCTCGGGATGAGGAGGTAGGAGACGGTCTGGACGGTGGCGCCCTTCACCGCGACGACCGCGGTGTTCTCCACCACCGGCACCAGGTCGGCCGCCTCGAACAGGGCCGACTCCGCCGCCTCCCAGTCGGCGCAGCTGGCCGGCGCCGGCTTGCTGCCCGCCTTGGCGACCAGCTCGTTGTAGCGGGGGTTGTCCAGGTGCGCGAAGTTGGCGCCTTCGGGCGCGGCGGGGCCGCTCAGGAAGCCGATGAGCTGGGAGGGCAGCGGCACGCCGATCGGCAGCCAGACCACGTCCCAGTCCTGGGTGGCGTTGAGCGACTCGGCGAGCTTGGTGTCGATGACGCCGTTGAGCTTCACCTCCACGCCGGCCTTCTTCCACTCGGCGGCCATGAACTCGGCCGCGGCCATGAAGGTCGGCCCCTTGGTCGTGACGAACAGGTAGCGCAGGGTGAGGCGCTTGCCGTCCTTCTGCCTGATCCCGTCGGGGCCCGGCTTCCAGCCGGCGGCCTCCAGGGCGGCGGAGGCCGCCTGGGGGTCATGGGCCGGGACGTGGCCGGTCACACTGTCGCCCTTGCACGGCCTCGGCTCCATGACCAGGCTCGTGGCCTTGCGTCCTGTGCCGCCGCTCGCGATGCCCGCCAGCTGCTGCAGGTTGAGGGCCTGGGTGAGCGCCTTGCGGACGGCGGGGTCCTTGGCGGGCCTGTCGTCGCCCTGGTGGTAGAAGAACTGGCCGTTGCCCAGGGCGACGACCAGCTTGGTGATCGAGGGGTCGGCCTCCACGCGCTGCCGGTCCGAGCCCGTCACGACGGTGGCGTTCACCCCTCCCGAGGCCAGCAGGTTGACCGCCGTCTGCTCGTTCGGGATGACCTTGAGCACCACCTTGGCAGGCACCCCCGGCGTCTTGCCCGTGACGCCCTGCGGTCCCCAGGCGTAGTCCTGGCGCAGGGCGAAGGTGTAGTGGTCGCCCGAGACGGCCTCGGTGAGCTGGAACAGGCCCGAGCCCGAGGTCTGCCTGGCCAGCAGCGAGCGGTCCTTGAGTCCCTTGCCGCAGACGATGTAGATGTCCTTGGCGCTCTCCAGGATGAAGGAGAACGGCTTGGGGGTGGCCAGCGTGACCGTGCCGGCGGCGTCGTCGCCCTTGGCGGTGAGGTCGGCGGGAATCAGCACGCCCCTGAGCGGCGACTTGCTCGCGGGGTCGGCGATGTGGTTGAAGTTGGCCGCGACGATCGAGGGGGTGACGGGCGTGCCGTCGGCGCAGGTGACGTTCTTGCGGAGGGTGAAGGTCACGGAGTCTGGTTGGACGTCCCATTTCTCGGCCAGCGCGGGCACGAGGCTGCCGTCGGGCCTGGCGGCGACGAGGCTGTCGTAGGCGTAGCTCAGCACGGTGTTGGTCACCGACAGGATGGCGGTGGCGGGGTCGAGCACCCCTGGGTCCGCGGTGAGGGTGCTGGTGAAGGTGGCGCCGGCTACGACGCCGCCGACGGGAGTGGCCTGGCCGCCGCAGGAGGCGGTGAGCGCGGCCGCCGTGACGAGGACGGCCACCGACTTCGATGTGTTCATTCGGACTCCGGGGCTGTGGGGTGGCCCCACCCTCCCCTTTGCCCCTGCGCGATTCTTCGTGCGCCGCGACGAAAGGAACCGCCGGGCTAGTGCCGCCGTCCGAAGATCCGCATCATGAGCATGGCCGCCAGCCTGGCCTCGGGATCGGCCAGGTCGAGGCCGCTGATCTCGGTCAGCCTGCGCAGGCGGTACCTGAAGGTGTTGGAGTGCACGTGGACGGCGGCCGCCGCGGCGTTGACGTCGCCGAAGCTGTCGAGGTAGGCGCCGAGCGTGGCGGCCAGTTCGGTGCCGTGCTCGGCGTCGTAGCGCAGCAGGCGCTGGTAGGGGCCCGTCGGGGTCTGCTCCTCCGCGGCCGCGAGGTCGCCGAGGCGCAGCAGCAGCGCCTCGAAGTGGACGTCGCTGTACCCTGCCACCTGGCCCGAGACCCCCCTGGAGCGCAGCACGCGCAGCGACCTGTCGGCGTCGGCCCTTGACCTGGCGACCTCGCCCAGGTCGGCGGCAAGCCTGCCCACACCGATGTTGGCGTTGTGGCGGGGGCCGACCCTGGACAGGAAGCTCTGCGCCACCCGCACCGCGCGGGTCTCCTCCTCCCCGCTGGCGTGCATCGGCAGGACGGCGTAGGCGACCGAGCCGACGAGCGCGGCCGCCGCCTTCGGGTGGATGGCGCCGACGTGCAGGGCCAGGGCGTCGCAGAAGCGCTGCCTGCTCGACTCGGACTGGGCCGCGTCGATCTGGTCGTCGGCCAGCTGGGCGGCCAGGACGCACAGCCGCTCGCTGGCGACGCCGAGCCTGCCCGCCGCCTCGGCCGCGTCCTTGCCGCCCTCCAGGACGGTGGACAGCAGGTCGGCCTGGAGCCGTCTGCGGGTGTCCGCGCCCACGCGCTGGCGCAACAGGTGCAGCGCGACGATCTTGGCGGCGTCGATCAGCGCCCACTCGCGCTGCTTGCTGAGCGGCTCGCGCACCGCCGCCCAGATGGAGCCGAGGATCTCGTCGCCCGACCTGACCGCGATGGCCACGCGGGGCAGGCTCTCGGTCAGGGGGATGTAGACGGGACCGGGGTTCTGGTAGATCTTGCGGAACCAGCCCTGCTCGTCGAGCATCCGCTGGTAGCTCTCGGGCACCTGCCTGCCCAGCACGGTCGCGATCCTGCCGGGGTCGGCCTCGTCCTGGCGGCCGGAGAAGGCCAGCACCCGGGAGGAGCGGTCCTCGATGGTGATGGGCGCGTCCAGCAGCGCGCACAGCGCGTTCGCCAGCGAGAACAGGTCGTCGGGCGGGCTCTGTCCCGCCTCGGTGAGGTCGCCCTCGGCCAGCAGTGAGCGCAGCAGCGCCGCCACCTGCGACCAGGAGGCGGCGCGGGTGAGGCCGAGGAGGGCGACCCCGGTCTCCAGCACCTTGGCGCGTACCCGCTCGTCCACCGCCACGGGCTGCTTGACCACGAGGCCCGAGCCCGCCTTCGCGGCCTCGAGCAGGTCGCAGATGTGCTCGGCGCCCTCGACCCCCACGCCGAGCAGGATGCCGCCAGAGGGCAGCATCAGCTCGTCGAGGGGGTCGTAGATGTGCACACCCGTGACCTCGGTGTCGAGACCGCCGGGGGAGGCGGCCACATCGAGCACGGTGCTGCCCAGGTCGTCGAGGATGCGACGCAGACTGGCCCTCGGCCGGGTCGTCATCTCCTCACGATAATGGACGAAACCCGACATCAGCCGCGCAGCTCGTCGACCGCCCTGCGGGCCGCCGCGCCGATCACGGCGTCCGCGGCGGGCAGGCGGTAGCCGAGCGAGCGCGGCCTGAGGTAGACCGCGACGGCGTAGCGGCCGCCGTCGGGGTACTCCACGACGCCCGCCTCGTTGCGGATGCCGAAGATCGTGCCGGTCTTGCCCGACACCCGCACCTCGTCGCCGAAGCCCGACGACAGCCTGTGCGGCCAGATCTGCCTGCCCATGATCTGCCTGACCTCGGCGCACGCCTCGGCGGGTCCCGCCTCGTCGCGCCAGATCTTCGTCAGCAGGGTGGTGGTCTCACGCGGGGTGGAGGCCGAGGTCCTGACCGGGTCGAGCACCGACAGCGTGCGCATCCTCTCGGGATCGGCCTGCTCCAGCTCCTCCAACGTGCCGGCGCCCAGCTCGGTGAGCACGGAGCCGAGCAGCACGCGGCAGTCGCCGACCAGGCGCGTGTTCTTCAGCCCGAGCTCGGCGAGGGTGGCGTTGACGCGCTCCAGCCCCACCCTCTCCAGCAGCGCGTCGGTGGCGGCGTTGTCGCTCATCGACATCATGAAGTGCGCCAGGTCGCGCAGCGACAGCTCGATCTCGTCGGCGCAGCCGGAGGTGCCGATGCCGCCGTCGCGGTGCTCCATGGTGAGCGGCAGCCGCTCGGTCCTGGAGAGCAGGCCGTCGGCGGCCTGGCGGGCGTACTCCAGGACGATCGGGATCTTGAAGACGGAGGCGAGCACCACGGGGTCGTCGGCCCCGTGGCACACCTCCTTCGCTCCGTCGACCTCGCGGGCGTGCAGGAAGCCCTCCACGCCCGCGGCCTCGAACAGCTCACGCACGTGGCACCGCCCTGCCGTTGTGCAGGTAGGCGGCCCTGCCGTCCCTGAGCACGAAGGTGATCGTCATGTGACCTCCTCCTTCGGCCTCCGCCTTGATGAACGTCTGGCCCGACAGGTGCACGTACCTCTCGGTCGCCCGCTGGGCGCCCGCCTTGACCATGAACTCGCCGGGGATGGTGGTGACGTCGAGGCCGCCGTCGGCCGCCGTCACCTCCAGGACGGCGGACGGTGCGCTGTAGGTGCCGGTGTACGGCGCCGCGTCGACCTCCTCGGGCCGCTCGGGCGGGACGGGCAGGGCGGGGACGGGCAGCCCGGTCAGCTCGCGGATGATGGGCAGGGCCAGGTCGCTGATCAGCCCGAGGAAGCCGCCGCCGTTGCCGCTCATCGCGATCGTGACGTCGCTGCCCGGGATGATGCGCCAGAACGTGCTCTGCCCGATCGTGCCGCCGTCGTGGCCGATGACGGGCGCGCCCCAGTCGAACAGCTCGAAGCCGAGCCCCCACCGGTCGGCCATCAGACCGCGGACGCCTGGCACGTCCACCTGAGGGGTGGTCATCGCGGCGATGGTCTCGGCCTTGAGCACGCCGTCGCCTCCGTTGAGGAACATCCGGCCGAAGCGGACCAGCTCGCGCGGGGCCAGGCACATCGTCGATCCCGCGGGAGCGTTGGAGCGCGGCATCTGCCAGTGGGGGTTCACCGCGTTGTCAGGCCCGACGTGCCCCGCCGAGGCGCGGAACAGGATCGCCTCCTCCGGCAGCAGGCCCACGTGCGTGACGCCGAGCGGGTCCAGCAGCCGCTCGCGCATGGCCTGCTCCCAGGTGCCGCCGCCGAACCTGGCCGCCAGGGCGCCGAGCACGACGAAGCCGGAGTTGCAGTAGGAGAACAGCTCTCCTGGAGCGTGCGCCTGGCCCGCGCCGTGCAGGAACGCGATGTAGCGGTCGAGGCTGTCGTCGCCGCGGCCGGTGTCCTCGAACAGGTCGCCGACGATGCCGCTGGTGTGGGTGAGCAGGTGCCTGACCGTCACCGTCTCGCTCACCTCGGGGTCGGCCACGGCGAACTCGGGCAGGTACGTGCGCACCGGCGTGTCGAGGTCGACCAGCCCCTCCTCGACCAGGCGCATCACCAGGGCGGAGGTCCAGATCTTGGTCGTGGAGCCGACCTGGAACAGGCTGTCGGTGGTGGTCTCCACGCCCGTGTTCCTGTTGAGCACGCCGGTGGCGGCCTCGACGAGCTCGGTGCCGGTCCACACCGCGACGGCGGCTCCCGGCACGTCGTGGCGGCGGGCGGCCTCGTCGAGACGCTTCTGCAGGTCCATGTCGCGCTCCTCAGGAGATCTTGGGGGTGGCCCTGGCGCCCAGGTGGACGTACGGTGAGCCGTCGGCCAGCTCGTAGAAGACCGCCGACAGCCATTGCGGGTCTCCCGGCATGCGGCCGACGAAGGTGACCTCGTCCACGGCGGTCAGGTCGAAGGTGACCGGCTCGTCCAGGACCTTCAGGGCGCCGGTCGACTCCATGCTCAGCGAGAGGCCGCCGTCGCGCTCGGCGACCGTGATCCGCGCGCCGACCCGCTCGTACACGCCGGCGAAGCGGCTCTCGTCCACCTCCACGGGCTGCTCGGGCGGTCCCAGCACCGGCGGCACGGCCACGCCGTCGAGGTCGCGGAACAGCTCGGTGGACAGGGCATGCATGAAGGCGGCGCTGTGGCCGCCGTTGACCACGGCGCACGCGATCGTGCCGGTGTCGGGCAGCATCCACAGCATCGCGGACTGACCGATGGTGTTGCCGCCGTGGGAGACGACGCGGTGGCCGTGCCACTCGTCGAGGATCCAGCCGAGGCCCCAGTGCCTGCCGAGGGTGTGCGGGTTGGGGAGCTCGACCTGCGGCTCCCACATGGCCCTCGGATCCTTGAGCAGGCCGCCCTCGAGGTGGGCGCGGGCGAAGGCGACCACGTCGGCGGGGCGGGCGTTGATCAGGCCGGCCGGGCCGCAGGAGCGCATCAGGCCCCAGGCGGGGACCGGCTCGCCGTCGACGTGGCCGACGGCCGCGCCGAAGCGCAGCACGTCCTCCGGCAGGGTCCAGGTATGGGTGAGGCCGAGCGGTTCGATGATCTGCTCACGCAGCGCCTGGTCCCACACCTTTCCTGTCAGCCGTTCGACCAGGCGTCCCGCGATGATGAAGCCGGAGTTGCAGTAGGACTGCGTGACGCCCAGCGGGTGGTTCTGCGCCAGCTCGGCGCAGGCCTCGACGTAACGCTCGACGCAGTCGTCGCCACGTCCGGTGTCGAGGAACAGGTCGCCGTCGATGCCCGAGGTGTGGGTCAGCAGGTGCCGGACGGTGACCGTCCTGGTGACCTCGGGGTCGGCGACCCTGAACTCGGGCAGGAGCTCGGCGACGGGCGTGTCGAGGGTGAGCAGGCCCTGCTCGGCCAGCAGCATGATCTGGGTGGCGGTCCAGACCTTGGTGACCGAGCCGATCTGGAACAGAGAGTCGGGGCTCGCCTTCGCGCCGGTGCGCGTGTTGAGCACGCCGGCGGCGCTCTCGTGCAGCTCGCCCTGATGGAGGTATGCCAGTGCGGCGCCAGGGACGTCGTATTCGCTGATCAGCTCTCCGAGCCGATCACCCATTGCTCCAGCCACGCGACGATCCTTTCGTTGTAGTCGAGACGGTGGGACGGACGGCCGTCGATGATGAACAGGTGGCTCGCGCCCGGGTACCTGACCAGGCGGGCGGGCACGCCGCGCTCGCGGAGCGCGGAGAACCACTGCTCGGCCTGCCCGACGGGGCAGCGGTCGTCGCGCTCGCCGTGCAGGAGGAGGGTGGGGGCGGTCACGGCGGCGACGTGGGTGAGCGGCGACTGCGCGGCGAGGTCGCCGCAGCATTCGAACATCTTCATGAAGTAGCCCGCGTCCGAGGTGCCCGACACGCTGGTCAGGTCGCTGACGCAGCCGCCGGGAACGACCGCCTTGAACCTGCCGTCGGTGGCCGACAGCCAGCAGGCCATGTAGCCGCCGTAGCTGTAGCCGGTCACGGCGAGACGGTCGGGGTCGGCGATCCCCTCGGCCACGAGCGCGTCGATCGGAGCGAGGAGGTCGTGGGCGTCGGCCAGGCCCCATGCGCCGACCGCGGCGGTGTAGAAGGCCTCGCCGTAGCCGTCGCTGCCGCGCGGGTTGAGGGTGAGCACGCTCCAGCCACGGGCGGCGAGCACCTGGTGGTAGAGGTGGACGCCGTCGAAGACCGGCGACCACGCGTTGTGCGGGCCGCCGTGCACGTCGAGCAGGAGCGGGCCCGCGCCCGTCCGCTCGGGGTCGCGCAGCAGGAAGCCCTCGACGGGCGTGCCGTCGGGGGCGGTGAACAGACGCCGCTCCAGCGGGAAGAGCTCGAGGTCCGGCAGCGTGTGGTCGGTGAGCCGCTCGCCGTCGAGATAGATGTCGCCGGGGCTGGAGGGGGTGGCGGCCACGTAGGCGAGGCGGGCGCCGGCGACGCTGACGCCGCTGACGCTGTGCTCGCCTCCGACCTTCGTCCGGCCCGGCGCGCCGTACAGGTGGGTGAGACCGCCGTCGCGGGCGCAGAACAGCAGCTCCTCGCCGAGCAGGACGGGCGGGGCGCCGGGGTAGCCGGAGTGGCCGAGCATGACGTTGCGGTCCAGGCCCGTCTCGACCTCGGCCAGGCCGCCGGCCTCGAGGGTGAACAGCCTGGTGTGGCCGGTGGGATCGCCCTTGAAGCCCGCGACCACCAGGCGCTCGCCGAGCCACCAGACGTCCGCGCAGATGACGTCCTGCTCGGTCAGCCGCTTGGGTGCTGCTCCCTCCAGCCCGACGACGTAGACCGCGCCCGCGGGGGTGAGGTCCCTGTCCTCCTCCATGCTGGTGACGAAGGCCAGCTGCTGCCCGTCGGGCGACCAGGACGGCGGGCCCGCGTGGAAGTCGCCGTCGGTGAGCTGGGCGCGCTGCCCCGTGGCGACCTCGACGACGAAGACGTGGGCGCGCAGGCCGCGCAGCAGCCCCGGTCCGTCGGCCTTGTACTCCAGGGTGTCGGCGACGACCGGCGCGTTCGGGTCGGGCTCGCCGTGGGGGGCGGTGAAGGCCAGGCGGCTGCCGTCCGGCGACCAGACCGCGGGGCCCGCCGCGGCGCCGGTGAGCGCTCGCGGCTCGCCGCCGTCCATGGGCAGCAGGTGCAGCTGCGGCCTGCCGTCCACGGGGCGCAGGAACGCGAGCGTGCGGCCGTCGGGCGACCAGCGTGGCGCCAGGTCGTGAGGGCCGCTGGTGAGACGGCGGGGCTCGGCGCCGGGCGCGGCCAGCCAGATCTCCGACCGGTTCTCGTCGGAGTCCTTGTCCGCGGTGGTCACCGTGTAGGCGACGGCCGCGCCGTCGGGACGCAGCTGTGGATCTCCCGGTACGGCGATGCGGTACAGGTCGGTCAGCGAGAGGCGGGACATGGTCGAACGGTAGGCCAGTGATCATGGGTCATCTTCGGCCGTCCGTACAAAAGCAGGACCGCTTCGTTGTGCGCGCCGACGAGGAGGAGCGAAGCCCCCCGGAACGGTCAACAGGGCCCGGCTCCGGCCTCCGCCCGAGAACGATCACGGTCTTCTGGTCGCGGCGCGGCCGGCACCGCCTCCATCCGGCCGCTCCGCTGGTGGGCCGCCCTGCGGTCGGGATCACCTTCGCCGTGCGAAACAGCCGGACCCCCGAAGGGGTCCGGCCGTCGCGGCCCGGAGCGGGCCTGGCTAGTCCTGGACGGCCAGGACCGTGCCGGCGCCGACCGTCAAGCCGCCTTCGCGGATCGCGAAGCCCAGCCCGGGCTCCAGGGCCACCGCCTTGCCCAGCTCCACCACCGCCTCGACCGTGTCTCCCGGCTCGGCCGGCGCGTCGATGACGATCTGGCCTGGCACGTCGGTCGTGCGGAGGTAGAACTGTGGCCGGTAGCCGTCGGCGATCGGCTTGCGCCGCCCGCCCTCGGCCTCCGTGAGCAGGTAGATCCTGGCCGTGAGCCGCCGGTGGGCGGTCTGCGAGCCGGGCGTGGTCAGGACCATGCCGCGGCGTACCTGCTCGCGCCGTACCCCGCGCAGGAGCACCGCGGCGTTGTCCCCGGCCTCGCCCCTCTCCATGGTCCGGCCGAACGTCTCCACCCCGGTCACCACCGCGGTGAACGTCTCGCCGAACCCGACCACCTCGACGGTGTCGCCCAGCTTGACGACGCCGCGCTCGATCGCTCCGGTGACGACCGTGCCGCGCCCTGTGACGGTGAGCACGTTCTCCACCGGGAGCAGGAACGGGGCGTCGACGTAGCGGACCGGCACCGGAATGTGCTCGTCGACGGCCCGGAGCAGCGCCTCGATGGAGGCCGTCCACTCGGGGTCACCCTCGAGCGCGCGCAGCCCGGAGACCCGGACCATGGGCACGTCGTGGTAGCCGTGCTCGGCCAGCAGCTCGCCCAGCTCCAGCTCGACCAGGTCGGCCAGCTCGGGGTCGGCGCCGTCGGCCTTGTTCAGCGCGACGACCAGGTGCTCGACCCCGACCCGCTTGGCGAGCAGCACGTGCTCACGGGTCTGCGGCATGATGCCGTCCTGCGCGGAGACGACCAGGATCGCCCCGTCGAGCTGCGCCGCCCCCGTGATCATGTTCTTCACGTAGTCGGCGTGACCGGGCATGTCGACGTGCGCGTAGTGACGGGTGTCCGTCTCGTACTCGACGTGCGAGATGTTGATCGTGATGCCCCGCTGCGCCTCCTCGGGCGTGCGGTCGATCCTCTCGAACGGCGTGTACGTCGCCCCGCCCCGCGCGGCGAGCACCTTGGTGATCGCGGCGGTCAGCGTGGTCTTGCCGTGGTCGACGTGGCCCATCGTGCCGATGTTGAGGTGCGGCTTGTTGCGCACATAGGCCTGCTTGGCCATGGTTCCTTCCCTTGACGCCTGAGATGTGGTGTGACCCGTGTGCGGGTCGGTCAACCTCCCCCCGCCGGGTCACATCAGGACTTACGGGAAGAGGTCAGCGCTCCAGGCCGTCGAAGGCACGCTCGAACGCGCCCGCGGCTGCGGGCGTCGTCAGGTGAGCGTGGCGGAACATGAGCGTCATAGTGCCGGATACGAGCACCGGCAGGCAACGGATTATTCCGGAGGCTCTGTGCCGCCCGCCTCCGGTGTGGCCCGCCCCAGAAGAGAATGGCCACGCTATTTGCGGCTGCCCCGCATTATCGGGCAGGTAACGCTCCGTGACTGAGCCCGAGGCGCGCATCGCCAGAGAGGCGTCCGGCGACTCCTGCTGTCGTGAACACCCGAAAGACTTACTTGCGGCGTCGATCGTGCCGCGCCTTCCGCCGTTTGATACCTTTTGGCCCCGACCGAAATGAGGGGCTTTGGCAGGTCTTCACTTCAGACATTCATGGACGACGTTCGAGGCGATCGGGTTGGTGGTCACACAGCGTTGCGACATTTGCGGCAAAACCCGAGTTCGCGTCCAGAGCAAACCCGTCGCCCAAGAACCCAGTTGTCGCGTCGAGTCACCTATGGACAGCCCAGAGACTCTCGACGACTCGAACCTGCGCCGCGCGAGCTAGATTCAGCACGTTATCGCCGCCCCAAAGACAGGCAACATCCTGACAGTCGTACACAGTTCGGATTGGTCCACGCAGTCAGCTGGCTGAGACGGCACCTTTGCCGCTCGGCGGGCACCCACCCGCCGGTCGCGGCAGTACGCGTGGAGGGGTCGACCGACTCCTCCAGGACGCGGTGCGCCCGGGGTTGCCGAACGCTCAGGCTTCCGGACGGCCGGGCTCGCCGTCGCGTGGGAGTGGTGGACCGCCGCGATGGGTCAGCCGGATGAGGCGGCGGCCGGCGGCGATGGCGGCGGAGCCGACCGCGCCGACCAGCGGTTCGCGCTCCTCCTGGGCAGTCGGGCCCTTGTCGGGCAGTGCGGGTTCCACGCAACCGGCCCGACAGCTCTCCAACTGGGCGGCGAAGGCCAGACCGAGGAACAGGGCGATCGAGCTGAGGAACGCCCACAGCAGCAGCGCCATGACCGCGGTCAGCGGGCCGTACGTGCTGCCGAAGGTGCCGCTCGTGCCGGTGTAGAGGGCCAGGCCCATCGTGAAGGTCATCCACAACGCCAGCGTCACCAGCGCCCCGAACGCCAGCCAGGTGTGGCCGGGCTGCCTGCGCCTGGGCGCGGCGCGGAAGAGCACCGAGGTCGAGGCGAGGGCAAGCAGGAAGCCGACGGGCCAGCGCGTCAGGTCGAAGGCGCCGCGCAGGCCAGGGCCCCACTGGTACACGCTCGCCAGCGCGTCGCCGATGGCCGCGCCGCCGACCATGGCGACGAACCCGGCCACCATGAGTGCTCCGGCGGTCAGCGCCAGGATGATCGCCCTGCCGTACTTGCGGTGGAAGGGCCGGTCGCGCTCCATTCCGTAGATGCGGTTGGCGCCCCGCTCGACCTGGGCCATCGTGCTGGTCAGCGAGGCCAGCGCGGTGCCGAGGCCGAGCCAGAGCGCCACCGCGTCGCGGGTGCGCGCACCCTGGTTGAGGATCTCGAGCACCGCGGCCCCGCCCTCGCCCGGGGCCAGGTTGCTCAGCGCCTGCTGCAGCACCTGGCCGAGGTGCTCCTGATGGGCCAAGGAGGCGAGGCCGACCAGCGCGATCGTGCCGGGGATGATCGACAGGCACAGCTGGAAGGCCAGGGCACGCGAATGGCTCATGCCGTCGCCGTAGCGGAAACGCACGAACGAGTCATGGGCGAGGCGGCGCATGCCGTACTGCTTGAGGGTCGTCCACGCGTCGTCGGCGGAAAGCTCCATCGTGCGCGTCTGGGGGACGAGGGTTGCGGATCCCACGGGGTAAAGCTACCCATCCCTGACCGAACGTTACATTCCGGGTGGCGGGGCACCGCCGCGTCGTCGGAGATCCAGTCAGTGTCGCGGTGGTTGGGGATGCGTTTGAAGCGTCGCCGACCTCTTCGACGAGTTGTGCCGGCCTCCCCGAGCTGAGACCCCTGGTCGCGAACTCCATCGAACGAGGGCCGCTGAGGTCGGGTGCGAAAAGTAGGAAAAGTAGGTAAAGTCGCGCTCAGGACACTGGGAGGGGTGGGCGCATGGCAGGGAAGATGATCGAGGGGCCGGACGGCCGTTACATCGTGGGCACCGTGAAGATCGGCGAGAAGGGGCAGATCGTCATCCCGAAGGATGCGCGCGACCTGCTCGGCCTCCAACCGGGCGACACCCTGCTCGTGCTCGTGGACCGCAAGCAGGGCATCGCGCTGGTCGACAACGAGAGGTTCCGGAACTTCGCGACAGGTGTCCTCGCCGTGCAGGAGGAGGCGTCCGCCGATCCCGGCAAGGAGAAGGACCGGTGACCGGTTACCGCAACCCCTTCGAGGGGCAGCGAGAACCGTTGCCGTCCGAGCTGGTCAGAGCCGGCTTCCGCCAGGAGTTCGCCGAGCTCGACGGCGTGCTCATCAGCTACGTCCGCGGCCCCGAAGTGGGTGTGCCCCTCCTCCTCGTCCCCGGCCAGATGAGCTTGTGGAGCAGTTACCGCCTGGTCATGCCGAAGCTCGCGCGGCGGTTCACGGTGTACGCCGTCGATGTCCGAGGGCACGGGAACTCCTCCTGGACGCCAGGGGACTACTCATGGGACTCCGCGGGCACGGACGTGGCGCACTTCCTGCGGCAGGTCGTCGGGAGACCCGCGATCGTCAGCGGGAACTCCTCCGGCGGCATCCTCGCCCTGTGGTGTGCCGCCCGTGTCCCGGAGCAGGTCGCAGCGATCGTCCTGGAGGACCCGCCGATCTTCTCGGCCGAGCTGCCGCGCTTCCGTGACCGGGACCGCTGGGTCCACAGCAGCCTCGCTCACGCCGTACAGGTGCTCGGTGACCTCGATCATCAGCGTGTGGCCGACATCCTTCGCCAGGAGATCCCCGTCTCCGAGACCAGGACCGTCCGGATTCCGGATCGCTTCATCGACTTCCTCGACCACCTGGTGACCCGTCACCGACGGCAGCACCCCGGCCGCCCGGCCGGTCTCGGCGTTCGGTGGCTGCCACGGTCGCTGAGCGAGCCGATCCGGGCGGCGTCGATGTTCGACCCCGACTTCGCCAGGGCGTTCGTCGACGGCCGTTTCTACGGCGACTTCTCTCACGAGGCCGTCCTACGGGCGACGACCGTCCCCGTCCTGCTGTTGCACGCCAACTGGAACAGGTACGAGAGGTACGGACTCGTCGGCGCCATGGATGATGACGACGCCTGCAGGGTACGTGAGCTCGTCCCTCAGACCGTTTACCGCCGGATCGACGCCAGGCATGTCATCCACGACGACGAACCTCGCGAGTTCATCGCCGCCGTGACCGATTTCGCCGACACGCTCCCGTCCTTGATCGGGTCCCCTCCCAGGGGATGACGGCCCGCGCATCACGCAGCCGACGAAATCCGCCGCGTGGAGCGAGAGCGCACCTCCAGTCCTGAAGGTCCACGTTCCCCCACAGGCCCGTCTCGTCACCCTGCTGCCGCGCCGGCTGGAACCCGTTCCCGGCGCCGGGGGCCGGTTGTCCCGACACGGTGGCACCGTCGGGCCCCGGGAGCCGAGGCCCGTGAGAGCCGCGGCTCGATGTCGTCCGCCCGCGTGGTCGCCACGTTGCCCGCGCGTTCGAGTTCGAAGAGGCGCTCCCGCCACGTTGCGCACGCGGTCGAGTCGAGAGTGCCCCCGCCTTGTTTTCGCGGGTCAGTCAAATACCCGGCAAATGTCCTTTGGACTGCCAGAGCACTTCTCGGCGGACGGGCAGGGCCACCTGAAGAGGAGCCATCATGAACTCTCTGGAGACGGCCAGGCCGTACGTCCTGTCGATATTCCGCATCGTCGTCGGACTGCTCTTCGCCTGCCACGGCGCAGCCAAGCTGTTCGGCGTGCTCGGCGGCGAGGCGGTCCCCGTCGGCGTCTGGCCACAGTGGTACGCGGGCATCATCGAGTTTGTCGGAGGAGGCCTCGTCCTTCTCGGCCTCGCCACTCGAATCGCGGCGTTGATCTGCTCGGGTGAGATGGCCTACGCGTACTTCGTCGTCCACCAGCCGCAAGCCCTGTGGCCGCTGCAGAACGAGGGGGAGCTGGCCGCCGTCTACTCCTGGTCGTTCCTGCTGATCGCGGTGCTGGGCCCACGGGTGTGGGCGCTCGACACGTTGCTGGGCCGTGCCCGCAAACGAGCTCCGGCCAGGACCTGAACCAACGACGTTCATCTTCCCATGGAGGGAAGGCGGTCGAGCGTGATCGCGAAGTGGTCGGCGTAGGCGGGAAGGAGGTCGCCTTCCCGCAGGACGCGTTCGGTGCGCTCGCCTGAGGCGGTGTGGATCAGCTTGCTGCCGCTGATCGTGATCCGGCCCTCGTCGGTGCGCATCGAGCAGACCGGCGATCTGGTGAAGTGCGACTCCGGAGAGGTCGCCTGCCACCAACACATCGGGACGAAGTCCTCCAGCTCGTACGGCCGGGCGGTCAGCCGGTAAGCCGGGTCGCCGTTGTGCACGACGTCGAGGTCCCCGTGGCCACTGGGAGCGGGCCCGATCTGAGACACACCGGCGTCGTCCTTCTGCTCCGCGCGCTCGTCGAGGCGCAGCGGCGCGTCGGCGAAATCCCCGAAGCCGACGTCGACCAGCCACGGCTCGTCGAGATCGACGCGCAGCGCCAGATGGTCGAACAGCGGGCCCGGTCGGCTGCCCTTGAAGACCCGTGCGGCCAGCAGCGTCACCCGGTAGCCGAGGGCGGTCAGCAACTCGGCGAACAACCCGTTCAACTCGTAGCAGAAGCCACCGCGGCGGCGCTCGACGATCTTGTCGAAGAGCGCCTCGGATTCGAGCGAGATCGGCTCGCCGAGATGGATGCTCAGATTCTCGAACGGCACGGCCTTCAGATGCGCGAGTTGCAGGGCCCGCAGGCTCTGCGCGTCCGGCACCGCGGGCCGAGCCACGCCGAGCCTGTCCAGATAGCCGGTGATCCGCGACTCGTTCATCGATACTCCTGAAGCTTGGCGACCCCTGGATCCATCCGCGGGGTCCAGGCGGCGACGACGGCGCGCTCGGTGCGGTACCGGCCGTCGACGATCCAGATCACGCCCATGGCCGCGCCGGCCGGCGAACGCGGCGCGCGCCACCTCGGCCGGGCTCTCACCGGACCGGCCCAGGCCGAAGAGCCGCTCGACCATCTCGCCGTCCCATCGGTCGATGGTCTCCTCCATGAACGTCAGCTGGTCCGTGTTCGCCCCGCGACCGCCGCGGGTTGATGAATCATAAGCTGGCCGGCTCACGCTGAGCCGTCTGCTCGGTCGCCTGTCCCCCTGGCGCGGACGACGCCGTAGCCGTGATACATGGACAACGGCCTGCTCACTCCATGTTGGTGTGTCTGGCGCGCATCGCCTCGCCCGTCGCGCCGGTCAGCGTCCTGAGCTTCAACACCATCACCTCGAACAGCACGAACAGCGCGCCCTCGTAGACCGAACCCATCGGCAGGACGGAGACCTGCCCTTCGCCCTGATCGCTGGCCATGGTCTGCGCCGGGATCACGAGCACGAAGTCGGCCAGCCGTGCCGCGCCGCTCTCAGGCTCAGCCGTGAGCAGAAGGTTCGTCGTACCCGCCGCTCTCGCCGTCCGCATCAGCGCCAGCACCGTGGATGTCTCGCCGGGACCGGAGGTGACGAGGAGGACATCGCCGTGTCCCAGCGCCGGCATGGTCACGTCGCCGACCACCCCTACCGGCAGGCCGAGGTGGAACAGGCGCATCGCGAACCCTTTGATCTGCAGCGCCTCCCTGCCGCAGCCGTAGACCCCGATCCTTCTCGCGTCAGCGATCATCCGGCAGGCCGCGTCGATCAGCCCGTCGTCCACCTTCGCAAGCGCAGCGCCAAGCTCGTCGAGCGCGGCGCGCATGAGGTTGTCGCTCATGGCAGTTCGTCATCATGCCCTCGGTCTGGCAACCGTGCTTCTTGGTTACCCCGCACTGTTGCTCATAGACGGCATGGATCTGTCTGGCCTCCACCGGACCCGTCACCGTCGGAGCAGGGCGACGGCCCGTGGCCGGAGACTCAAGCGATGCGGCGCTTGTCCCATGCCGGCGCCGTCGCTCGGGTGGCGCGGCGTGCGCCTGCTCCCCGCTTGCAACGGACGGCACCGCCGAGGCGTCCCCCCGGCATCACCGTTTCGCCGAGAATCCGCAAAACGTGCCATCGTCGCCGCTTCGCCGAGGGTCCAGACAGCGGAAGGGCCATCCCGCCGTGGCGGGATGGCCCTTGGTGGGATGGGTCAGGCGTCGACCTCGCAGGAGGTCTCCGCCTCCGCGTCGCAGAGATCGGTCCCGGCTCCGCCGAAGACCTGGTCGAAACCGCCGTCGTTGCCGAGAAGGATGTCACTGCCTCCGTTGCCGTCGATGATGTCGTTGTCGCCGTCCCCGGAGACGAAGTCGCGGGCCGAGCCGCCGGAGAAGACGTCGCCGCCGGGACCGAGGAAGCCCCTCAACGGCAGCGTGGTGTTGTTGCGCACCGTGTCGGCTCCGCCCTGCGTGTTGACGAGGATGTTGGTGATCCCCGCGCTGTTGCAGCGGACGGTGTTGGCGTCGAGATTCGTGCAGGTGAAGCTGCCGGCGAGGAGGGTGTCCTTGAAGTTCCTGACCACCAGGAACCCTCCCTCCACGCTGATGTTGATCTCGTCGCCGATGTTGCTCGAGTTCACTGAGAGCTTCCCGCTGATCGCCACCACATTGGTGGCGGCCATGGCGGGTGTGGCGCCGACGGTCGCGAGCGGGATGGCGAGCAGTGCCCCCGTCGCCAACGCGCGTAGACCGGTCCTGCGCCCGAGGTTGAGCTTCACTTCTACTCCTCTGAGTTATGGGCCCCCTGTCACGACGTGGAGTACATCGCGATTCCCGCCCAAGGAGTGCGTACGAATGCACACAACGAAGCGGTCTTTTTACCGGTTGACCCGCTTCCGCAGGTCGGGGCGGCTCCAGGCGATGGAGCACCGGGCAGGCCAACCGGCCGTACCGGTCGGCCTGACGAGGCGTTGAGCGGCGGCGCCCCCGGTCCCTCATCCGTGCACGTGCCGGCTCGGTGGGCTCGCCGGTGCGACGAGACGGCAGGCCGACGCCCGGCTTCGCCGTCAGGGACGGCCGGCGGCACCGGACGCCCGCCGGGGATCAGCATCCGGCCAGGACTCGGGCAGCGCCTTCGTCAAGGTGCCGCCGCAGAGCCTCTGGATGGCCGGCGGGACCCGGCGGAGTGCCGGTCGGAGTCGGTCGCGGGCGCTGGGCCGCGCTGTCCGGCAGGACGAACGAGCACTCACTCATCGGGTTCGTGACCGGCACGGCGGCGTCAGGACAGGCCGTTCCCGCTCCTAGTGACCCTCCGTTCAGGCCCCGAACAGCACTAACTGCCGACATTACGGATAAATACTGATATGAGTGATCTTTGGACCTCGGGCGATTATGATCATGGTGATGGCGAAGGCGGTGCGCCGCCGCGCCGGGAACGGCCCTATCCCCCACCCTGAAGGGATGCCTCATGTCCACCAAGCTCACCAGACTGGCTGCGACGTCATTCGCGGCGCTCACCCTGGCAGTGGCAGGAACCGCACTGGCGACCCCCGCCGCCGCGGCCACCGGCTCCACCGCGTCGAGCACCTCGGTCGCGTCCACCTGGATCAAGTACGGCGACTACTCCACCGAGGCGAAGTGCAAGGCGAAGGGCGCGGAACTACGACGGAACGGGACGTACCTTTCTTACTACTGCGAGTACACGGGTTTCTTCACGCTGATGGTCCTGACCAGGTAACCAGCTGAAACCCGCGGCCCGGACGGCCACCTCCGGGTCGCGGCCCACCTGCGGCACACGGTGTACGCGGCCCGCCTCGACGCCCTCCTGCACACGTTCGACCGACACGCCCCAGCTGTCGCGATCAGCGGCCTGACGGCCGGCACGTCGTCGCCGATCTCCCCGCCGACCGCCGCTCCCCCACAAGCGCCGCCGTACCTCCACGGCGAATCGGGGTGTCGTCAGGACTGCTGTCACAGGTACACGCGATCGCGGAGGCGCAGGTGACAGGTGCGGCGGCACCAGACAACGGACCCGTTCCGTCAGATCGGGCCGGCGGGGATGGGGTTACTGACCAGGCGCAAGGCGATCGCGTGCACCTGGTGACGGCTTCTACGACGGCAGGCCGATACGGAGCGTTTCCTTAGTGCCGCCCGACGCCCACGACCCGGCGGATGGTGGCTGGGCGGTCCAGGACGTCGAGCATGGCGCGGGCAAGATCGCCCCGTGCCAGGCTCCAGCCGGCAACGTTGGCGTCCATGGCGGTGCGGTAGCGACCGGCGGGCGGGTCGTTGGTGAGGTAGGGCGGCCGAAGGACTGTCCAGTCGGTGTCGCCGGCCGCGAGGGTTCGCTCCATGCGTTCCAGGTCACGGTAGACGTGGCGGTAGATCGTCCGCAGCAGCGGCCGGGCGGTGCCACCACGGCTCCCCCGCCCCGCCGCGCAGCACCGGCTGGGCGCTGATGGCGACGATCCAGCGTACGCCCGCCCCTGCCATCGCCTCGATGAGGCCCTCCACGGCGCTCATGCAGACCGAGGTCGCGCGGTACGTCCGCGCGGCCCCAGCGCCGACAGGACGGCGTCGCGCCCTGTCAGGAGCGGGATCAGCGACAGGGGGTCGATGATGCGGCGGGCGGAGAAGGTCTACCGGTGGGAGAAACGGTGTCACGCCCGAAATCGCCACCCAGTACGCGCTCGCTTTCAATCAGCAGACCTTTCGCGATCGTCCCTGGCCGCAGCGGCTGGAACTGCTTGTGCAGCCCTCACCTGCTCCCAACAGCGGAACCGTGCTCGGCGTCAACCCCGGCCGGACAGCTCCGGCCCCGGCGCGGCTGTTTGCACCGCTGCGTCAGACCATCGAATCGATCAACCAGACCTTCAAGGGGCAGCTCGACCTGGAACGCCACAGAGGCCGGACCCCAGCCGGAGTCATCATCCGGTGCCGTCCAGGATCCTCGCGCTGACTACCGTGACCTGGCACAACGACAAGACCAGCCAGCCGATCAAACGATCCCTGATCGCCTACGACCACTAACGTGACCAGACCCCTGAACTCATTCATCTAGGCGGCGGTACTTATCGTGGTCGTAGCCGCGGTCGGCGAGCACCGCATCAGGCCGTCGGAGGCGTCGGCCCTTACCGCGTCAGGTCCGCCGAGATCGCTGCCAACGGCCACAAAGGCTTCGCAGTGACTTGACCCAATGTGTGACATTAAGGAGATCTTGCCAGCAAACGCTAAGGTAAGATCTTGTGCAATCGCTCACGCCGGAAGATTTACGTCAGATCGGCCCCTATCGGCTCGCTGGTGTACTGGGGCGGGGTGGTCAGGGAACGGTTTACCTGGGCCAGGGGCCGTCCAACGAACAGGTCGCGGTCAAGGTGTTACACGCTGGAGCCGCGACGGATGAGAACGCGCGCCGCCGGTTCCTGCGCGAAGCCGAGGCGGCCCGCCAGGTTGCTCCTTTCTGCACGGCGCGCGTGCTGGACACGGGCCTGGTGGGCGGCCGACCGTACATCGTCAGTGAACACATCCCAGGCCCTTCGCTCGACCTGCTGGTCAGGACCGAGGGTCCGCGTTCGGGCAGTGGGCTGGAGCGGCTCGCGGTGACCACGCTCACCGCGCTGGCGGCCATCCACCGGGCCGGGATAGTCCACCGTGACTTCAAGCCGCACAACGTGATCATGGGGCCCGAGGGGCCCGTGGTGATCGATTTCGGGATTGCCAGGGTGACCGCCCAGACGGCTACGCACAGCGTGGTGGGCACCCCCGTCTACATGGCGCCGGAGCAGTTCGGCGGGACGCCGATCACCCCGGCGGCCGACCTGTTCAGCTGGGCGACCTCCATGATCTACGCGGCCACCGGGCAGCAGGTCTTCAGTGGAGACACCTTTCCGGTGATCATGCACGCCATCCTGACTCGTGAACCCGACCTGTCGGCTGTGCCGCAGGAACTGCGCCCGGCGCTGGCGGCCTGTCTGGCGAAGGACCCCGCGGCCCGGCCGAGCGCCGCCGCCCTGCTGCGCCGCCTGACCGGCGACGAGGCTCCCGCCCCACTCGCGCGGTGGCCCACGGCGCACGCCACGATGGGCATGTCGGAGGCCGAGCAACTCACTCTCCGGCCGCACCTGTCGACGCAGGCGAACGGGCCTGCCGGCTGGGCGCAGCCGCCTGGGCAGCCTGGATGGGGCGTCCCTCCCCCGCCTCCACCCAGCGGCGGCGGCCGGTCGAAGAAGATCGGCCTCGCCGTCGGCGCTGGAGCAGTTGCCCTGGTGTTGGCCGTGGTGGGCGTGCGGGCCGTAGTCAAGAACGCGGTCCGAGGAGCGCTGTCGGGCGATCAGTCCTCCACCTCCCAGCCCGTCTCCACCTACTCCCCCGGACCGAGCCCTTCCGACACACCTTCGCAGACGCCTTCTCAGACAGCTTCGGAGGAGCCGACCGAGGAGTCGTTCAACCCCGCGGACCTCAACAAGGAGAGCACCGACCCGACCCCGATCACGGCCGACGCCCTGCTTCCGCAGTCCTTCACGAGCGCCAAGGGGGTGCGTTTCAGCCGCAAGGCGTTCGGGGTGGAGGACTGCCCGAGCCCGTGGCCCGACGCCAGAGTCAAGTCCGCCCTCCGCAAGGCACGCTGCGACGACATGGCGGTGGGTGCCTATATCAGCTCGGGCGCTCCGAACGGGCGCATCATGGTGACCGTCTGGGTCGTTCCGCTGAAGGACTCCGGCAGGGCCGGCGCCGCGTACTCGAGGCTCAAGAACGTCTACGTGCAGGACTGGGGGATCCGGTGCCCCCAGACTGGGCCGGGATCGACCGGCATCTGCTTCACCTCGAACTGGTGGAATGTGCAGTTGTACTCGTGGACCGGGCAGACCGGCCGATATGTGATCCGTACCCTGGCCGTCTACACGAACCTCACCAGAGACTCCAGCGCGACGAAGTGGCTCAAGGACGCCTCGCGTGCGGCGTTCAAGGAGTCGGGTCCCATGGTCTACCAGGACGGACAGTGATCGGACGGCGTAGGGCCGGAACCCGGTCGGCGCCTCACGTCCCACCGGTGTCTCGGGCGCGTGTCCCGGGAGGATTACGTCAACGACCTGGTCACCGACCGGCTGATCGGCTTCGAGATCCAGGTTGCCCTGTACGCGGCGGCTGAGCTGCGTATCCGTGGTTCGTTCCAGCGCCGGTTCGCGGTGGAGACTGTGCCTGCCGATAACTTCATCCGCCCACGTCATGGCCATATGAAGCTTCGCGTGGCGTGCGAGAGCTCCTGCCGTCAGGAGAGGGAGGCGCATGCGGCAGGGTGATCGGCCGTGCTCCTTCGCCTGGCCTGCTCGCCGTCATGAACGTCTTCGCCGCGCTGCGGCTGCTGCCCAGTTGAACGCGCCGATCATCTGTGCACCCGGCCAGCCGAGGCCGAAGACGACCTGGACCGGCTGCGGGTGGCCGAGCAGGTGGTCAAAGGAGATCCTCGCCGAACAGCCCGGCCGGGAGCCTGCCGAGGAACCGGGCGACGAATCGGCGCCGGTGTATCAACTGACCTGGAAGCCCGGCTCACCGAGCCGGCGGCAGGCTGACTCGATCTTGCGCTGAGAACAACTCACTCCGAGAACGCAGCTCGCACCATGCGAAGCTGGCCTATTTCGCTGACGTTCTTCATCAGCTCGGAGTTGACCCAGGCGATCGTGTGGGCGACGGTGTGCTCAGAGTCCTGCGGCCAGGGGAAGGGGGCCGCCGGGGCGTCCAGGTCGGCGTCGGTGAGGCCAGCCAGCACGGTCAGCCAAGTGGTGCGGAGGCCACGCAACCACTCGACGGCGCTCGTTCCATCACCCGGCCAGGTGATCTCGGTTCTGTCCCGAGGCTTGCGTCCCTGAGCGTGATCGATGGCCACGCTCCACCACCAACCGATATGCCAGCTCAACCAGCCGATGGTGGGAACCGGGACGGGATCGGGCTCGGTCTCCGTCCAGTCGGGCACCCATGTTCCCCTGGCGTCAAGGCGCACAGTCCAGCAAAGAGTGGCGGGTTCCCAAAGAAAGTCCGCGGGTTGCAGTCGTTCCAGGTGGTAATCGAACAGCGACCAGGTGAAGTCGAACTGCCAGCGCAGCAGCTCGCATCGGGATACATGCATGGGTTGACCATGACAGAAACTAGAGTCCATTGCAAATATGCAGTGGCTTAAGCTTTGCAGTAGACTCCTCTTATGCAGGAAGGACTGCGGGAGCGCAAGAAACGGCGAACTCGGCAGCGCATCTCCGAAGTGGCCATCGGCCTGTTCGTGGAGCGCGGCTTCGAGAACGTGACGATCGCCGAGGTCGCGTCGGCCGCCGAGGTGTCGGTCAACACCGTCTACAACTATTTCGAGTCCAAAGAGGATCTTGTCCTGCCGCCGGAGGAGGCCTCCCCGCAGCGGCTGGCCGACATCGTGCGGCAGCGTCGGCCGGGGGAGTCCGCGGCGGGCGCGGTGCTGGCGCGCCTTCGGGAGGAGGTGCACGGCCGCGAGCGCCGCGTCGGGCTGAGCGCTGGATTCGGAAGCGTACTGGAGATGATGCGAGCCGCGCCCACGCTGTCCGCCCGGCTGGAGGACCTCGGCCGCCAGATGACGGACGCGCTGACGGTTGTACTCGCCGAGGAGACTGACGCACCCAAATACGATCCGCTGCCGCGCGCGGTCGCCTGGCACATCGGCTGCCTGCACGCACTGGTCATGACTGAGATCGGCAGGCGAACTGCTGCAGGCGAGCGTCCCGACGCGATCGCCGAGGCCGTCCTCGAACTGCTGGACATCGTGGAGAGCCTGCTTGGTGAGCGAGTCCTGGGCTATGCCGTACGAGAGGAATGACCGTGTTCAGAGTGACGATCAGAGGCAAGTTCAAAGGGCTCGACGCCGCCGACCGGGCCGCCGTGATGGCGGCGAGCAGCGCCGCCTACACCGAAGTGGGCGCGTTCACTCACGACGCGAGCGTATCGGCCTTCACTTTCCGCTGCCGGATGCCCGCCGGGCCAGAACGATCACGGATAGATCGCCGCAGTCGAATCACGGAAGATCCGCTTTCGTCAAGGTCACCCTGCGCGAGGTCACCCTGGTTACGGCGATGTCTTCGCTTTCGCGCGCCTGCGCCGTATCAGGCTCACCACCACGACGAGCACGGCCAGGGCGCCGAGCAGGATCCATGACGCGCGTCCCAGCAGCCGCTCCAGGTGGGCGGCGGAGGCACCCGCGAACGCGCCCAGGCTCACGTATAACGCCGACCACAGCAGCGATCCCGCCAGCGAGGCGGGCAGGAAGCGCCCGTACCGTACCTGGGCGGCGCCGGCCGCGGCCGGCGTGAGTGTGCGCACTATGGGGATCAGCCGGGTGATGAACACGGCCGCCGCGCCGTACCGGTGCAGTGCCGCTGTGGCGCGGTCCCAGTGCCGCACGCCGAGCCGCCGCACCACCGCCAGCTCGCGCATCCGCTCGCCGTAGCGGCGGCCCAGCAGGTAGCCGACGTGATCACCTGCTGTGACGCCCAGGGCGACGATCAGGAGCATGACGGCGAACCGCACGGGCGTGGCGGCGGCGGCTCCGAGTAGCAGCACGCCCGTTTCCCCGGGAAAGATCGACCCAAGGCCGAGGCCGGACTCGGCGAACGCCATGAGCCCGGCCACCGCCCCCACCACAGGGAAGGGTAAATCGCTGATCGCCCGAACGACCTCCGTAATGAAGTCCACCCCGCCACCCCCGTTGATTCGTCGAACATCCTTGATCGCCGCTGTCGGGCACCACTCGAGCCAGGCTGCGATCAACAAAAGGCCGCTGGCGCACCCGCGTTTCCACCTTCTCTTCACCCCGACCAGCTGAACCTGGTGGAACGCTGGTTCACCGAGCTGACGACCAAGCAGATACGACGCGGAGTCCACAAGACGGTACACGCGCTAGAAAAGGACATCCGCACCTGGATCCCCTCTAGACACAGGAACCCAAGCCCATCGTCTGGACAAAACCCGCCGAAGAGATCTTCGACGCTCTCGCCTCTTATGTCGACGTATTTCCGACCAAGGACACGAGCAGCCCGGCGAACGTCGGCGTCAGCGTCCCTCACTCTGCCGGGAGTGCCCGTCGCAGCGGCTCGTCAGGCAGCGCGGTGCGGTCGGTACCGGTGGTGTCGAGGGCCTGAACGTCCGGCCCGGTCGAGCCCCCGTACGTGGCGATCTCGTATTCGACCGCCGTGAGGGAAAGGGTCAGCTCAGGGATCCGGCGGCGGGTGGTGTCGCGATGTTCGACCAGCACATCAAGCCGCTCGGGCACCTTGTGCCCTCCGGCGTCGACGAGCGAGATGTAGTGCTGCAGGTCACGCATCGGCATACCGGGCAGCCGAATCCGGGTAAGGACCACCAGTCGCCGAACCGCTTCGGCGTCGTAGACGCGATGACCGTTGCCGTCGCGGGCCACCTCGACCAGCCCGGCCCGCTCGTAATAGCGCAGCGTGTGGGGCGAGACGTCGGGGAGACCGGCGACCTCGGCGATCGTCATCGTCTCGGGCAGGTCGGCCAGATCGTCGAGGCGGTGGATCGCCTCGACCGACTCGGACCGTCGTCCCCAATCGCTTCGAGCGCCCTGGTCATCAGATCGTCGGTGGCCATGACCACGAGCCTAGATGGGCCGGACCGAGGCGGGGACGCCCTCGAAGTCGGCGCGGCGGGCGGTCTCGGCCCACCGCTCGACCTCGTCCAGGCCGCGCCGGTAGGCGCCCGAGATACGCTCGACCGCCTCGCGTCCGAGCGGCAGCCGCAGCGGCACCTCGGCACTGTGCGCCAGGGACACGATGATCTCGGCCGCTCGCGCCGGGTCGCCCTCCTGGCGGCCGTCGGTCCCTGCCATGTCCGCACGGACGCCGGCGAGCAGGTCACGGTAGGTCTCGGACGGCTCGGCGAACTCGAGCACGTCGCCCCCGTTGAAGCCGGTACGGAACCGGCTGGGCTCGACGATCATCACGCGGATCCCGAACGGCGCGACCTCCCCTGCCAGGGCCTCGGACCAGCCTTCCAGGGCGAACTTCGACGCGGAGTACGCCGACACGCCGGGGAACGACGCCCGCCCGCCCTGGCTGCTCATCTGCACGATCGTCCCGGCGCCTTGCGCGCGCATCGCGGGCAGCGCCGCGCGGACGAGCGCGGCAGGGCCGAACAGGTGCAGATCCATCAGCTCACGCAACTGCGCGTCGCTGACCTCCTCGACCGCTCCGACCACGGCCCGGCCCGCGTTGTTGACGAGCACGTCGAGCCGGCCGAAGCGGTCGAGGGTGTCGTGCACGAGGCCCGCGGCCGCGGCGATGTCCCGGGCGTCGAACTTCGCGACCAGGCAGCGGTCCTGGTGGGCGGACTCCAGGTCGGCCACACTCTCGGGCCGGCGCACCGCCGCCACCACGTGGTGGCCTGCCGCGAGCGCCGACTCCGCCAGTGCGCGCCCGAAGCCGCGGGACGCGCCGGTGATGATCCAGGTTTGTGTCGTCATGGCCGGGAACGCTATGGCTTCGAGCGCGCTCAAACGCAAAACGGACGTGACCACCACAACGGAAGATCGCGACCGGAGCCGAAATCGCCGACCGAGGATGAGTCGCCCCCTCGTGCGGCCGCCGGTGTCGACCGCGAACCGGATCCAGCCCGGACGCAGCGACGACCTCCGGACGGTGTTCGGTGGCGTGGCATCGAACACCCAGCCGGCGCCAGGGCTCGTCGTGCCACTCCCGCGCGCTGTCGAGCCACTCGTCATCCTGGTCGCAGATCTCGGCGAGGGAGAGCCACGGGTGCCGGTCGAACAGCGGGTTGATGATGTCGCCGTCACCGTCGGCGATGCCGTACAGCGCGCGCAGGTCCGCGGGCAGCGCGACGCCGAGCGCCACCTCCACGGCGGCGGGGGCGAAGGAACCGGAGCACTGGCCCGTTCGTCGTCACCCATGTCGACGACGCCCGCCGAAAGGGGCCCTCATGCGCAGCGCGCTCTTCAGCAACCTGGACACCCAACAGGTTCCCGCCAACTTCGCCCTGCAGAACCCCAAGATGCTCCGCGTCCAGCTGCCCCACGAGGTGCTCGCCAGGCAGGGCTCGATGGTCGCCTTCCAGGGGCAGATGGACTTCGACTACGAGGGGGCGGGCGGGGTCGGCAAGCTGTTCAAGAAGGTGATGACCGGCGAGGGCGCGCCGCTCATGCGGGTCAGAGGGCAGGGTCTGCTGTTCCTGGCCGACAACGCCGACGACATCCATCTGTTCTACCTCGAGGACGAGGCCCTGACCGTCAACGGCCGCAACCTGCTCGCCTTCGACGCCCCGCTCACCTGGGAGATCAAACGCGTGCAGGGCGCGGGCGTCGCCGCGGGCGGACTGTTCAACATGACGATCAGCGGCACCGGCTGGGTCGCGGTCACCACCCACGGCACCCCCGTGCTCCTCGACACCTCGCAGATGCCCACCTTCGCCGACGGACAGTCCGCCGTGTGCTGGAGCGCCGACCTGCACGTGGGTGTCAACCGCACGATGAAGGCCGGGGCGCTGATCGGCCGTGGCAGCGGTGAGGCCATGCAGCTCGCGTTCCAGGGGCAGGGCTTCGTTCTGGTCCAGGCGAGCGAGGGTCCGCCGGTGGTCCAGGCGCAGTAGCGTTCGGAGGGTGGGCGAACCTCCGAGGCCGGCGGTTTTCCGTTCTCGTTGTCCGTTCTCAGGGAAGCGGTTCGAGGAACTCCAGACGGTTTCCGTGCGGGTCTTCGCTGTAGAAGCGGCGCATCCCGGGGAAGTCGTCGTCGAAGGCGACGGGGTAACCGGCTTCGCCCAGCCGCCGGGCCCAGTCGTCGAGGTCACGGACCAGGATGCCAGGGTGCGCCTTCCGCGCGGGACGGAAGTCGGTCTCGACACCGAGGTGCAGCTCGATGCCGTGGCCACGGAACCAGCAGCCGCCACGGGCGGCGAGGACGGAAGGCTTGGGAATCTCGGCCAAGCCGAGCACGCCCGCGTAGAACTCCCGCAGGACGGGCTCGCTGCGGGGCGGACAGGCCAGCTGGATGTGATGCAGCACCCACGACTCCTCACGCATGTCTTGACGTGAAGATACTCCGATCGCTCGCCTGCCGACGAGAGCCTGCCCGGGGGTACCTCACCGGGCCCGCGTGCGCTGCCTGGGGCCGAGTGGGGACGATGGGAGTATGCCGAGAAGTGTCGATCAGCCACGCGAGCCGCGAGCACGCCGCGGGGTGTCCGCCCAGGTAGAGGTGCTGGTGTCCGCGTTGTGCGGCATGGCGATCGCTGTCCCCCTTGTCTGGGTCAGCTCTCCGGCGCTGGGCGTGCTGGTGGGCTGGGACACCGCATGCGTGGTCTACCTGACCTGGATCTGGACCGGGATCCTACGGCGTGACGCCGCGGAGACCGCGCGGCGGGCGACCACAACCGATCCCGACCGCGCCGTCACCGACATCGTGCTGCTGACCTCGGCCGTCGCGAGCCTGGTCGCGGTCGGCATCGTCATCGTGCGGGCCACGCACAGCCGAGGGGCCGCCGAACTGGTCGGAGTCGCGCTGGGCCTGGCCTCGGTCGTCCTGTCCTGGGCGGTGGTCCACACGGTGTTCACCCTGCGGTACGCGCATCTGTACTACGCGGGACCCGATGGCGGCATCGACTTCAACGGATCGGGCCCGCCCTCCTACAGCGACTTCGCCTACCTGGCGTTCACCATCGGCATGACCTTCCAGGTGTCCGACACCGCGCTTCGCTCCACGCTGATACGTCGTGCCGCCCTGCGCCATGCGCTGCTGTCCTATCTGTTCGGCACGGGCATCCTGGCCACCACGATCAATCTGGTGGCCAGCCTCAGCAGCAGGTAGCGCTCGGCACGGTCGTCGTCATCCGGGCTCCGACGCCCCGCGCTCCGGCCGCTCCCCCGCATCCGCCTTCGCGGGCCGCAGCCCGAACAGGAAACGGGTCAGCCTGGTCCGCCGCACCAGCAGGTCATAGGCGAGCACGGTCAGGATGAGCGAGCCGGCCGCGATGACGGCGTACTTGACCGCGATCGGCGCCTCCCAGCGCACCACCTGGTAGGCGACGGCGACCACGATGGGCTGGTGCAGTACGTACAGGGGCAGCACGGCCTCGGACAGATAGCCGCGCAGAGCGCCCCCGCGCGGGGGACGGGATGCCGGACCGGCGGCGGGGCGCGCGGGTGCCCTGTCGAGGAAGCCGAGGATCGCCAGCAGCCAGCACCATCCCGCCGCGCCGTACAGCGCCCGCCCGAGGACGGCGAGCGGCGCGGAGGCCGTGAAGGCGTCGTCTCCCGCGGACAGCAGCACGGGCACCCCGGCCGCGAACAGCGCCAGCCCGCACGCGGCGACCAGGCGCAGGTCCCGGCGCACCGCCTGGCGGAAGCGCTCATCGGCGGCGAACGCGAAGCCGTAGCAGAAGAAGATCAGGTACGCCCACCGGCTCCATCCGGCGTACTCCTCCTCCAGCCCGAGGATCATGCTGATCAGGGCCAGCGGCAGGGCGGGCAGGAGCACCGCGCCGCGCCTGCGGGTGAGCTCGGCCATCCGCTCCCCGAGGCGCGGAGGCGTCCGCCACCGGGCCGCGAGCGCCAGCAGCAGTGAGAAGGTCAGCAGGAGGACGAGGAACCACAGGTGCCCGGTCTCGAAGTACTCGCCCTGCAGGACGAAGGGGAACTCCGCGAGGTCCAGCTCGACCTGGAAGAACCGGGGCAGGAACTCCAGGTACGACTCCTGGTGGGCGGGGTCGGCGCGCGAGCGCAGCCACTGCGGCACAGGGACGATGGCCACCGTGGCGAACACCAGGGGCACCGCGATCCTGCGTAAGCGCTCCGCGGCGTAGCCGGCGGGGCCGCGGCGGCGCAGCGAGTGGCGGGCGGCCAGGCCTGCGACGTAGAAGAGCAGCGGCATCGCCCACAGCACGCCCAGCACGGTGACGACCATGGTGACGCCGGTGGTCTCGGCGTTCTTGACGTAGAAGTCGTCGCGCGCGTCGAACACCAGCGCCGAGTGGAAGAGCACCAGCCCTGCCACCACCACGACGCGCAGCAGGTCCACATCCGTCCGCCGCTCGGCCGCGGGCGCGGTCTGTGAGGAGGTCACGGTCAGCCGCCGGAGGGGAGGGAGGCGCGCCTGCGGGCCGCGTGCGCCGCGGTGACCACGGCCAGCACGACGGCGGGAGCGAGCAGGTCCTTGGGCCAGAAGTCCAGCGGGCACGCCTCCGCCACGCTGACCGCGGCCCACACCACGACGTTGACCGCCAGCACCGCACCCCAGACGGCCCACAGCGTCTTCAGCCACCGGGGCGCGCCCCGGCGCACCGGCGGCAGGCTCTGCCGGCGTTCGGCGGGCAGGTCGGCGAGCAGCCCCGCCAGCTCGCCGCGAGTGGTGGCGCCCAGCGCCCGGCCCACCCGGTCGTCGAACTCCTGGAGATCGAGGCAGCCCTCCTCGACGGCCAGCCGCAGCCGCCGGGTGGCGGCCTCGCGATCGTCGTCCGATGCCCGCACGTCGCGGTGCTCGGCCATCTCTACCTCCTGTGGGGGCTACAGGGACGCTTCGCCGGCCTCGCGGGCCAGGAAGCGGTCGATCTCGGCCTGCTCCTCCGCCGTGAGATCGCGTTCCGCGCGCCGCCGCTGCGCCTCCGCCCTCAGGTGGGGGCGGGCCGCCGCCGGGTCGACGCCGTCGAGGAAGGCGGCGAGCAGGCCGGCCCGTCCCTCCTCCAGGGACGGTTGCGTGACGGTGGCGGTGGCCAGGATGAGCCAGGTGCACGCGGCGTCCGCGCCGGGCGCGCCCCTCGCGGCGTTGGCCCAGTCGACGACCCTGGGTCCGTCGCCGGTGAGCAGCACGTTGCCGGGATGCAGGTCCAGGTGGAGCAGCCGGTTCCCTGGGCGGCCTGCGGCGGCCTGCAGCCAGCCGGGCGACCGCACGGTGGACAGCCGCCGCAGCAGGCCGGCCAGGAGCTCGCCGTGCTCGGCGGCCCTGGCGGGGGCGCGGGCCGTCTCCTCGAGCAGGCTCGGCCCCGCCACGTGCTCCATGAGGATGTCGGGCCCGTCGGCGTCGAAGACCTCGGGGGCGGGGAATCCGTGCCGCCGGGCGTGCCGCATCACCGCGGCCTCGCGTTCGAGGCTGCGGCCGTCACGCGAGCGGCGGACGACCCGGCCGGGCCCCGCCTCGAAGATCTCGCAGTCGTAGCCGGCGGCGATCAACGATCCAACCTGCATATCTGTCAGATTAGGCGGTAAAGCCGGAAAAACAGTACCTCAGCGCGGTGACCGTTATTTCCGGCAACTTCCTGCCAGCGGGCGAGCCGGTATTTATCGCTAGCGTGAGGCGACCATGGATTCGACCCTCATTCACCTGCTTATTCCATTGAATATGGGGAGGTGACACGTTGCTGGTGGCAACCGACCTCGTCAAACGTTATGGCGAAATCCAGGCGCTCGACGGATTCACTCTGAGCGTGGCAGCCGGAGAAATCGTCGGGCTTCTTGGGCACAACGGCGCGGGCAAGACGACCTTCGTCGAGATCGTGTCGCACCTGATCCGCCCGGACGGCGGCAGGGTGACCATCGACGGCAAGCCGCCCGCCGCCGTACGCGGCCAGGTCGGCGTGGCTCCCCAGCACATCGCCCTGTACCCGTCGGCGACCGTCCGGGAGCATCTGGAGCTGTACGGCAGGCTCTCGGGGCTCCGGCGAGCCGCGCTGCGTTCGGCGATCGAGGACCTGGCGGCCGTGCTACGGCTCACCGAGCTCATGGACAGGCGGACCGGCAAGCTCTCGGGCGGCCAGCAGCGCCGTGCGCAGGCCGCGACGGCGCTTGTGCACCGGCCTGGCCTGCTGCTCCTCGACGAGCCCACCGCCGGCGCCGACCTGGAGACCCGGCAGGCGATGCTCGACGTCGTCAAGCAGCGCGCGGGCGAGGGCGCCGCCGTCGTCTACACCACTCACTACCTGCCCGAGCTCACCGAGCTGCAGGCCACGATCGCGGTGGCGCGCGACGGCCGGGTCATCGCCAGGGGCAGCTACGAGGAACTGGCCAAGGATCTGCCGGGCGAGGTGCGGGTGACGCTGGAGGGCGAGGAGGAGCTCAGGATCTCCACCTCGGATCCGGCCGCGACGCTCATCGACCTCCTGCACCACGCCGAGCGCCCGATCAGCTCGGTGGACGTGCGCAACCCGTCCCTGGACGACCTCTATCGATCCCTGGCGGTCCACGATGCTCCTTGACGCCCCACGGCCCGGCCTCGGCGTGCTCGGCTCCGTGCACAGGATCGCCGCCCTGGCCAGGCTCAACCTGCTCCTCCGGCTGCGCGACCCCGGGCAGATGATCAGCTACGTGGCCATGCCGATGGTGCTCATGCTGGTGCTCAGGCCCCTGTACGTCAGGGCGCTGGACGCCGGCGCCACCCAGGTGGCCACCGGCCTGATGGTCATGTTCTCCGTCTTCGCGATCTCGCTGGCGGGCAACGCGATCCTGTCCGAGCGCACCTGGCGCACCTGGGACCGGCTGCGGGTGAGCCGCGCCCCTGCGGCCGAGCTGCTCATCGGCAAGACCCTGCCGTTGTTCGTGGTGATGGTCGCCCAGCAGTCGATCCTGCTCGTGTACGGCTGCCTGGCGATCGGGCTGCCCGTTCCGCCCAATCCCGCCATCGTGCTCATGTCCATCGTGATCTGGGCGTTCGCCCTGCTGGCGATCGGGGCGGCGCTCGCCACGATCGTGCGCAGCCATGGCGAGCTCAGCGTCATCTCCGACGTGGGCGCGCTCACGCTCAGCTCGCTGGGCGGGGCCCTGGTGCCGCTGAGCCTCATGCCCGAATGGGCGCAGGTGGCCGCGCCCGCCTCGCCCGGTTACTGGGCCCTGACCATGATGCAGTCCGCGGTCGCCGGGGACGTGGCGGGCACCCTGCGCCCGGCGGCCGTCCTGCTGGCGATCGGCGTCATGGCCGGCGCGTTCGCCGCCCGCAGGCTCGCGCGCGGCTGGGGCCGCGGCGGGCTGATGTGAGCACCTGATGCGGGCACCTGGCGTGAGCACGGACGTGAGCACGGATGTGAACGTCGTGAGCGCTTCGTGTGCGCTGCGGTGAGCACCGCAAGCCAACTCCAGTGAATAGAGGCATGTTGATGGATCACGGACATTCACCGGGCGACAACGACATCGCGATCATCGGCATGGCCGGTCGATTCCCCGGTGCGACCGACATCGGGACGTTCTGGCGCAACATCAGCACCGGCGTCGAGTCGTTCACGCGGTTCTCCGACGAGGACCTGACCGGCGCGGGCGTCGACCCGGCCACCTTCCAGCAGCCGAACTACGTCAGGTCCCGGCCGATCCTCGATGACATCCGGGGGTTCGACGCCGGCTTCTTCGGCTACAACCCGCGCGAGGCCACTCTCGCCGACCCGCAGCAGCGCATCTTCCTGGAGTGCGTGTGGGAGGCCCTGGAGTCCGCCGGCTACGCGGCGCCCCAGGGCAGGGGCAGCGTCGGCGTGTTCGCCGGCATGAACATCAGCGGCTACCTGCTGACCCGGCTCAGGGCGTTCGAGATGGGCATCGACACCTCCGCCCTGATGATCGGCAACGACAAGGACTCGCTGGCCACGAACGTCTCCTTCAGGCTCGACCTGAACGGCCCCAGCGTGTCGGTGCAGACGTTCTGCTCCACGTCGCTGGTCGCGGTGCACCTGGCGAGCGAGAGCCTGCGCAGGGGCGAGTGCGACATGGCGCTGGCCGGTGGTGTGTCGGTGCGCATCCCGGACCGGATCGGCTATCTGTGGGAGGAGGGCGGCCAGGAGTCGCCCGACGGGCACGTGCGCACCTTCGACGCCGAGGGCCGGGGCAGCATGTTCGGCGACGGGGCGGCCGTGGTGACGCTCAAGCGCCTGTCGGACGCGGTCAAGGACCGGGACACCGTGCTCGCCGTCATCCGCGCCTCGGCGATCAACAACGACGGCGCGATGAAGTTCAGCTATCTGGCGCCCAGCATCGACGGCCAGCGCCGCTGCGTGTCGGCGGCCCTGGCCAGGGCGGGCGTCGATCCGGCCGACGTCTCCTACGTCGAGGCGCACGGCACCGCCACCGAGGTCGGCGACCCGATGGAGGTGGCCGCGCTGACCCGCGCCTTCGGGGCGACCGAGCGCAGGCAGTACTGCGTGCTCGGCTCGATCAAGCCGAACGTCGGCCACCTCGACAGGGCCTCCGGCGTGACAGGGCTGATCAAGGTGGTCCAGTCGCTGCGCCATGAGCTGATCCCCGGCACGCTGCACTACCGCTCCCCCAACCCGGAGATCGACTTCGAGGCCAGCCCCTTCCGCGTCACCGCCGAGCCGACGCCGTGGCCGCGCACCGGCGACCGGCCCCGCATCGCGGGCATCAGCTCCCTCGGCATGGGCGGCACGAACGCGCACGCGATCATCACCGAGGCCCCGCAGCCCGCCGAGCGCCCGGCCCGCCCGCGCCGCTGGCAGATCCTGCCCGTGTCGGCGCGCTCGGCGGCGGCCGCCGAGCGCTCCTGCGCCCGGCTGGCCGAGCATCTGGAGAGCTCCGCCGACGACCTGGGAGACGTGGCCTACACGCTGCAGGCCGGGCGCAAGGTGTTCAACCATCGAAAGGTCGTCGTCGCCGACTCGACCGGCCGGGCCGCCGCCCTGCTCGCCGACCCCGCGGGGCCGCTGGGCCGTACGGACGCCACCGTGGGACGCCAGGTCGGCTTCCTGATCGCCGGGGTCGGCGAGCAGTATCCGGGCATGGTGGCCGGGCTCTACGCCGAGGACCCCGGCTTCAGGGCGGACGTCGACGAGTGCCTCGCCGTTCTCGGTCTCACCGAGCCGGGGCAGCTGTCCGACGTGTTCACCCCCGCCGAGCGGACCTCCGACGGGGCGGGCGACCTGGCCAGGCTGATGGGGCGGGTCGGCGGGCAGGCGCCGCGTTCCATGACCGAGGCCCATCTGGTGCAGCCCGCCGTCTTCGTCGCCGAGTACGCGCTGGCGCGCCGGCTCATGCGGTGGGGCCTGCGGCCCGAGGTCATGATCGGTTACAGCCTGGGCGAGTACGTGGCGGCCTGCCTGGCGGGCGTGCTGTCGCTGCCCGACGCGCTGCGGCTGGTCGCCTACCGGGCCAAGCTCATCACCTCCCAGCCCGAGGGCGCGATGCTGGCCGTCTCCGCCAACGAGCGGCGGCTGACCGCGGTGCTGGGAGAGGAGGGCAGCCGTGATCTGGACGTGGCCGTCAGGACCGGCTCCCAGGTGGTGCTCGCGGGACCGGTGGCCGCGGTCGAGGCGGCGGCGGCCCGGCTGCTGGAAGCCAAGATCGGCCATCGGCGGCTGGAGACGACGCACGCCTTCCACTCGCGGATGCTCGCGCCGGTCGCCGGCGAGCTGACCACGTGGATCGCCGACAACATCACCCTGCGCCCGCCGTCCATGCCGTACTTGAGCAACGTGACAGGAGCGCCAGCCACCGAGGAGCTCGTCACCGACCCCGGGTACTGGGCCAGGCACATGTGCGAGACCGTCGAGTTCGGCGCAGGGCTCGACCACGTGCTCGGCATCCCCGAGCTGGCCCTCGCCGAGATCGGCCCCGGCCAGTCGCTGGGCGCGCTGACCCGCGGGCACCCGGCCTGTGAGCGCGGCCGGTGGCCGCTCATCGTGACCACGCTGCCCGCCGCAGGCGACCCTCAGGACGCGGGCGCCGCGCTGGCGACGGCGGTGGCCAAGCTCTGGCTGACCGGCGTGCCGGTGGACTGGACGGCGCTGCACGACGACGGCGCCGGCTGGGCGCCCGGCCGCGTGCCGCTGCCCTCCTACCCGTTCGAGCACCAGGAGTACTGGCTGGAGATCGACGAGTCCGCGCTGGGCGGCGGCACGCCCGCCTTCGACGAGAGCGATCCCAAGAGCATCGCCAAGGCCTACCCCCGGCTGCCCGACACCCGCTGGATCCACGCGCCGCTCTGGCGCGAGACCACCCCGCGAGCGCCGATGCCGCAGGAGGCGGCCCGCTGGCTGGTCTACACCGACGCCGGGCTCGCCGACGAGCTGGCCGCGCCGCTGCTGGCGCACCTGGCGGCCACCGGCGGGGAGGCGGTGCTGATACGGCCAGGCGAGGCGTTCGCCAGCGGCCCCGACGGCATCCAGGTGCGGCCAGGTTCGCCGGAGGACGCCGTCGCGGCGCTACGCGAGCTGACCGGCCGCGACTGGGCCCCCGAGCGGATCGTGCACCTGTGGAACGCCGACGGCGACCGGCCCGTCGAGGAGTGCCTGCGGCGCGGCCTGCACACGCTGGTCGCGTTCGCCCGCGCCTGCGGCGACCTGGGGTTGCACGGCTGGACCCTCGACATCGTCACCAGCGGCGCCCACCGCGTGCACCCCGGCGACCGCGTGCACGCCGCGAGCGGCACCCTGCTCGGCCCCACCCGCCTCATCCCCGTCGAGTACCCGAGGACGCGCACCCGGCTGATCGACCTCGGTCCCGGCTCCGCGACCCGCGGGCTGCTCGCCGAGCTGCGCGCGGAGCCCGCCGACCAGGTCGTCGCCCTGCGCGCCGGTCGGCGCTGGATCCCCGACTACGAGACGCTCGACGCCGCCGTCATCGAGCAGGCCCCGCCGGCGGCCCGGGTCCGCCAGGGCGGCGTCTACCTGGTGACCGGCGGGCTCGGCGGCATCGGGCTCGCGATGGCCGAGAGGCTGGCCGAGCAGTACCGGGCGCGGCTGGTGCTGCTCGGCCGCACGCCGGTGCCCGCGCGCGAGGAGTGGGCGTCGATCCTGGCCGGCGGGAACGCCGCGGGCGAGGTCCGCAGGCGGCTGGAAGGGCTGCGCCGCCTGGAGGCGGCCGGTTCGGGCGTGGTCACCGTCGCGGGGGACGTCTCCCGCGCCGAGGACGTACGGCGAGCCGTGGACGCCGCGCTCGAGCACTTCGGCGAGCTCGACGGCGTCCTCCACTGCGCCGGTGTGCCGGCGGTGGGCCTCATGCAGTTCAAGACCGTCGCCGACATGGAGCGCGTGCTGGCGCCGAAGGTGGCCGGCACGCTGGCGCTGGCCGAGGTGCTGCGTGAGGTGCCGGTCGACTTCCTCGCCCTGTTCTCCTCCACGACGTCGGCGACGGGCGGCGGCGCGGGCCAGGTGGACTACTGCGCGGCCAACGCCTTCCTGGACTCCTTCGCGCTCAGCGACCCGCTGCCCGGCGTGACCGTCACCTCGATCGACTGGTGCGAGTGGACGTGGAACGGCTGGACCGACGGGCTCGACAACTACGACGAGGGCTCCCGGCAGTACTTCGAGTGGTACAGGGAGAACTTCGGCCTCACCTTCGACCAGGGCTGGCAGACGCTGCTGCGGGTGCTGGCCAGCGGCGAGCCGCACGTGGTGGCCTCCACTCAGGACTTCGCGCCGATGGTCGCGATGAGCCGCCGGTCGTCCATCGAGAGCCACCAGGCGACGGTGAAGAAGATCCGCGACGCCTTCGGCAGGCACCCGAGACCTGAGCTGTCGACCGCCTACGTCGAGCCGCAGTCGCCCGCCGAGGAGGCCATCGCCGGGGTGTGGACCGAGGCGCTCGGCATGGAGCAGGTCGGCGTGCACGACAACTTCTTCGAACTCGGCGGCAACTCGCTGCTCGGCATGGAGATCATCGCCGAGGTCAGGAAGGCGCTGGAGCTGTCCTACCTGCCGCCGCACATCCTCTACCAGGCCCCGACCATCGCCTCGCTGGCCGAGGCGGCCAAGGCGGGCCAGGAGGCGGGCGAACAGCCTGCCGAGGCCCGCGAGCAGCAGCGGTCCAGGATCGCGCAGCGGCGCAACATGCTCAGGAGCGGAAGGACATCATGACCGGAACCGACTACGAGTCCGCGGTCGCGCTGATCGGCATGTCCGGGCGATTCCCGGGCGCCGCCGGCGTCGCTGAGCTGTGGGACAACCTGCTGGCGGGTGTCAAGGGCCTGCGTACGATCACCGAGGAGGAGCTGCGCGAGGCCGGGGTGAACCCCGGCGAGCTGGCCGACCCGCGCTACGTCCGCGTCGGCGGCCCGCTGGACGGTCTCGACCGGTTCGACGCCGGCGTGTTCGGCATCAATCCGCGCGAGGCCGAGACGATGGACCCGCAGCACCGGCTGTTCCTGGAGTGCTCGTGGGAGGCGCTGGAGGGCGCCGGCTACTGCCCGACGGACGTGCCAGGCCAGGTCGCCGTGTACGGCGGCTGCGGCTTCCCCGACTACGTCGTGCAGAACATCCAGCACCTCACCTCCCAGCCGGGCGGCGCCATGCTGATGGCCATCGGCAACGAGCGCGACTCCCTGGCCTCCCTGGTCTCCTACAAGCTCGGGCTGCGCGGTCCCGCCGTGTCGGTGCAGACCTTCTGCTCGACCTCGCTGGTCGCCGTCCACCTGGCCTGCCAGAGTCTGCTCACCTACGAGTGCGACCTGGCCGTGGCCGGCGGCGCCTTCACCCCGCTCCCCCAGCCGTCCGGCTACCTGTACGAGCAGGGCGGCATCATGTCGCCGGACGGACGGGTGCGCAGCTTCGACGCCGAGGCGGGCGGCACGGTGATGGGCAGCGGGGCCGGCGCGGTGGCGCTCAAGCGCATGTCCGACGCGATCGCCGACGGGGACGTCATCCACGCGGTCATCCTGGGATCGGCGGCCAACAACGACGGCCGCCTGCGCGCCGGCTACACCGCGCCCGGTGTCGACGGTCAGGCCGAGGTGATCGAGTCGGCGCTGGGCGTGGCCGGGGTCAAGCCCGAGACCGTCGGCTACGTCGAATGCCACGCGACCGGCACCATGCTGGGCGACTCGATCGAGCTGGCGGCGATGAGCCGGGTGTTCACCCAGGCCACGGAGACGCCGTGCGTGCTGGGATCGGTCAAGCCGAGCCTCGGGCACCTCGACCGCGCCTCCGGCGTCACGGGGCTGATGCGCGCCGCGCTCGTCCTCAAGCACGAGCTGCTACCGGGCACGCCCGGCTACGCGACACCCAACCCGGCGCTGGCGACGGCGCGTGACCGGTTCACCGTGCTGAGCGAGGACCGGCCGTGGCCTGCGGGCCCGCACCCGCGGCGGGCCGGGGTGAGCTCCTTCGGGCTCGGCGGCACCAACGCGCACGTGGTGATGGAGCAGGCGCCGCCCCGGCCGGCGCGGCCCGCCAGGCCCGGCCCGCACCTGCTGGTGTTCTCGGCAGCCGACGAGCAGGCCCTGTCCGACCTCACCGAGCGGCTCCGCCGGCACCTGGACGAGGAGCGAGGCGCCGATCTCGCTGACGTGGCGTTCACCCTGCAGATGTCGCGGGGCGCCTTCGCGCTGCGCCGCGCGGTCGTCTGCGGGGACCGCGACGACGCGGTGGCCGCGCTGGCCGACCCGTCGCGCTGGATCGACGGCAAGACCCAGCGCCGCAACCCCAAGGTACGGCTGGCCGTGCCGGCGAGCCTCCCGCCCGCCGGCGAGACCCGCGCTGACGGAGCGGCCCCCGCAGGTCCGCCGGACTCCTGGTGGGCGGAGCTGCACGCGGCGGTCGAGGCGGTGCTGCGTCCCGGCACGGCGACGGCGACGGCTGGGGGTGCGGGCAGGGAGCAGGCGCTGAGCGCGCTGGCCGAGGGCCTGGCCGGGCTGGGCGTCCACCTGGTGGGCGAGGGTGACGCCGCGCAGGCCGAGGAGGTGCCGATCACGCCCGAGGAGGGCGCCGACGCCGCCACGTGGCTGCTGTCCACCCTGGCCAGGCTCTGGCTGGCGGGCAGCGTCCTGGACTGGGCGAAGCTGCACGGCGGCGCGGGACTCCGCGTCGAGCTGCCGACCTACCCGTTCCAGCGGCGCAGGTTCTGGGTCAAGGCCACCGCCGGCCAGGCGCGCCCGCCGGCCGGCGAGGGCAAGAACTTCGACCGGTCGCAGTGGACCCACCTGCCGTCCTGGAGGCAGCGCCCGCTGCCCGTCGCCGACCTGGACGAGCGGCTGCGAGAGGCCGGTCCCTGGCTGGTGTTCACCGCCGACGAACGCGGCGAGGCGCTGGTCGAGCGGCTGAACCTGGCCGGCGCCGAGGTGACAGCGGTACGGGACGGTGACCGGTTCGAGCAGCACGACGACGGCGACTTCACGATCCGCTCGGGCAAGCCGGGCGACATGGCCGAGCTGCTCTACTCGCTGGTGGTCAGCCCCCGCGCGATCGTGCACGGCTTCAGCCTCGCATCCGCCGAGCCGGCGCCCGGCGCCGACCCGGTGGCGCACTTCGCCGCGGAACAGAACCGCGGCTTCTACTCGGCGCTCGAGCTGGCCCGCGAGCTGGTCGACAACACCGGCTCGGCGCCCAGGGTCGAGCTGGTCCTGCTCACCTCCCTCGCGGTGAACGTCGCGGGGGCCGAGCTGCGCCACCCCGAGCACGCCACGCTGGCGGCGCTCGCGCCCAGCCTCCAGCAGGAGAACCCGCGGCTGCGCTGCCGCCACGTCGACCTCGACGCCACGGAGGCCACAGGCCCCGGCCTGGCGGCGCTGGCGGAGGCGGTGCTGGCCGCGTCGGTCTGCGCGCACGAGGGCCCGATGGCCGTCCGCGCGGGTGAGACGTGGCTGCGCCGCTACGAGCCGTACCCCGTGGCCGAGCCCGACCCCGAGCGGCGGCCGTTCCGCGACGGCGACACGGTCCTCATCACCGGCGGGCTCGGCGACGTCGGGCTGGTGCTGGCACGCCACCTGGCCGACGCGTACGGCTGCCGCCTGGTGCTGACCGGCCGCTCCCCCCTGCCGCCCAGGGAGGGATGGGAGGCCTACCTGGCCGACGTGCCGCCCGGCGGCGAGCGGACCGCCCGGCACATCCGCAACATCCTCGACCTGGAGAGCCGGGGCGCCACCGTGCTCGCGCTGTCGGCCGACGTGGCCGACGAGGAGCGGATGCGCGCCGTCGTGTCGGAGGCGGTGGCCCGCTTCGGCGACATCGACGTGGTGGTGCACGGAGCGGGCGTGCAGGACGGCGCCTACTTCAACTTCGCCCACCTGATGGACCGGCCCCAGTGCGACGCCCACCTGGCCGCCAAGGTGACCGGCTTCCACGTCCTGCAGAAGGTGCTCGGCGACCGCTGCCAGGACCGCCGCATCACGCTGTCGTCCATCGCGGCCGTGCTCGGCGGCATGACGCTGGGGCCGTACGCGGCCGCCAACGCCGCCCTTGACGCCTACGTCCGCGTCGCCCGCACACGCGGCGCCGGGCGGTGGGTCACGGTGGACTGGGACACCTGGAACATCGACCCTGACCGGGTCGCCGGCCACAGCGGCGCCGTCGTCGACTTCGCGATGACCCCGGCCGAGGGCGTGGACGTGTTCGAGCGGGCGCTGTCGGCCGCCGACCGCGCCGGCCACCTCGTCATCTCGACGGGCTCGCTCGACGCCCGGATCGCGCAGTGGGTCACCGGCGACATCCACGAGGCCGGCGACGACGATGACGACCGGGAGCGGCACCCTCGTCCCGAGCTGAACAACGCCTACGTGGAGCCGCGCGAGGGCACCGAGGCGACGCTGGCCGCGATCTGGTCCCGGGTGCTCGGCATCGATCCGATCGGCGCCCTGGACAACTTCTTCGAGCTCGGCGGCCACTCGCTGCTCGCGATCGAGCTCACCACCCGGATCCGCAAGGCGCTGGACGCGTCGGTGCCGGTGACCGGCCTGCTGGAGTGCCCGACGGTCCGCCAGCTCGCCGAGTTGCTCGACGTCCGCGACGACGAGGAGGAGTGAACCGCCGATGAAGCAGCCCGCGTACCTGAGGGCCGTGCAGGGGTTCGCCCGCCGCGAGCTGGCGGGCAAGGACGCCTATCTCGACTCGCTCGCCGACGCGCCGCTCCCCCTCTACGAACGCTTCGCCGCCACCGGTCTGGCCAACTGGTGGCTGCCCAAGGAGATCGGCGGGCTCGGCCTCGGGCTCGAGGAGAGCGTGCGCATCACCGCCGAGCTGGCCTACGCCGACGCCGGGGTGGCGTTCACCCTGTTCATCCCGGTGCTGACCACCAGCATGGTGGCGTGGTACGGCAGCGAGGAGCTCAAGGAGCGCCACCTGGGCGAGCTCGTGTCCGGCAACGGCTTCTGCGCCACGCTGGGCAGCGAGCACGCCGCCGGCAGCGAGCTGGCCAGGATCACGACCACCGCCCGTCATGAGGGCGACACGATCGTCCTCGACGGGCAGAAGGCCTTCTCCACGAACACCGACTTCGCCCGCTTCCTCGTGGTGGTGGCCCGCGCGCAGGACGACCCGTCCGGGTACCTGGCCGTGCTGGTGCCGCGCGACACGCCGGGCGTCACCGTGGACAAGCGGTGGGACGTCATCGGGCTGCGCTCGTCGGCGACCTACCAGGTGTCGCTGTCCGGCGTGCGCGTCCCGAAGGGCAACGTGCTGCGCGGCAACGGGCTGCGCCTGCTGGAGGTGGGGCTGAACGCCAGCCGTATCCTCATCGCCGCCACGGCGCTCGGCGTCGCCCGCCGCGTGCGCGACGTGTGCATGGAGTACGGCGCGACCAAGACGGTGAAGGGCGCCCCGCTGACCGGTAACGCGGTGTTCGCCAGCAGGCTCGGCCAGTTCGAGATGGAGATCGAGGTCATGGCCAACCAGTGCACGGCCGCGGCGCGCGCCTACGACGCGATCGCCGCCCGGCCGGACGCGGGCGAGGAGTTCCTGCGCGTCGGGACGCTGAAGCAGGCGCTGACGGCCAAGATGTTCTGCGGCCAGACGGGGTGGCGCATCGCCTCGGCTGCCTCGGAGATGTTCGGCGGGCTCGGCTACACGCACGAGTCCGTCATCGGCAAGCTGCTGCGCGACATGCGCTACGTCTCGATCGTCGAGGGCGGTGACGACGTGCTGCGCGAGCTGGTGTTCAGCCGGTACGTGGTGCCGGTGTCGAAGCGGTCGTGACTGGGGCGGTCGTGACCAGGGCGGTCGTGACCAGGGCGGCGGCGTAGCCGGGCGCGACGTCCAGCCAGCGGACCCGGCACTCGGGGAAGCGCGCGGAGCGCGACAGCACGGTGGCGTGCGTCGCGCTCCCTTCGCGTACGAGGACGTCGCTCATCCCGGCCAGGCCCACGCCTGACGCCTTGACGTAGGCCTCCTTGGCGGTCCACAGCCGGAAGAACCCCTCCGGCCCCGCGGCCCGCAGCCGGGCGACCTCCTCGGGCTGGTAGAAGCGCCGGGCCAGCGCCAGGTGGTCGAAGCCGGCGCGGACCTGCTCGACGTCCACGCCCACGCGGGCGCCCGGCGGCGCGGTCGCCACCAGGGCCCACGCACCGGAGTGCGACAGGTTGAAATCGGGCACCGGCCGCCGGCCCAGGGGCAGCAGGCACGGACGGCCTGAGCCGTCGCGGCCGAAGCCGAGCCGGTCCGCGGCCACGACGCACAGCCCGCCGAGCAGCGCCAGCAGGGCGGCGTGCGCCACCACGTAGCGGCGCCGTTCGACCGGGTCGGCGAAGGCCAGCGCCCGCTCGCGCTCGGCGCAGGACAGCAGGCGCCACCCGCGGGGGGTGCCCGCCCTGTCCAGGTCCACCCGCCACACCCGCACGCCCGCGGCGTCCGCCGGATCCGGCAGGACGCGTGAGACCCGCGACCCGAAGAGCGCCCGCCGGTGCCTCACACCCACGGGAGCAGCGCCTGGGCGAGCAGCCGCTGGGTTCGCGCCGCCTGCTCGAACACCGCGAAGTGCCCGCCGTCGAACGGGTGCAGCGCGAAGGGGCCCGTGGTCTGGTCACGCCAGCGGGCCACCTTCGCGGGCGCGACGCGCGGGTCCGAGGCGCTCGGGAGCGCGGAGATCGGCACGTCGATCGGCGGCTCCTCCCGGTAGAGGTAGGTCTCCTTGACGGTGAAGTCGGCCTGCACGGCGGGCAGGATCATCTCCAGCGCGTCGGGATCGGCCAGCAGCCACTCGGGGGTGCCGCCGAGCCGCCGCAGCAGGGCGACCACCTCCGCCCTGGTCATCCCCGACACCGGCGGTCCAGGCTCGTAGGTGACGTGCGGGGCGTCGGCTCCCGAGACGAACAGGTGCACAGGCTCGGGCCCGCCCCGCCGCCGGACCTCCCGGACCAGCTCGAAGGCCACCAGCGCGCCCAGGCTGTGCCCGTACAAGGCGTAGCGGCGGCCGGCCGCCGACAGCTCCACGTCGGCGAGCACCACGTCGGCCAGGTCCGAGGCCAGCTCGGACATGTGCAGGTAGGGCGGTTCCTTGTGCCGGCCCTCCCGGCCGGGCGGCTGCACGGGCTGGACGGCGACGCCCGGTAGCTTGCGCTGCCACATGCGGAACGCGGAGGCGGCGCCGCCGGCGTGCGGCAGGCAGTAGAGCGGCAGCGCCCCCGGCTCGGCGCCGGTCAGGGTCCTGAACGGCAGCCACCGGACGAGGACGTCGTCGTCGGTCAGGTCATGGACGGTCATGGTCGGTCCCTCATTCGGCGATGTCGAGCTTCACGTACGAGGGCGGCGGCTGGACGGCGCTCAGGTCGGCCTCCAGCACCACGTGGGCGCCGTCCCTGCTCACCTCCCTGAACCCGGCGAAGGCGTAGGTGATCTGCATCATGCGGTTGCGGCCCGTCTCCACGAAGTCGGCCCGCACGGCGACGCCCGCCTCGGCGGCCAGCCGCATGATGTGGTTGAGCAGCACCATCCCCACGCCGCGCGACATCACCCTGCACGACATCAGCATCATGCACAGCCGCCAGGCGTCCTCGCCCTTCTCCACCAGCGCCAGCCCGATCTTGCCGTAGCTGCCGAACATGTCGGTGAGGGAGGCGACGAGAAGCAGGTGGTCGGGCGACTCGCGCAGCGCGTCGAGCTCGTCGTAGGAGTAGGTGCGGCCGGTGGAGTTGAGCTGGTTGGTGCGGACCGTGAGCTCCTCGGCCCGCTGCAGGTCCTCCCTGCGGGCGGGCGCGATGGTGAAGGTCATGCCGAGGCCGGCCAGGAACTCCTCGTTGGTTCCGACGAACTCCTGCTCCAGCTCCTCCCTGGCGATCTGGCCGCGATACATGGCGCGCCGCTGCGCCGACTCGTCGGTGACGAACCTGGGCCGGAACTCGGGCCTGGTCAGCGCCTCCTCCAGCTCCAGGATGTCGACGCAGGTCACCTCCGGAGCCTGGTGGGCCACCTCGGCCCGCTCGAACTCCTGGTCGTCGACGAAGGCGAAGGCGTCCAGGCCGAGGTTGAGCGCCTTGGCGATGGTCCTGATCGAGTCGGACTTGGCGTTCCAGTTGATCTGCGGGTGCAGGAACATCTCCTCCAGCCCGAGCTCGCGCAGCTTCCCCATGGCCGCGTCGCGATCGTTCTTGCTGGCGATGGAGTGGAGCACGCCCTTGCGGTCGAGCTCGTGGATGCGCTCCACGACGTCGGGCCGCACGCTGACCTCGCCGTCCTCCAGCAGCACCCCGCTCCACAGCGTGTTGTCGAGGTCCCACACGATGCACTTGATGCGGCCGCGCGCGGGCTTGGCGGGAAGCGCGTCGGGCCGCTCGGTGGTCACGGTCATCTGGTCGTCTCCCGTTCTGCCTGGCCCGCGATGGTGATCCGCTGGACCTCGTTGCTGCCTTCGATGATCTCCATCACCTTGGCGTCGCGGTAGAAGCGCGCCACCGGGGAGCCCGGCGCGCAGCCGTTCGCGCCGTGGATCTGAACAGCCTCGGAGGCGTGCCTTGCCGCCGCCGTGGAGGCGAAGTACTTCGCCACCCAGGTCGCCATGATCGTGGCGGACTCCCCTGCGTCCTTGAGCCGGCCCGCCTGCGCGACCAGCAGCCGGGCCGCGCGCGCGTCGGTCACCATGTCGGAGAGCTTGGCCTGGATCAGCGGCAGCTGCGCCAGCGGGCGGCCGCCCACCTCCCGGCGGGCGGCGTAGCTCGCGGACGCCTCCAGGCAGGCCTGGAGGATGCCGAGGGACCCGGCCGCCACGCTGTAGCGGCCGAGGTCGAGGGTGCCGGTCAGGACCATGCCGGCGGTGAAGCCGCTCGGTCCGAGCAGCGCGTCGGGGCCGAGGGCCACGTCCGTGAAGGAGATCTCCGCCAGCATGGAGGCGCGGGTGCCGAGCATGTCGTCGATCGGCAGGACCTCCACCCCGGGGGTGTCCTTCGGCACGAGGAACGCGCCGATGCTGGTGGGGGTGCGGGCGAAGACGAGGAACACGTCGGCCCGCTGGCCGCCGGTCGTCCACTTCTTCACGCCGTTGATCACCCAGCCGGCGCCCGTCTGGGTGGCGGTGGTGGTGATGCCTGCGGCGTCGCTGCCGGCGCTGGGCTCCGACAGGCAGAACGCGCCGAGCGTGTCTCCTCGCCCGAGCGCCGCCGTCCATCGCTCGCGCTGCTCGGGGGTGCCCCAGCGCTGCACGGTCCACGAGACCATGGTGTGCACGGTGAGCAGGCTGCGCAGCGACGAGCAGCCGCGGCCCACCTCCTCGTGGATCTCGCCGAGTGTGACCATGTCCATCCCCGCGCCGCCCGAGTCAGGCGGCAGGAACGGCGCCCACAGCCCGGCCTCGGCGACCCGCCGCAGCAGTTCCTCGGGAACGCGGCCGCTCCTGTCGTAGGCGTCGGCGTACGGCACGACGTGGGTGTCGACGAAGGCGCGGGCCGAGCGCCGGTCGGTGACGGGTCCGGTGCCCGCCGCGGTGGCGGGCACCGTGCCGGTGAGGGTCACGCGACGGCCAGGTCGGGCGCGAGCCTGGACACCAGCCCGGACATGGCGTCGGCGGTGCGGAAGTTGTCGATGCGCAGCTCCTCGTTGGGGATGGTGACCTCGAACGTCTTCTCGACGAACATCACCAGCTCCATGGCGAACAGCGAGTTGACGAAGCCGAGCGCGAAGATGTCCTGCGACTCGTCGATCTCAGCCTGCGGGTACCTGCCGCGGATGAAGTCGAGGATCTGGCCCTTGGCGGTGGTGGACATGCGGTGACTCCTTCAGTTCTGCGTGTCGTAGGTGTAGAAGCCGCGCCCGGACTTGCGTCCGTGCAGCCCCGCGTCGGTCATCTGCTTCAGCAGCGGGCAGGGGCGGTACTTGCTGTCGGCGTAGTGCTCGTAGAGCACCTCGACGCTGTAGAGGATGGTGTCGACACCGATCAGGTCGGCGGTCTCCAGCGGGCCCATCGGGTGGCCGAAGCAGCTGCGGAAGACCTCGTCCACCGACTCGGCGTCGGCCACCCCCTCGTGCACGAGGTAGGCGGCCTCGTTGACGGTCAGCATCAGCACCCGGTTGGAGACGAAGCCGCACGAGTCCTTGACGTCGATGGCCTTCTTGCCCATGGCGGCCAGCAGGTCCCTGGTGCGCTGGACGGTGTCCTGTGAGGTATGGAAGCCGGGGATCAGCTCCACGGCGGGCTTGGCGGGGACGGGGTTCATGAAGTGCACGCCGATCACCTTGTCGGGCCGCCGGGTGACGGCCGCGACCTTGGTGATGGGGATGGCGGAGGTGTTGACGACGAAGACGGTGCCGGGGCCGCACTCGGCGTCGAGCGTCTCGTACACCTCCCGCTTGACGTCCCAGTTCTCCGTCACGTTCTCGATGACGAGGTCGGCCTTGGCCGCGCCGGCGGCGCCGACCGCGGTGGTGATCCTGGACAGCACCTCGTCGGGGTCCAGGGCAGGGCCGCCCATGAGGCGGCTCATCCTGGCGTTGCGGCCGATCGTGGCCAGCGCCTCCCGCAGGACACGCTCGTCCTTGTCGACCAGGACCACGTCGTGGCCGGTCTGGGCGAGGTTCTGGGCAACGCCGACGCCCATCACGCCGGCGCCGATTACGCCGATCACGGTCATGTGCGCTCCGTTCCGCTCATCGTGGTTCCTTCTGTGGATGTGGTGTCACCGGCCGCGTCTGCGGGCGGCGGAGGCTTCGAGCCCGGATCTGCGCAGCTGGGCGCGTACCTGGCTGCCGCCTGGGTCGGCGGCCGCGGGCGTCGCGCCGGAGGCGAGCGCCTCGGCGGTGCGGGCGAGCGCGGCCACGGTCGGGGCCTCGTAGAGGATGTGCGGCGGCAGCTCGTCCAGCTCGAACGCGCGGCGCACCGCGGCCACGATCGTGACGCCGAGCAGGGAGTTGCCGCCGAGTTCGAAGAAGTTGTCGAGCACGCCGACGCGCTCCAGGCGCAGCGACTCCCCCCAGATCGCGGCGATGGCCTCCTCGGTGGGGCCGGCCGGTTCCTGGTAGGGGGTGAGCAGTTCGGGGCGGGGGTGCCGCTCGCCGCCGCCTCCCAGCCCCGGCGAGGTCACCGCCTCCAGCGTGAACCGGGCGCTGCCGGCCACCAGGGTGGGGAAGTCCTGGGTGGAGACGACGACGCGCGGCTCTCCGGTCGCCAGGGCGCGCAGCAGAGAGCGCCAGCCGTCGTCGAACCCGATGCCGATGCGGGCCCGGTTGTCGCGGAAGAAGTCGCGCAGCGCCTCCTCGTACCCCTCGAGCCCGGCCACCCAGGCGTTCCAGGTCCACTCGCCCCAGCCGACGGCGACCACGCGACGGCCGGTGGCCGCGAGCCGGCAGGCGTAGGCGTCGAGGTAGGCGTTGGCGGCGCAGTAGTCGACCTGGCCTGGGCCGCCGCCGGTGGCGGAGGTGATCGAGGAGAACAGGGCGAGGAAGTCGAGCTCGATCTCGTCGGGGCGGCCGAGGCGCAGCGCCTCGGCGATCGCGAGCGTGCCGCCGACCTTGGGGGCGAGCACCTCGTCGAGCTCCTCGGCACGCTTGAACTGCATGAGCCCCATGGCGGGCACCCCGGCGGCGTGCAGGACGCCGTGCAGCGCGCCGAAGCGGTCCAGGGCCGCCTCCACGGCGCGACGCACGTCCGCGGCCCGTGCCGTGTCGCCGGTGACGATCTCGACCTCGGCGCCCAGCTCGATCAGTCCTGCGACCTGGGCCACGCGCCGCCTGGTCGTCTCCGTGGCCGCCTGCCGGCCGTCCAGGATGGCGGCCCACTCCGCGCGGGGCGGCAGGCCGTTCCTGGCCAGCAGCACGAGCCGGGCACGGCGCTCGCGCGCCAGATGCTCGGCCAGGCCGAGGGCGATGCCGCCGAGCCCGCCGGTGATCAGGTAGACGCCGCCGTCCCGCAGCGGCTCCGGGGTGGCGGGGACGGGCATCGGGTCGTAGCCGGGCAGCCAGCGCCGGCCGCGGCGCAGCGCCACCGTGCGGTCGCCGTGCGGACGGGACAGCTCGGCGGCCAGCGCGTCCAGGTCCGCGGCGGCCGGCTCGCCTGGCAGGTCGATGAGGCGGGTGGTCACACCCGGGTACTCCAGCGGGATCACCAGGCAGGGGCCGGTCAGTGTGGCGCCGGAGGGGTCGGTCACCTCCTCGCCCAGCACCTGCTGGGTGCCGGAGACGGCCACGTCGAGCGACCAGCCGCCGATGCCCGACTCTCCGGCGGCGCGAGCGAGCGCGACGAGCGTGTGCAGGCCGCGGGCGACGGTGAGGTCGTGCGGCCCGGGCTCCAGCGTCCACAGGTGGACGACCCGCTCCAGGGGGCGGCCGGCGGCGCGCAGCTCGCGCAGCAGGCCGAGCGCGTCGGCGACGCTGCCCGGCCTGATGGTGTGGCCGTGGGGGGTGACGGTGTAGGCCTCGCCCGGCCGTACCAGGGTGACGGCGGCACCGGTGGCGCTCAGCCGCCGCGCGGCCTCGTCGGCGAGGCCGTCGCGGGTGAGGACCAGCCAGGAGCCGGGCTGCCCCGCGGCGGGCGCGGGGGCCGCGGTCTGCCGCCACACGGGCAGGTAGAGCCACTCGTCCTCGGGCAGCTTGGGCAGGCCGGCGACGGCCTCGAACAGGTCCTCGGGCTCGGCGGCGGCCGGCGCGCGGCGGGCGGGCGGGTCGATCCAGTGGCGCTGTCGCTGGAAGGGGTAGGTGGGCAGCGGGATGCGGCCGGGCAGCCCGCCGGCGGCGGCGTCCGCCGCCCTGCCGTGGTAGGCGTCCCAGTCGAGGGTGACGCCGGACAGCCAGAGCCGCGCCAGGCAGCCGGCCAGCGCCTCGTCCCCGGGGGTGGCGTCGCTCGCGGCGGGCATCGTGTGCGTGATCAGCGGCCACCGCTCCGGCGGGCAGCCGGCGCCGCGCACCAGCGCGCCGAGCGACTGGCCCGGCCCGATCTCCACGACGGCCAGCTCGGGGTCGGCCAGCAGCCGGTCGGCGCCGTCGGCGAACCGCACGGTCGCGCACATGTGCCTGGCCCAGTAGCCGGGGTCGCACACCAGCTCGGCGTCCGCGACGCCGCCGGTGACGTTGGAGATGTACGGCATGGCGGGCGGGTTGAGCGTGACGTTGGCCTTGATCCACTGGGTGAGGTCGTGGGCCGCGGGCTCCAGCATGCGGGAGTGGAAGGCGTGGGTGGTCTCCAGGGGCCGGCAGGGGATCTCGGCGGCGCGCAGCTCGGCGGCCAGGGCGGCGACGGGCTCGGCGGGACCGGCGACGACGGTGATCTGGGGGCCGTTGACCGCGGCGACGTCGAGCCCGCGCTCCTCCAGCCGGAAGCGGCGGCTCAGCGCGGCGGCGGGCATCGAGACGGCGAGCATCGACCCGGCGGGCAGGCCCGCGATGAGCCGCGCCCGGTAGGCGACCAGGGCGACGGCGTCCTCGAGGGAGAGCACGCCCGCCAGGCAGGCCGCGACGTACTCGCCGAGGCTGTACCCGAGCATGATCTCCGGCCGCGCGCCCCACGCCATGAGGGTGCGCGCCAGCGCGTACTCCACGGCGAACATCGCGGGCTGCGCGACCTCGGTCCGCGCCAGCGCCGCGGCCCGCTCGTCGCGGGGGCCGTCGGGGCCCAGCAGCGCGGCCAGGCCGGGGCCTGCGGCGCGGGCTCCGGTCAGCAGGGCGGCGACGTCCTCGAGGTCCACGACCTCCTCCAGGAGGTGCAGGCATGCGTCGAGCGCCTGACGGAAGGCCGGTTCGTGCCGGTGCAGGTCGGCGGCGAGCCCGGGGTACTGCTCGCCGACCCCTGCGAGCAGGAAGGCGACCTTGCGGCCCTGGACGGTGTCCACCCTGCCGAGCAGGCCGGTGCAGACGCCCAGCGCGGCGGCCGCTGCGCCGGCGTCGGCGGCGACCAGCGCGCGCCGGTGCTCGAACGTCTTGCGCCCGGCCTGCAGGGTGTAGGCCACGTCCGCGAGCCGCGTGTCCGGCTCGGCGGCCAGGTGGCGGCCGAGCCGGCGGCACGCCTCGTCCGCGGCGGCGGCGCCGCGGGCCGAGACCGGCAGCACCTGGTAGCGGCGGACGGGAGGCGGCGCGTCGGGGCGGGCGGGCGGCTCCTCGATCACCATGTGCACGTTGGTGCCGCCCATGCCGAGCGAGTTAAGTCCCGCGATGCGCGGACGGCCGTCGCGGGTCCGCCACGGTGACAGCTCGGTGTTGACGTAGAAGGGGCCGGACTCGAAGTCGATTTCCGGGTTGGGGCTGGTGTAGTGCAGGCTGGCCGGGATCACGCCTTCGCGCAGCGCGAACGCGGTCTTGATCAGGCCGCTCGCCCCCGCCGCGCGGTCGAGGTGGCCGACGTTGGTCTTGACCGAGCCGATCGCGCAGTACCGGTTGTCGCGGGTGGGCCCGAAGGCGCGGGTGAGCGCCGCCACCTCGATCGGGTCGCCCAGCTCGGTGGCGGTGCCGTGCGCCTCGACGTAGCTGATGTCCTCGCCGGTGACGCCGGCGTCGGCCATCGCGTCGGCGATCACCCGGGACTGGCCGACGACGCTCGGCGCGGTGTAGCCGACCTTCATGGCGCCGTCGTTGTTCATGGCCGAGCCGCGGATCACCCCCCAGATGTGGTCGCCGTCGCGCAGCGCGTCGGGCAGGCGCTTGAGCAGGACGGCGGCGGCGCCGTCGCCGAACATGCTGCCCTTGGCCCGGGCGTCGAAGGTGCGCACGTGCCCGTCGGGCGACTCCTGCCCGCCCGGCCCGTACAGGTGGCCCACGCGGTCAGGCACGCGGATGGAGACGCCGCCGGCCAGGGCGAGCTCGCACTCCCCGTTGCGCAGGCTCTGCACCGCCAGGTGCGCGGCGACCAGCGAGGTGGAGCAGAACGTCTGCACCGCGACGCTGGGCCCGTGCAGGTCGAGCAGGTAGGAGACGGTGGTGGGCAGGGCGTCCTTGTCGTTGCCCATGATCACTTCGAAGTCGGTGAAGCCCTTCTGGCCGCCGCCGAGCAGGTGGTCGGTCATCCTGAGCAGGTAGGTGCTGATGTTGGCGCCGCCGAACACGCCGACCCGGCCCCGGTGCTCGGGTGCCGCGTAGCCGGCCTGCTCCAGGGCCTCCCAGCAGACCTCCAGGAAGGCCCGTTGCTGCGGGTCGGTGATCGCGGCCATGCGCGGGCTCATGCCGAAGAACGTGGCGTCGAAGCCGCCGACGTCGTCGAGCACCGGCCTGGCGGGCACGTAGGCGGGGTCGCGCACCTGCGCGGGGTCCGCCCCGGCGGCGATCAGCTCCTCCTCGGAGAAGAACGTGATCGACTCGACGCCGTCCCTGAGGTTCCGCCAGAACGCGGACACGTCGGGGGCGCCGGGAAAACGGCCGGCCATGCCGACGATCGCGATCCGCCGGTCCTCGTCGGCGCGCTCGGTGACATGGACGGGCGCCGCCCTGACGGGCTGCCGGACGGGCTGGGTGGCGCTTTCGCCGCGCCGCTCGTCGAGGACGGCGGCCAGCGTCTGCACCGTGGGCGCCTCGAACAGGGTCACGGTCGGCACCGCGATGCCGTGGCGCTTCTTCACCAGCGCCAGCATCTGCAGCGCCACCAGGGAGTTGCCGCCCAGGTCGAAGAAGTTGTCACGGGTGCCGACCGGCTCGACGCCGAGCACCTCCGACCAGAGCCCGGCGAGGTCGCGCTCGGACTGCGAGGTCGGCGCCGCGTAGGGCTGGGGCAGCTCGGGCCGCGGAAACCGGTCGGCGCCTCCGGCCGCGGACCCCGCTGCGGCCTCCCCCGGCAGCGTCGGCACCGCCCTGGGGAGGCGGTCGTCCAGGCCGCCCGCGGCCACGACGACGTGGGGGTGGCCTGCGGCCCGCAGCCGGTCGAAGGCGGCCAGCGCCTCGTCGGCGGTCATGGAGTGGGCGGCCATGGCCGCGCCGAACCCGCCCTCGATGCGGTCGAGCGTCACCGACCAGGTGTCCCAGCTCGCGGCCGTCCACGGAGCGGGGCCTTCGTGCTGGCGGTGGGCGATCGCGGTCAGCGCCGCGTTGGCGGCGGCGTAGCTGCCGAAGGTGATGCCGCCGAGCAACGCGGAGGTGGAGGAGAACAGCACGCAGAAGTCGGGCGCGTGGTCCGTCTCGGCGAGGGCCCGCTCCAGCGTCAGGGCGCCGGTGACCTTGGCGTCGAAGTGCCTGGCGACGCCGTCACCTTCGAGGTCGCGCAGCGGGCTGAAGGTGTCGGGAGTGGTCACGGCGGCGGCGTGCACGACGCCGTCCAGGCGGCTCTCCCCTGCGAGCAGCGCGCGTACGGCTGCGGCGTCCGTGACGTCCACCCTGGGGGTGCTGACCTCGACGCCCAGCTCGCGCAGCGCGTCCACGGCCACGCGGCGCGGATGCCCCTCGTCGTCGGGCACGCCGCCCCTGCTCAGCAGGATCAGGCGGCCTGCGCCCTTCCTGGCCAGGTGCCCGGCCAGCAGCAGCCCGACGTCCCCGAGCCCGCCGGTGACGAGATACGTCCCGCCAGGCCGGATCGGCGTTCCGTCTGGCCCGGACGCGGGCTCGGCGGGGGTGTAGGCGCGGATCAGGCGGGATCCTTCGCGGTAGGCGACGAAGACGTCACCGGACGGGTGGCGCACCTCTGCGGCGAGCGCGCCTGCCACCTCGGCGGCGTCCGCGCCGGGTGCCACGTCGACGGTGGCGCAGTCGAGGTTCAGGTACTCCTGGTTGGCGACCATGGGGAGCGTGGCGGCGGCGGCCTGCCCGGGATCGGGGCGCTCGCCGGCGGAGACGGCCTGGCCGGCCCGCGTGACGAGGAGGACGCGGGCGGAGTCGGCGCCCGCCTCGCCCCAGGCGGCGAGCAGCCGTGCCACGGGAGGCAGCGTGTCCCTGCCGTCACCGTCTTCCGGACGGTCGAGCAGGCGCAGGTCGACCACGGTGACGCCGGCGGAGGTGGCGAGGCGCTCTGCCAGGGCGGCGTGGTCGGCGGGTGAGGCGGGGTCGATGGTGAAGCCGCCCGGCGTCTCGGTGAAGGCGTTCCCGCCGGTGACGGTGACGACCTCGGTGCCCGCGGCGCGCAACGCCCGGGCCAGCGCCTCGCCGGCTCCCGCGTCGTCGGGCAGGATGACGCAGCGCGCGACCTGCTTTCCGGCCTCTGCGGGCGCGCCGGGTGTCCACCGGGGGGTCATCAGCGTCACGTGAGCGGCCCGCGAAGCGCCGTCTCCGGCCCCGCCCCTGGCGGACGCGCCCTCCCCCGCCCGCCCGTTCGAGGGGATGGGCTCGCCGACGGAGGGAGCGGTGTCGCGGGCGAGCGCGCCGCCGGGGAGGGCGGCTGCGCCGCCTCCTGGGGGGTTCACCCAGAAGCGCTCGCGCTGGAAGGGATACGTGGGCAGACCGACCTTGGCGACGGGGCGGTCCTGGCGGTAGCCGGTCCAGTCGATCGGGACGCCCGCCAGCCAGAGCCGCCCCGCCGCCTCGGCGAGCACGGCCTGGGCGGGGCGGGGGTCGCTCGCGCCGGGCATGGACGCCACGATGAGCGGCCAGCGCTCCGGCGGGCAGCCGGCGTGACCGCGCGCCATCGCGCCCAGCGACTGGCCGGGCCCGATCTCCAGGAGCGCGGGCTCGCCCTCCTGCCGCAGGAGGGTGCGCAGCACGTCGTGGAAGCGGACGGGCGCGCACATGTGCTCGGCCCAGTAGGCCGGGTCGGTGACCTGCTCAGCGACGGCCGGCTCGCCCGTGACGTTGGACACGTACGGCACGCGCGGCGCGTGCAGCGGCACGTTGGCGGCGATCCACGAGGTGAGCCTTTCGCGGAGCGGCTCCATCATGGCGGAGTGGAAGGCGTGCGTGGTGGCCAGCGGCCTGCACGGCACCGCCTCGGCCTCCAGGAGCGCCCTGACGGCGGCGATGCCCTGCGGCTCGCCGGACAGCACGGTGAGCTCGGGCCCGCTGATCGCGCCGACGCCGACACCGGGGATGCCGGCGCGTTCGATGCGTTCCAGCACGTCCGCGGCGGCCAGCGGCACCGCGGCCATGGCGCCGGCGGGCAGCTCGTCGATGAGGCGGGCGCGGTGGGTGACGAGGGCGAGCGCCGATTCCAGGGAGAGGACGCCGGCCAGGCAGGCGGCCACGTACTCGCCGAGGCTGTACCCGGCCAGCATCGCCGGCTGGATCCCCCACGACTGGACGAGCCTGGCGAGCGCGTACTCCACCGCGAAGAGGGCGGGCTGCAGCACGCCGGTCGGGGTCGCGGCGGCGGGCTCGGGCGCGCGGCCGAACAGCGCGCCGAGCGTGCCGTCCGCCGGGGGCGTCCTGGGGGCGAGCATCTCGGCGAGCGGGTCGGCGCCGCCCATGAGCCTGCGCAGCTGCGCGCGGCAGTCGTCGAGCACCTCGCCGAAGACCGGCTCGCTGACGTACAGCTCGGCGGCCATGCCGGGGTACTGCTCGCCGGTGCCCGCGATGAGGAAGGCGACGGGCCGGTCGGTGCGGCTCTCGGCGCGGCCGAGCACGGTCGCGCCCGCCAGCCCCACGGCGGCCTCGGCGGTGGAGGAGGCGACCAGCAGCCTGCGGTGTCCGAACTGCTGCCGTCCGGCCTGCAGCGTGTGGGCGACATCGGCCAGCCGGTGCTCGCGCCCGTCGCCCGCGAGGTGGCCGGCGAGCCGGGCGGTCATCTCGTCGGCGGCCGCGGCCGTGCGCGCCGACCAGATCAGCGGTTCCGGGCGCGGGCTCTCCTCGGTCCTGGGCACCAGCGGCGCCTCCTCCAGCACCACGTGGGCGTTGGTGCCGCCGATGCCGAACGCGCTCACCCCTGCCCTGCGGATGCGGCCGGCCTCGCGCGGCCAGCTGCGCAGCCTGGTGACCACGTCGAGCCGGGCCTCACCGGTGCCGAGCTGCGGGTTCGGCTCCGACAGGTTGAGCGTGGGCGGGATCTCGTCGTGGCGCAGGGCGAGCGCGGCCTTGATCAGGTTGGTCACGCCCGCGGCCCGGTCCAGGTGGCCGACGTTGGGTTTGACGGAGCCGATCAGCAGCGACTGGCCGCCGTAGACCTGCTGGAGCGCGGCCAGTTCGGCGGCGTCGCCGAGTGCGGTGCCTGTGCCGTGCGCCTCGATGTAGTCGATGTCGGCGGGCGAGAGGTCGGCGCTGGCCAGCGCCTCGGCCATGACGGCGGCCTGGCCCTGCACGCCGGGCGCGGTGAAGCCGACCTTGCGCCCGCCGTCGTTGTTGACCGCCCAGCCGCGGATGACCGCGTAGATCTGGTCGCCGTCGGCCAGCGCGTCCTCCAGGCGCCGCAGGGCGACGACGCCGACGCCGCTGCCGAGCGGGCTGCCGAGGCCGCGCGCGTCGAAGGCGCGGCACCTGCCGTCCGGCGGCGCGATGCCGCCCTGCTGGTACAGGTAGCCGACCCGCTGCGGCACGTTGACCGCGACGCCGCCGGCCAGGGCCAGGTCGCACTCGTAGCCTGCCAGGCTCGAGGCGCCGGCGCACACGGCGACGAGCGAGGTGGAGCAGTAGCTCTGCACGCCGTAGCTGGGGCCCGACAGGCCGATCGTGTGCGCCACCCGGGTGGTGAGCGAGTCCTTGTCGTTGGCCAGGCCGACGGCGAGGTCGCCCATGACGGCGGTGATGCCGCTGGGCAGCAGGTTGTTCTGCATGTAGGAGCTGTGGGCGCAACCGCCGAACACGCCGATGGCGCCGTCGAAGCGCTTGGGGTCGCAGCCCGCGTCCTCCAGCGCCGCCCAGCTGTGCTCCAGGAACAGCCGGTGCTGCGGGTCGAGGATCTGGGCCTCCTTTGGGCTGAAGCCGAAGAAGGCCGCGTCGAACTCCTCGACGCCGTCGATGACCGGCGCGGCCTTCACGTACGCGGGGTCGTCCACGAGCTCGGCGGGGACGCCGGCGGCCCGCAGCTCCTCGTCGGTGAAGCGGGTGATCCCTGAGGCTCCCGCGCGGATGGCCGACCAGAGCTCGGCGACGCCTGACGCCCCGGGGAAGCGGCCGGACATGCCGACGATCGCGATGTCGGTGCCAGGGCCGTCGATGTCGTCGATCACGTCTACCGTCCTCATGTCCGGCCTCATTTGCGATTGCCTGAACGGGCCCGGCGCCGCCGCTGCCCCCGTGCGGAACTGGTGGAGAGCGCCTCCTGCGCGCCGGGGTCGCCGCCGCCGTCCAGTGCGGCCGCGAAGGCGGCGACGGTGGGGTGCTCGAACAGCACCGCGGGCGCGATGGGACGGCCGAGGTCCTTCTCGATGGCGAGCACCATGGCCATGCCGGTCAGGGAGTTGCCGCCGAGGTCGAAGAACGGGTCGTGCACGCCGACCTGGTCGATGCCGAGGTAGGCGCCCCACAGGTCGGCCATCCTGGCCTCGGCCTCGGTCCTCGGTGCGGCGAAGTCGGTGCGCAGGCGGGGCCGGGGGAAGCGCTCGCCCTGCGGCGCGGCCGTGGCCGCCTGGAGGAGGCCGTCCAGGTCGAGCATGTTCGTCCAGGCGTCGAGCACCTCGCGCAGCGGCTGCCTGACGGCCATGACCGAGCCGTGGCCACCGGCGAGGATGCGGTCCAGGAGGGCGCATCCGGCGTCGTCGGCGAAGCCGTAGCGGGCGCGGTAGGCGGCGACCCTGTCGGCGAGGCCGCCGGTGGTCCCGAGCCGTTCCGACTGCCAGACGTCGTGCTGCCAGGGCCCCCAGGCGACGGAGACGACCCGGGTGGAGGGCGCGGCGCCGGCCAGGGCCTGGCCGTAGGCGTCGAGCACGGTGTTGGCGGCGCAGTAGTCGCCCTCGCCGATGCCGCCGAAGGCGGTGACGGCGGAGGAGTAGAGGACGAGCAGTTCGAGCCGCTCGTTCTCGGGGGTGTCCTGGCCGACCAGCTCGGCGAGCGGGCCCATGGCGTACACCTTGGGGGCGAGCACCTGGGCGGCCTCGGCGGGGGTGCGCCGCACCAGCAGCCCGCCGGCGGGCAGTCCTGCGGCGTGGATCACGCCGTGCAGCGCGCCGAAGTGCTCCCGCGCTCGTCTGAGGGCGGCGCGCAGCTGCTCGGGGACCCCCGCGTCGGCGGTCAGCAGCAGCACCTCGGCGCCCGCGGCCTCCAGCCGCGCGACCTCTTCGTCGCCCTCGGGCAGAGGGGTCCGGGCGAGGAGGGCGAGGCGGCGGACGCCCGCGCGGACGAGGTGCCTGGCCAGAGCCATGCCGAGGCCGCGGGTGCCTCCGGTGATGAGGTAGGTGCCGTCGGGGCGCCAGGGGGGCAGGTCCGGCTCGGCGTGGCCGGGGACGGGGGTCCAGCCGCGTACCCAGCGCCGGCCGCGCCGCCAGCCGGTGAGCGGGTCGGGCGAGTCGGGGGCGTCGCCCGCGCCGGGCTCGGTGAGCAGCTCGGTGAGGAGCTGCGGGGCGGCGTCGTCGAGCGGGGCGCCGGGGTCGAGGTCGGCGCCTGACCAGGTGAGGCCGGGGTACTCGTGCCGCGCCGCGCGGCCCAGCCCGTGGGCCAGCGCCTGGTGGGGCGCGGTGGCGTCGCCGCCGAGGATGTCCGCCGCCCCCCGTGTCACGGTGAGCAACCGGGCGGGCCGCTCCCCCAGCGCCTGCACGGCGAGCATGAGGCTGTGGAAGCCGTGCTCCACGGCGGCGCGCAGGTCGTCATCGCCGGGCGGGGCCGCTCCCTTCGCGCCGGGAACGGCCAGGCTCCACAGATGGGCCACGTGCACGGGCCCGTCGCCCAGCCCGGCGAACGCCTCGGCGTACTGCGCGGGGTCGGCGGGGTCGATGGTGAGGCGGCGTCCTTCGCGGCGCGGCCCGGTGCCGGGCACCACCTCGACGACGTGAGTGCCGGACGCGGCGGCCAGGTCGGCGAGGGCCGTCCCGGCCCCCTCGGGGTCGGCGAAGACGACGAGCGGGCCGGACAGCGGGCGGCCGGCCGGTGAGGTGGCGCGGGCGGCGGGGTCGCGCCGCCAGGTGGGGGCGAAGGTGTGATCGGCGGGTTCGGCCGTCCCTGTCCCGGCGGTCTCGGGGAGGGGCTGGGTCGGCTCGGGCCAGAAGCGGACGCGCTGGAAGGGGTAGGTGGGCAGGTCGAGGACCCGGCCGCGGCCCGGCCTGGCGAGGTCCCAGGTGACGTCCACGCCGAGTTCCCACAGCGTGGCGCAGGTGGCGACGAGGTCGCCATGGCTCTGCCTGCTCTCCGCCGCGTTCCACCGCGGGGTGAGCGTGCCGAGGACGGCGGCGGCGCCGCCGGTGCCGCCGGTCAGATTCTGGCGGACCAGCCCGCCGAGTGTCTGGCCGGGGCCGAGTTCGACGAACGCGGACACCTCCTGCTCCAGGCAGTGCCGGACGCCGTCGGCGAAGCGGACGGTGCCGACGAGCTGGTCGGCCCAGTAGGAGGTGCTGGTGGCCTGGTCGGCGGTGAGCTGCCGCCCGGTCAGGTTGGACACGATGGCGATGGCCGGAGGATGCCGGGTCACGCCCTCCAGCACGGCGGCGAGCTTCTCCCTGGCAGGCTGCAGCAGCGTGGAGTGGAAGGCGTGCGCCGAGCGCAGGGGACGGCAGGCGAGGCCGTCCGCCGCGAGCGCGGCGGTCACGGCGTCGATCTCGGCGGGCAGGCCGCTGAGCACGGTCATCGCGGGCCCGTTGCGGGCGGCGACGTCCACTTCGGCGCCGCTTCCCGCGAGGGCGGCGCGGATCCGGTCCTCGGGGGCGGCGACCGCGACCATGCGTCCCGCGGGCACGGCGCTGATCAGGTGGGCCCGCTCGACGACCACGTGCAGGGCGTCTTCGAGGGTGAACACGCCGGCCAGGCAGGCGGCGACGTACTCGCCGAGGCTGTAGCCGACGAGCAGGTCGGGCGTGACGCCCCAGTGGCCGAGGAGCCTGGCGAGCGCGTACTCGACGGTGAACAGGAAGGGATGGGCGATCGCGGCCTGGTCGAGCGGGTCGTGGGAGTCGCCGGACTCCTCGCGCGCCCGGCCGAGGAGGGCGGCCAGGTCGGCGGGGCGGCCGGCGGGGGTGGCGCCTTCGGGGAAGAACAGGGGGTGAAGGTCCACGCCTGAGCGTCGACGCACGAGCTCGACGCACCGGTCGACGGTCTCGGCGTAGACGGGTTCGGCGGCGTACAGCTCCCTGCCGAGGCCGGCGTACTGGTCGCCGACGCCGGGGAGCAGGAAGGCGATGCGGGGGCGGCGCTTGACGCGGTGACCGCCGGCGGCGGCGGAGCGCAGCTGCCGCAGGGCCTCGCCGGTGTCGGCGCAGACGAGGGCGCGACGGTGGTCCAGTTCGGCGCGGCCGGTCTGGAGCGTGTGGGCGACGTCGGCCAGGGCGGAACCCGGCCGCTCTTCGAGCCAGCCGGCCAGGCGGTCGGCCTGCTCTCGCAGCGCCGCCTCGCTGCCCGCCGACAGCGGCAGCACGTACGGCGCGGCCGGAACCTCCCCCGCAGGTCGGTCGGCGCTCGCGGGGGACGGGGGCGCCTGCAGGACGAGGTGCGCGTTGGTGCCCGACAGCCCGAAGGAGCTGACGCCGGCGAGCCTCGGGGTGTCCTGGCGGGGCAGGGGCAGCGCTCCGGTGACGGGCTGCACGGTGCCGTCGCCGGGGATGGCGGCGGCAGGGGTGCTGAGGTTGAGGCTGGGCGGGATCAGCTCGTTCTCCAGGATGAGCACCGTTTTGATCAGGCCGGCGACCCCGGCGGCGGCCTGGGTGTGGCCGATGTTGGTCTTGACGGCGCCGACCATGAGGGGGCGGCTCGCGGGGCGTCCGCCGAAGACGTCGTGCAGCGCGGACAGCTCGATGGCGTCGCCGAGGTGGGTGCCTGAGCCGTGCGCCTCGACATAGTCGATCTCGTCGGGCGTGACGTGCGCGGCGGCGAGCGCGCGGGTGATCACGTCGGCCTGGGCCCTGCGGCTGGGGGCGGTGAGCCCGTTGCTGCGGCCGTCCTGGTTGACGGCCGAGCCGCGCAGCACGGCGCGGATGCGGCGGCCGTTGGCCAGGGCCTTGGACAGCGGTTCGAGCACGACGAGGCCGCCGCCCTCGCCCATGACGTAGCCGTCGGCGTTCTCGTCGAAGGTCTTGCACCTGCCGTCGGGGCACATCATGAGCCCGGCGCACGCCTGGATGTAGAGCGTGGGGTGCAGCGACAGGGACGCCCCCGCCGCCAGCGCGAGGTCGCACTCTCCTCTGCGCAGGCTCTCGGCGGCCAGGTGGACGGCGATGAGCGAGGAGGAGCAGGCGGTGTCGACCGTGAGGGTGGGGCCGATCAGGTCGAGTTGGTAGGCGATGCGCCCGGCGGCGACGCTGGGGATGGCGCCCTGGCCGAGGTAGGGGTCGGACAGGGCGTCGCGGCCCTGCCACTCGATCTGGAGCCTGCCGTACTGGAGGGTGTCCATGAAGCCGACCATGACGCCGGTGCGGCTGCCTCTGAGCCGTGACGGTGACAGGCCGGCGTTCTCCAGGCCCTCCCATGCGAGCTCCAGGAGCATGCGCTGCTGGGGGTCCATGCGCAGGGCCTCGCGGGGTGACAGGCCGAAGAACTCGGCGTCCCAGCCGGCGATGTCGTCGAGGAAGGTGCCGTAGCGGGTGTAGATGCCGCCGGGGACCCGCGGGTCTGGGTCGTAGTACTCGTCGATGTCCCACCGGGTGGAGGGCACTTCGCGGACCGCGTGCCGGCCGTCCCTGAGCAGGTCCCAGAAGCCCTCGGCGGTGTCCGCGCCACCGGGGTAACGGCAGGCCATGCCGATGACGGCGATGGGCTCGTCGCGTCGCTCCTCCACCTCGGCGAGGAGGCGGCGGGTCTGGGCCAGTTCGACGGTCACGCGTTTGAGGTAGGCGCGGAGCTTGTCCTCGGTCCCCATCGGTGGAGCCTTTCCTGTCGCGGTCATGTCGTCACAGTTCGTTGTCGATGAGGGCGAAGATCTCCTCGTCGGAGGCGGTGTCGATCTTGTCCATCACACCGCCGGCGTCCCCTGGGGCGGCTCCGAGCTTGGTGAGCGCGCCCTGCAGGATCGGCACGAGCCGTGCGCGGACGACGTCTCCCTCCCCGTTGGCGTTGAGGAGCAGGTCGTCGATCTGCTCCAGCGCCCTGCGCAGCGTGTCCTCGGCTGAGGGCGGCGCGGGGGCGAGGACTTCGGCCAGGTAGGCGGCCAGCGCGTTGACGGTGGGGTGGTCGAAGACGAGCGTGGGCGGCAGGCGCAGGCCGGTGTCGGCGTTGAGCCGGTTGCGCAGCTCGACGGCGGTGAGGGAGTCGAAGCCGAGCTGGTTGAAGGGGCGGTCGAGTTGGACGCTGTCGGGGCTGCCGTGCGCGAGGACGGCGGCGACCTGGGCGCGGACGGTGTCGACGAGGAGGCGGAGCGCGTCCTGGCGGGGCAGCGTGGCCAGGCGTCCTGCGAGCGCGCCAGGTCCGGCTCCGGCGCCGGTTCCGGCGGTGCGTCGGGGTGCGCGGACGAGCCCGCGGAGCATGACAGGCAGCTCGCCCGCCTCTGCTCTGGCGCGCAGCCCCGCCATGTCCCACCGCGCGGCCACCACCAACGGATCAGGACTCGACACAGCCGCGTCGAACAGCTCCAACCCCTGCTCCACAC